>DIPB01000164.1:21658-25923 GCA_002426275.1 Firmicutes bacterium UBA5499
AAGAGGAAGCAGAGCAATTTACAGGACAGCTTGGAAATATCCTCGCTTACGTTGAGAAAATCCGCGATTTGGACACGGAAAACGTGGAGCCGTTAACTTATCCCGTACCCATGAAAGCCATGATGCGCGATGATATAGTGGAGCCGTCGCTTTTGCAGGAAGAGGCCTTGGCCGGCGCGCCGGAGATTCAGGACGGCATGTTTAAGGTGCCGCGCATCATTGAGGAAGAATAGGAGGCCATGAATTGGAGCTTTATCGGAAAACAGCCCATGAACTGAGCGAACTTCTTGTCCAAAAACAGATCAGCGCTCGGGAATTAACTGAAGATGTGATCGCGCGCATAGACAGCAAAGAGCAAACTGTGGGCGCATACATAACTCTTACCGCGGAGCATGCCATGGAGACCGCCCGCAAGGTGGACGAGCTGCGGGCGAAGGGCGAAGAACTGCCGCCTTTGGCCGGCATTCCCTTGGCTGTGAAAGATAACATTTGCACCAAAGGCGTGCCCACCACCTGCGCGTCAAAGATTCTGGAGCATTATAAGCCGCCTTACAATGCCACTGTGGTTGAAAAACTCCCGCTGCTGCCCATGGTGGGGAAAGCCAATCTGGATGAGTTTGCCATGGGCTCATCCACAGAAAACAGCGCTTATCATTTGACGCATAATCCTTGGGATTTTCAGCGCGTTCCGGGCGGATCCAGCGGCGGACCCGCCGCTGCCGTGGCCGCTGGCGAGGCCATTGTCGCTTTGGGCACGGATACCGGCGGTTCTATTCGGCAACCTGCGGCTTTCTGCGGAGTAGTTGGCCTTAAGCCAACGTACGGCAGGGTTTCTCGCTACGGCGCCGTAGCTTTCGCCTCTTCTTTAGATCAAATCGGGCCCCTCACGCGCGATGTGGAAGATGCGGCTTTAATGCTGCAGGCTATTTCCGGACAAGACAAGCACGATTCCACATCCGCTTCCATCCCGGCGGCGGATTACACCGCACGGTTGAAAGCCGGCGTGCGGGGCATGAAGATTGGCATCCCCAAGGAATACGTGACAATCAATCTCGCCCCGGCTGTGAGCCTGAAACTGGAGGAAGCGCGTAAAATTTTGGAGGAGGAGGGCGCCCAATGCATCGAAGTTTCGCTGCCGCACAGCGACTATGCGGTGGCGGCGTATTATCTAATCGCGCCGGCTGAGGCAAGTTCCAACCTGGCTCGCTTTGACGGTGTAAGATACGGCTATCGCTCGCCGAAGGCTCCGGATACGGTCAGCATGTTCAGCAATACCCGCAGCGAAGGCTTCGGTTCCGAAGTTAAGCGGCGGATTATGCTGGGAACGTACGCGCTCAGTTCCGGCTATTATGACGCTTATTATTTGAAAGCTCAGAAGGTGAGACGGCTCATTGCCGACGATTACTCACTGGCCCTCAGACAGTGTGATTGTCTTTTGACGCCCACGACGCCCAGTCTGCCGTTTAAGATCGGAGAGATGATCACGGATCCGCTTGCTATGTATCAAAACGATCTCTGCACTATTCCTGTCAATTTAGCCGGCGTGCCAGCTTTGAACCTGCCTGTCGGCTTTGCGGAAGGGTTGCCTGTGGGAGTGCAGCTGAGCGGCAATCACTTTGCCGAGGAGACTATCCTGAGAGTTGCTTGGGCTTTAGAGAGACGCTTTGGCCCCACGGAGGTGGCATAAATGGATTACGAGGTGGTAATTGGGCTGGAAGTGCACGCGGAGTTGCGCACTAATGCCAAGATTTTCTGCGGTTGTTCCACAGCCTTCGGAGCTACGCCAAACACCCATGTCTGTCCGGTTTGCCTGGGCCTGCCAGGGGCTTTGCCTGTGCTCAATCGGAAAGCCGTGGAATATGCCGTCCGCGCAGCGCTGGCCGTTGACTGCACAGTTCACACTACCAGTAAATTTCATCGCAAGAATTATTTTTATCCCGATTTGCCAAAGGCATATCAAATCTCCCAGTATGATGAACCGCTGGCAACAGGCGGTAAAATCACATTGGCAGACGGCAATATCATCGGCATTACCAGGATTCACATGGAGGAAGAAGCTGGCAAATCCGTGCATCAAGGCGACGATATCATGTCCGCGGAATATTCTCTGGAAGACCTCAACCGCTGCGGCATAGGACTGATTGAGATCGTCTCCGAGCCGGACATTAGATCGCCTCAAGAGGCCAAGCAATATTTAGAGAGATTGAAGGCGATTCTCCAATACATCGAGGTTTCAGACTGCAAGATGGAGGAGGGCTCTCTGCGGTGCGATGCCAATATTTCCCTGCGCCCAAAGGGCGGCGACAAGCTTGGCACCAAAGCTGAATTGAA
The DNA here is from genome assembly GCA_002426275.1 of Firmicutes bacterium UBA5499. Classification (GTDB taxonomy): domain Bacteria; phylum Bacillota; class DTU084; order DTU084; family DTU084; genus UBA5499. The sequence continues at coordinate 23,990 of DIPB01000164.1, forward strand.
AAACCTCAACTCCTTCCGCGCTGTGGAGCGGGCGTTAGAATATGAGGTCCAAAGGCAGACCGAAGTTTTGAACCGCGCAGAGCGGGTGATTCAGGAAACCAGAACGTGGGATGAAGCCAGGGGGATAACGTCTTCCATGCGCAGCAAAGAAGAGGCTCACGATTATCGCTATTTCCCCGAGCCGGATCTTTTGCCTGTGGTGCTGGAAGCTTCTTGGATCGAAGAGATTCGCTCACAGCTGCCTGAGCTTCCCCATGCTAGATCTCTGCGGTTTCAAAAGGAATATGGCCTCAGCGAATACGATGCCGAGCTGATAGTAGGCTCTAAAGACATGGCCGAGTTCTATGAAGAGACGGTTTCTCTCTTCCCGGAACCCAAAGAAGTCGCTAACTGGCTGATGGTGGAAGTGCAGAGGCTCCTGAGAAGCTCCGAGCAAGAAATTGAAAGCTGCAAGCTTACGGCCCGCAATTTGGCTCAGCTGTTGCAATTGGTGAAGAACGGCACAATCAGCGGCAGCGTTGGGAAAAACGTGTTGGAGGAGATCTTTGCCACCGGCAAAGCTGCCCAGGAGATCGTCAATGCCAAGGGTTTGTCCCAAATCAGCGACGAGACGGAGCTGCGGGAGATAATTGCCAAGATCGTGGCTGAAAATCCTAAATCAGTTACAGATTTTAAAGCCGGTAAAGGTAAGGCCGTAGGCTTTTTGGTGGGACAGGTGATGAAACAGACCCGGGGAATGGCTAATCCCCAGCTGACAAATAAACTTTTGACCGAGTATCTACAAAGGCAGTAAAGGAGAGAACCGGATTGGCTTATCGTGTGACTTTAATTCCAGGAGACGGCATTGGGCCGGAACTAGTGGCGGCAGGTTGCCGCGTTTTGGAGGCCACGGGAGTGGATTTTGAGTGGGACAGACAGGAAGCGGGCGCAGAGATCATGGAAACGGAGGGAACGCCCCTTCCCCAGCGCGTGCTTGACTCCATCCGCCGAAATAAAGTGGCGCTGAAAGGACCGATCACAACGCCCATCGGCACAGGTTTCCGCAGCGTGAACGTAGCCTTGCGCCATGAGTTAGATCTTTTCGCTTGCCTCAGGCCGTGCAAATCATATGCCGGAGTCCGCTCACGCTATCAGGATATCGATTTGGTGGTCGTACGCGAAAACACAGAGGATCTTTACGCAGGAGTAGAGTTCGCTTCCCAGTCTCCGGAAGCGAAAGCCATCATCGCTAAAAGCGGCGGCAAGATCAATTCCGAGGCCGCTATTTCCATTAAACCGATCTCGCCGGCAAACAGTAGGCGGATTGTGAAATACGCTTTTGATTACGCGGTGGCAAACGGCAGGAAAAAAGTTACTGCCGTGGCTAAGGCTAATATCATGAAGTTTACCGACGGTCTTTTCTTTGATGTGGCAAGGCAGGTGGCAGAGGAATATCCCCAGATCCAGTATGACGAGAGGCTAATCGATAACATGTGCATGCAATTAGTGCAGCATCCCGAAGCCTACGACGTGCTGGTGCTCCCCAATCTTTATGGAGATATCATTTCAGACCTCTGCGCAGGCCTTGTGGGCGGTTTGGGTCTTGCCCCCGGAGCTAATATCGGCTTTGAGAGCGCCCTGTTCGAGCCTACCCATGGGTCGGCGCCTAAATATAAGGGCTTGAACAAAGCAAATCCCACTGCTTTCATCCTCTCCGGAGTGATGATGCTGCGCTATCTGAAGGAGTTTGCGGCAGCCGATAGGGTGGAGAAGGCTGTGGCCAGGGTGATCGCGGAAGGCAAAAATGTGACTTACGATCTGAAAGCAGAGCGGAACGATCCCACGGCGGTTGGCACGCAAGAGATGGCAGATGCCATCATCGCGGCGATGAAATGAGAAATGATGGCCCCTGACGGGGCCATCCATTTCTTTAAGGGTGTCCATCGTGAGGTGGA
>DIPB01000083.1 GCA_002426275.1 Firmicutes bacterium UBA5499
CTCAAGGTTATAGAGAAACACGGGATCATAGAGCGAGAACAGAAACTAGATGCCCAAAAGTTAGCCTACCAAAAGGCCCAGAGCCAAGTGCGCCGTCAACTGGGACCTGGCGATAAGATAGAAAACATCAAACCCATAGTGCTTCGCGAGGGGCAACTTGTGAGGGTTAAAATTTTAGCAGAATGCAGAGGACCTGTGGCTGTAGAGAAGCCGTTTACACCCGGGCAATGGGAGGGAGAACATCGGATTGAACATGAGCCTGACCCAACAAATAGAACCGAATCTGGCGCCAAGTCTTTACGGCCCCCGCGATGAATACCTGAAGCTAATTGAGGAAAAACTTCGAGTTCAGATTATCGCCAGGGGCAATGAGTTATTGCTCCAAGGTTCGGAAGAAGCGCTAGCTCAGGCGCAAGAAGTGATTACAGATCTTTCGGAAGTTCTAAAGAGAGGCGATTTGCTCTCCGCAAGCCAGGTGAATTACGCGCTTTCTTTAGCGCAGAGCCATGAAGGTAAATTAAGCGAGATCTCTAGTACCGTAGTTTTCGTTACTGCCCGTGGCAAGGCGGTGCGCCCCAGGACATTAGGACAGTTGAGGTATTTGCAGGCTCTGGACCAGGACAGCATCGTCTTTGCAGTGGGGCCCGCAGGCACCGGCAAGACGTACTTGGCCATGGCTAAAGCGGTGGCGGCGCTGCGCTCCCATCAGGTGGAGCGCATTATCTTGACCCGGCCGGCTGTGGAAGCAGGGGAAAAATTAGGTTTTTTGCCAGGCGATTTGCAGGAAAAAGTCGATCCTTACCTGAGACCGCTGTATGATGCGCTCTATGACCTGTTAGGCCAGGAGGCTGCTTCCCGCACTATGGAGCGGGGTACGGTTGAGGTGGCGCCTTTGGCCTATATGCGGGGCAGAACGCTGGAAGATTCGTATATAATTTTGGATGAGGCCCAAAATACATCATCCGAGCAGATGAAAATGTTTCTCACTAGGTTGGGAAACGGTTCCAGGATGGTGATTACAGGCGACGTGACGCAGGTGGACTTGCCCAGGGGAAAGGTAAGCGGCCTGCGGGAAGCTCAAAGAGTATTGAGCTGTGTGGAGGGGATTTCTTTTATTGAGCTATCAGGGCTGGACGTAGTGCGGCATCGTTTGGTCGCGCGCATTGTCAACGCCTATGCGCAGTTCGAAGCTCAAAGGGAAGCAGCTGCCGAGGGGGAATAAAAAATGTCAGCTATGCTCAAGCAGCTCGCGCGAATAGCGATTTTTTTTCGGAAACTTTGGAAGAAACAGTTGGCAAGACAACTGATCATCGGCGGAGCTACGTTTACGCTCATCGTTTTGGTTTTAGTATCTAATTTTCTAGTGGCGAAAGTGGATCTCAAAGTTGGACAAGTGGCGCCTAGGGAGATTGTCGCCCCCCGTACCATTGTGGATCGGCCGCAGACAGAGCTGCTGGAGCAGGAAGCTGCCAAACGGGCAGTGCGCGAAGCTCAGGAACATGAGGAAAATTACGTTATCAGTCAGACTTTGGCTTTACAGGCTGATTTACAGCTGGAGGAGTTTTTCAACAAACTAGAGGAGCAGTTGGAAAATGACGCGCGGCCAGAGCAGGTTCGTTCCAGCCTCGGCAAAGAATATCAATTCAGCAGCGCGGCTTTTAACGTTTTGCTCCACGTTTCCAGGAGCAAAAGAAATCAACTGAAGCGGACGGCCAAATCCACTTTAGCCGAGTTGCTGCAAAAAGAACGCATCAGTGAAAAAAACTTGCCCGAATATCAAAAGCAGGCTGACAGGCTGATCGATAAGGCGCAGTTGGCTGAAAATGAGGCCATGGCCTTGAAGGAAGTCGTGTCCGGTTTCTTGCAGCCCAATTTGATTTTAGATCCGCAACAGGTGGAAAAGGCCAGGCAAGCTGCCATCCGCAGCGTGGAACCGGTGATGGTGCTGAAAGATCAGGTAATCATCCGCCGGGGCGATAAAGCCACCCCGGAACACATTCAGCTGCTCAGGGATTTAGGCATGCAAAGGCGACAGATGAATTACCTGGCCATTTTAGGAGTATTGATTCTCACCAGCGCTTTGATGCTCTTTTTGGGAGGATATCTGTATCAATTCCGGAGAGATATTCTCCGGGAAGAGAAATTGCTCTCTTTATTTGCCCTAATCGTCTGCGTCATGGTGACCCTCATTAAACTGGTAAGCATTTCGGGAACCGGAGCTTATCTCATTCCCACTGCTTTCGCCACCATGCTCATTGCCATTCTCTTGGATTTGCGGTTGGCCATAGTCGCTGGCGTAATGTTTGCCTTAACCGCGGGAATTGTGGCAGACAATAATATTCGGGTTTTGGTGGTAAACTTAGTGGGGGGCATTGCCGGCGCTTTCTGTGTCTCTAAAATCAGCCAGCGTTCCGATATCACCAGAGCCGGCTTTCTGGTGGGGATCGCCAATTTTTTTGCCATTTTAGGGATGGGCATGCTGGCAGGCGATGTGGCAACGCTAAAGCTTTCTTGGCTGGGGTTTTTAAATGGGATTATCTCCGCGATCCTGACCATTGGCACGCTGCCCTATCTGGAGACGCTGTTTCATTTGACCAGCGCCATCAAGCTGCTGGAACTGTCTAACCCCAATCACCCGCTGCTGCGAAGGCTCTTGGTGGAGGCTGCGGGAACTTATCACCATAGCCTCTTGGTGGGAAATTTGGCGGAAGCCGCCAGCGAAGAGGTGGGCGGTGACAGCGTCCTGGTGCGCGTGGGAGCTTATTACCATGATATAGGCAAAATCAAACGTCCTTATTTTTTCACTGAAAATCAGTTTGGCATGGAAAATCCTCACGATAAGATCGCCCCTGGCCTGAGCACTTTGATTATCACCTCGCACGTGAAAGACGGAGTGGAGCTGGCCCGGGAGCACAAGCTGCCGGAATCCATAATTGATCTGATCAGGCAGCACCACGGAACAGATTTAGTGAAGTATTTTTACAGCAAGGCCCAGGAGAATGACCGGGAAAAGGTATTTGAAAAAGATTTCCGCTATCCGGGGCCGAGACCCCAGACCAAAGAGGCCGCGGTTTTGATGCTGGCAGACAGCGTAGAGGCGGCCGTGCGGTCGCTGCGTGAACCGAGTCCCGGCAGGATTGAGGGGCTGGTCCGGAAAATCATTAAGGAACGCCTGGCCGGCGGCCAGCTGGACGAATCGGATCTCACTTTCCGCGATCTGGATAAAATCGCTAATTCTTTTGTGAGAACTCTTTGCGGCATTTATCATAAACGGATCGAATATCCACAGCTGAAGACCAGCGCAAGAGCTTAGGAGGAAACTCAGATGGGCGAAGTTGCGGTACTGTGCGGCGACGAATTGGATGAACAAGCTGTACGATGTTATTTAGATTTTCTCAAGCAAGTGACGGCTCTGGCCGTGCGCAGGCTCACAGGGCGCGAGGACTGGGAAATCTCAGTGAGCCTGGTTGGCGAAAAGCAAATTTGGCAGCTCAATCGCGTCTGGCGCAGCGTTGACAGGCCTACAGACGTGCTGTCTTTCCCCATGCTGGAAGCTTGGGGGTCTGATGATAACTTGTTGGGAGATGTGGTGATCTGTCTGCCTGTGGCTCAAAGGCAGGCCGCGGAATACGGACACGGAGTGCAGCGCGAGCTGGCCTTCCTGGCAGTGCACGGTATTTTGCATCTTCTGGGAAGGGATCACCAAACAGACAGCGAATGTGAACAAATGGAACGCGAGCAGGAGGCGTTGCTGGACTCTATGGGACTGGGGCGGTAACTTGGATGAGTAAGAGAAAACTTGTGGACAGCTTCACAGATGCCATCAATGGCATCCTGAGAGCTATCCGCACGGAAAGAAATATGCGGGTTCATTTCATTATGGCGGGCTTGGTGCTGATTCTCTCGGCGTTTACCGATTTAGGACGCTGGGAGGTGGTGGCCTTGCTTGTCACCATTGCAGCGGTGATCATGGGAGAACTGTTCAATACCGCCCTGGAGGCGGTGGTTGATTTGGTCTCGCCCGACTACCATCCCCTGGCAGAGCGGGCGAAACAAGTGGCAGCCGGCGGGGTGTTAGTGGCCGCGGTAATTTCCGTGCTCATCGGGGCCATCATTTTCATTCCCAGGCTGATAAACTTTCATCCTTTGCTCTTGCGAAAAGTTGCGCAGGTGCCGGCTTATCTGTCTGTGGTGGCAATCGCCCTTTGCCTTTTGACGATTTTGTTGGCCAAGGCGCTGCCAACTGGAGAATTTTTTCTCCAAGGCGGCATGCCCAGCGGCCATTCGGCAGTTTCGTTTGCTTTGTCCACGTTGACGTTATTCCTCAGCCGCAGTTGGCTTGTCTATTTGATTTCGCTGTCCATCGCAGCTTTGGTGGCTCAGAGCAGAGTGGAAGGGAAAATCCACACGCCCAAAGAAGTGTTTGCCGGGGCGATCTTGGGCATTCTTGTGGTGGGACTTGTCTTTCAGCTGGGAGGATACGGATTTTGAAAGCTTTATTGCAAATAGCCAGGCAAGCGCGGGAGCATGCCTATTGTCCTTACAGCAAGTTTCCTGTGGGAGCCGCCCTGCGCGCGGGAAGCGGCAAGATCTATTCCGGCTGCAACGTGGAAAGCGCCGCTTTCGGCGCCGGCTGTTGCGCGGAAAGAGTCGCCTTGTATCAGGCTGTCGCCCGGGGAGAGCGGGAATTCACACACCTGGCAGTTGTGGCCGACATAACGGGCGGCCCAACGCCTTGCGGGATCTGCCGTCAAGCTTTGGCAGAGTTTGGGCCTTTGGAAATCGTAACTTCGGACCTGGCAGGAAACACTAAAACATACAGCCTTTGGGAATTGCTTCCCGAAGCTTTTTTGCAATTTAAACCCGGGGAGGAGAAAATTGAACACCGCTGATTTTGACTACGAGTTACCGCCGGAGCTGATCGCGCAAAGTCCCACGGAAAAGCGGGATCACTCGCGGCTGATGGTTTTGCACAAAGACGGCGCTTTGGAGCACCGTCATTTTTATCAATTGCCGGAATATCTTTCAGCAGGCGACTTGCTGGTTCTGAACGACACCAGGGTGTTGCCTGCGCGCTTACACGGAGAAAGACAGAACGCTGGCGGCGCTGTGGAAGTGGTCCTTTTGCACCCCACAGGGGAAGATCGTTGGGAGACATTGGTGAAGCCGGGAAAAAAGGCTAAGCCGGGCTCTTGGCTCTCCTTCGGCGGGGGACTGCTCACAGGCGAGGTCCTTTCCGCTACGGAAAGCGGAGGCAGGATCATTGAGTTTCACTATGAAGGGCAATGGGACAAGCTGCTGCAGAAATTAGGAGAAGTTCCCTTGCCGCCTTATATTCACAGGAGCTTGGCGGATCCTGAACGCTACCAAACCGTGTACGCTAAAGAAGAGGGATCGGCAGCCGCTCCCACGGCGGGGCTGCACTTCACGCCGCAGCTGCTGTCCGCTCTCCGGGAGCAAGGAGTCGGGCTTACATATATCACGCTGCACGTGGGACTTGGTACTTTTCGCCCTGTGCGCACCGAAATCGTGGAAGAGCATCAGATGCACGCCGAGCATTATTCCGTCGGCGCCCAGACTGTCGCTGCCATCGCCGCCTGCCGCGAGCGAGGGGGCAAGGTGGTGGCGGTGGGGACAACTACGGTGAGGGCTTTGGAAGCCGCCTCCCAAGGGGGAGAGCTGAAGCCAGGAGCCGGCTGGACGGATATTTTTCTTTATCCTCCCTATAGGCTGAAAACCGTGGACGGCTTGATTACAAATTTTCATTTTCCCCGCTCCACGCTCCTGATGCTGGTGAGCTGTCTCGTGCCCCGGGAGCTTTTGCTGGCAGCCTACAGTCAGGCGGTGGAGAGACGCTATCGTTTTTACAGTTTTGGCGATGCCATGCTGATCATTTAACAGTGGTGGTGATTTTTTGCAGTTCCAGGTTCAATATCAGTCCGCCGAGACCAGGGGAAGGGTTGGGTTGCTCTCAACCCAACACAGCCGCATAGAGACTCCTTGTTTTATGCCTGTGGGTACCCAGGCCACAGTGAAAACCCTCTCCCAGGAAGAACTTCGGGAATTGGACGCTGGGCTTATCTTGTCCAACACCTATCACCTCTACCTGCGGCCGGGCCACGAACTGATCAGGGAGGCCGGAGGACTGCACCGTTTTATGCACTGGAACGGACCCATCCTGACCGACAGCGGTGGATTTCAGGTATTCAGCCTGGGACCCCTGCGAAAGGTTGCCGAGGAAGGGGTGACCTTCCGGTCCCACATTGACGGCTCAGAGCATTTTTTCAGCCCGGAAAAAGCCATGGAGGTACAGATGGCTCTGGGATCTGATATTGCTATGGCCTTTGACGAGTGTGCGCCTTACCCCTGCAGCCGGGAATATGCCCTGGAAGTTCTGGAAAGGACCACGAGGTGGGCCCGGCGTTGCAAGGATGTCCATAACAAAGCTGACCAGGCGCTATTTGGCATTATCCAGGGGAGTACCTACCCGGAATTACGCCTGGAAAGCGCAAAAGGGCTGGTTGAGCTGGATTTCCCCGGGTACGCCCTTGGAGGCTTGAGCGTCGGTGAGCCAAAAGATCTGATGTACGAGATGCTGGAATGCACAATACGNNCCGGCCATCAGCTCATAGCTGAGCTGGGAGGTCTTCACAGGTTTATGCACTGGTCCGGTTCCATCCTCACAGACAGCGGAGGCTTTCAAGTATTCAGCCTCAATAAGCTGCGGCAAGTGACGGAAGAAGGGGTTCACTTCCGCTCCCATTTAGACGGCTCAAAGCATTTTTTCACGCCTGAGCTGGCTGTGGAGATTCAGGAAGCGCTTGGCGCAGATATCATTATGTGCTTCGATGAATGCGTATCCCTGCCCGCGGCCCCGGAGTATATCCGGCAGTCCGTTCTGCGCACCAGCCGCTGGGCTGAGCGCTGCTTGAAAGCGCACAGAAGACAGGACCAAGCCCTGTTCGGCATCGTCCAAGGAGGAACGGATGCGGCTTTGAGGCTGCAGAGCGCCGGCGATTTGACGAGCCTTGATTTTCCAGGCTACAGCATCGGCGGCTTATCTGTGGGCGAACCTAAGGAAGAGATGTATAAGATCCTGGAAGTTTTGGACCCGGTTCTGCCTGCCGGTAAACCTCGTTATCTGATGGGAGTCGGCTCTCCGGATTGCTTGCTGGAAGGCGTGGCTAGGGGCATCGATATGTTCGACTGCGTGCTGCCTACCCGCATCGCCAGAAACGGCACTGTGTTCACTAGAGAAGGGAGGCTGACAGTGCGCGACGCGCCTTGCAGAAAAGATCCCAGGCCGCTGGATCCTGCCTGCAACTGTAAGGTCTGCCAGACATATTCGCGGGCTTACATCCGCCATTTGCTCAAATGCGGGGAGATTTTGGGCCTGCGCCTGACCACGTACCATAATGTGCATTTTTTATTACAGCTGATGGCCGAGAGCAGAGAGCACCTTTTGGCAGGAGATTTTTTGGCGTTCAAGGAAGACTTTTTGCGGCGGTACGGAGATTAAGGCAGGAATAAAGAGGTTAATAACCGAAATATTAGGACAAGGGTAACTGAGAGGAGGGAGATAATGAAAGAACAACAAGCCAGTACAGGGGCATTGCTGGGTCTTTTTCTGCCCTTTGTGGTAATGCTGATTTTCTTTTGGTTTGTCTTGATTCGCCCGCAGCAGAAACAACAAAAGCAAAGACGCCAGATGTTGGATGCTCTGAAAAAAGGCGATCAGGTAGTGACCTGGGGCGGCATTCACGGGGAGATCACAACTTTGAAGGAAGATGTGCTAACTTTGAAAATCGCTGATAAAGTTGAGGTTAAGCTTGAGCGATCAGGCGTACAGAATCTGGCTAAAAGATAAAGGTGACACAAGCTTTGAATACAGATGGGACGGTCAGGTCTATCCTGCGGCGCATTGACGGCAGGAGCTATCCGGCGTATAAGGAGCTAAGGGGCAGCTTTCGCTTCCCCTCCTTTTTGCTTTATTGCGATTACATCCAAGGCGATCCTTTTGCCTCTCCCAGCCGGATTCGTCTGAGGGCGGAGCAAAGTTTTCCTCCGGAGCTGTTTGCCACGCCGGAGCGGAAGGTGGCGTTGGAGGATTTCTTGGCCCGCAGGCTTGCGGCAGCCATCCCCGCTTGTGTGCGCGGGCGCAGAGGAACCGGCAAAAGCGGGACGATTTACATAGACGCGCCGGGGCAGCAGATCCTGGAGCGGACGGCCGTGCTCGTGAACAGTGACTTCATTGAGGCCCGGCTTTCTGTGGGGCTGCCGGCCAGGGGACGGACGGTTTTAGGCGGACAGGCAGAGCAGATGTTCTTCCAGGAACTGCCGCAGCTGGCGGGGTGTCTTTTGGCTGCTAAGCTCGATCTGGATGCTGCCAGGGCGCACGCCCAACTGGCTGAGGATCAGGAAGCTCTGCGCAGCCAGCTTTCCAAGCACGGTTTGGTGGCTTTTTTGGCCGCCGGCTCAATCCTGCCCCGCTCCAGCGGCGTCAGCGATCTTCCCTTGCCTGGCGCCATCCCCCTTAAGGTTCCCCGAGAGCTGGAAGTTAGCTTAGAAGCGCCCAACCGGGGGCGGATTACGGGTCTGGGGATCCCCCAGGGAGTAACCTT
>DIPB01000010.1 GCA_002426275.1 Firmicutes bacterium UBA5499
AAAAAGTCCTTGACAATTCGTCTTTGGTTAATCGCGAAAGAATCTGCTAAACTGTGTATGTAACTCTTTCGCGATTTAGCCTCCTTTCGGTTACTAGTCATGACCTAAGGATAGCATAAAATCGTTTGAAAGAGTTACTTTTTTTCTATGTGGCGCGTCAGAACTTTTGACTGGCTAGTAATGATAAAAATTGATTTCCTTGGCGTAAATAGTCGCTAAATCGCTAAATGTGAAAGGAATTAACCGCCAACCGCAGAATATTTAAAAGAGATGTTTAGTCTAGGAGGATACATACTATGAGCCGAATTTTAGGCATAGACCTGGGCACTTCAACTTCGGAGATCGCCATCTACCACGAAGGCAAAATCAGGCTGATCCCCAACGATTTAGGAGAAATAATCACCCCTTCTGTGGTGGGGCTTTCTCCTGAAGGAAAGATCATCGTAGGAAACCAGGCAAGAGATCAGCTGCTGCTGCGGCCAAATGAAACCGTAATGGAAGTTAAAAGGCTGATGGGCAAGACTCAGGCCGTTAGCTTAGGCGACAGGCAATACACTCCCCAGGCCATCTCCGCTGAGATTCTCAAATATTTGCGCCATCGCGCCGAGGAATTTTTAGCTGAAAAAGTGAACCGGGCCGTGATCACAGTTCCCGCCTATTTCACAGACGAGCAGCGCAGGGCCACAATCGAGGCGGGGGAACTGGCGGGACTAAAGGTTGAGCGGCTCATCAACGAGCCCACGGCCGCGGCCTTGGCCTATGGCATTAACCACATGAAAGACGAATCATACCTTCTGGTCTACGATCTGGGCGGCGGCACCTTGGACGTGACTGTGTTGGAGCTTTTCAACGGCGTCTTGGATGTCAGAGCTTCCAGCGGCAACACTGCTCTAGGCGGCAAAGATTTTGACCAGCGCTTAATGGTCTTACTCCAAGAACGCTTTCGGAAAAAGCACGGTCTCAGCTTCAAGTCCGACCCCCACGCCATGGCAAGGCTCAAAGCCGCCGCGGAAAGCTGCAAGATCGCCCTCAGCGACCAAACCGAATACACAGTGCAGCTGCCCTTCATGGCGATGAAAAACGGCGAACCCATCGCCTTGGAGGAGACCGTGACCCTGGATGATTTCGAGGCCGCCATCTTGGATCTGGTCTCCGGCTCGAAGGAACCGCTGGAGCTCGCCTTGGCCGACGCAAAGTTGGACAAGCGGGAGATAGCGCTCGTCTTGCCTGTGGGCGGCGCTTCCAGAACTCCCCTTGTGAGGCGCTTCTTGGCCGAGACTATGGAGCAAGAGCCGCAGTGCTTAGTGGATCCGGACCTGGCGGTGGTGACAGGCGCGGCGATTCAAGCCGCCATCCTCAACAAAGATCTCCGCCCCACGGAAGATATCCTGATCACCGACGTCTGTCCCTATACCCTGGGGGTAAGCACCGTCACCCGCATCGGAGAGACTGAATACCCGGATTTCCTCAACGTGCTCATTCCCCGGAATACCACAATTCCCGTCTCCAAAGAAAGAGAATTTTATACTTGTGTCGACGATCAGGAGGAAGTGGTCATCACCGTCTATCAAGGTGATCGCCAGCCTGCCTCGCGGAACAACTTACTTGGCAGTTTTTCGCTCAGCGGCATTCCGCCGGCGCCGGCCGAAAAACAAGCCATCAGAGTGCGTTTTACCTATGATGCCAATGGCATTCTGCAGGTGAAAGGAACCATTGCCAGCACCGGCAAAAAAGCCGGCATCACCATCGACGCCAATGCGGCCCAACAGGATCCGGACGCCTGGGCAAATGCGCCGCTGGCCTCAAAATACCGGGCTCTAATCCGCAGAGCGGAGCGAAAACTGAAACGTCTGCCGCCTGGCGCCGAATCGCAGGAAGAGCTGACTGTAATACTCGAAACCCTGAAGCGAGTTCTGCCGGCCGGCGGCGTCAGCGAGGAAGAAATAGCGGCGCTGGCCGAAGCCCTCACCAGCCTGCTTTACGAAATAGAGGATGTCTGATGAAAAGCCAACTGGCTCGTTTTTACTATGACCAGGCTTTAGACCTGGCTTTGACAGATCAGCTGTCCCTAGCCAAGGAGAAACTGGACGCCTGCCTCAGCTTAAATCCACAGCTGTGGCAGGGCTGGAACCTGCTGGGGCTTTGCTGCTACCGGCTAGGAGATTTCCCGCAGTGCAAGGAAGCCTGGACGCGCAGCATAGAGCTGACGCCGGAGAATCCGGCCGAAGTGTATCTGACGAGTCTGAGCTCTCTGTCTCAGGTCCTGGCAGATTACCACACCGCCCTGGGCCATGCCTTGGACGGCAACTATCGCCGAGCCCTGAGAATCATGGAGGCAAAGTCTTTCCCCAGCTATGAAATCGTGCGTTTTGCCAATTTGTTGGGTTTGTGCCAATTCGCGGTTGGAGAAAAAAACGCGGCCTTCGTCAGCTGGGGAAATTCCCTGCGTCTGGATAAAACCAATCCCTGGGCTCTCCATTACATTCGAGAGGCCGCACTTAACCCAATCCCGGAGAGGATTTGGGCCAAAATCTGGCGCGCCGTGAAGTCTGTCTCCCAACGGAAAGCGCCTGCGCTCTGGACTAGACTAAGTGAAAAAGCCGTAAAGGAGTCCAAATGTTAGATATCAAAGAGGAACTAAAAAAATATCAAAAACTTCAGCCTGCCTTCAGCGGCCAAAACGAGCTCACCGCCGCCCTTGACCAGTTCGCCCATGAGGTTAAACGCTTTGGCAAGGAACAGTTCAGCACAACTTCCCAGTTGGAGGAAATCGTCTGCCAGTTGGAAGAGCAGGCGGCTGAAAGCAAAAAGCAGCAGAGCCTAAGCCAAGAGCTCGCCCAAGCGTCAAGCCGGCTGGAAAAGCTCCTGGAGAGCCTGGTGGCAAGCTCGGACTGCTTTGAGATCTTCTATCGCTTCGCGCAGAAAAACGCGGATCAAAGCTGGCAAAAGCAGCTGGCCATGCAATGGAAAAGCATGGCGCAAATCCTGCTCTCCTGCGGGCTGGTGCGCATTGAAGGCGAAGGAGAACAGTTTCTGCCGCAAAGCCAAGCCGCCGTCGGTGTCGCATCCGACCTGGCGTTGCCTGAGGGGACCGTGCTGGACGTGATCAAAAGCGGGTTCATCTACCATGAGAAGGTGCTCCGCAAGGCGGAAGTGGTGGTAAATAAGCACCAACCGGAGTCCCCAAGGCTCCGGTCCGGCGACTTCTTAGATTAGGAATGATGAAAATGGCGTCACTTTACGATTTATTGGAGCTCTCCCCCACGGCAACGCAGCGGGAGATCAAAAAAGCTTATTTTAAAAAAGTCCGGGAGTTTCCGCCGGACGATCACGCGAAAGCCTTCATGAAGATCCGGGAAGCTTATGAGACCCTCAGCGACGAGAACACCCGCGCCGCATACGACAGGGAACAGTCAATGGCGGCGGGAGCAAGGCGCTGCTTCCAGGCGGCCGAACAAGCCTTGCGGAATGGTCGAGAACAGGCTGCGCTCAAGATCCTTGAGAATGCTGTAGACAATTATCCGGATGAAATACAGCTCCTAATCTCTTTAGGGACCGCTTACCTGCGCAACGGCAATTCCGGCAAAAGCGTCAAAACTCTAGAAAAAGCCATGCAACTTGCTCCGGACAATTCGTCCGTTGTCAGTTCCTATGCCCGCGCGTGCCGGGAGCGGGGCTGGCATAAAAAAGCGCTGGCAGCCTACGGTAAAGCGCTGCAGTTGGACGATGATAATTATTCGTTGCGGCTGGAGTTCGCGAGTACCCACATAGCGGCGGGAGATTTGTCAAGCGCCAGGGGCGTATTGCTGGCCGCCTTGAAAGACGCTCCTCAGCGAGGCTGGGATGAGACGGAGATTCTCATGGAGCTGATATCCATGGAAGCGCGTATGAGCCCTATGCTGCCGCTGACTAAACACCTTGACCTAATAGTCGCTCTGGCTCAAGACACGGAACAAGCCGCTAAACTGGCAAACGCGCTTAACCATCTGGCCTGTTCCGTAGCCCAACGCGGCTTCAGTAAGAAAGCTGCCCTGATCGCCTCCAAGGCAGTCGCTTTGATTGCAAGCGCCCGCCCCGAGATAAAGGCGCTGTCCGACGAGGAACAAGCCGGATTTGCGGAAGAACTCGTAGCCATTTCCTGGGATTCCGCTTTATATTCAGAGTTTGGAGTCACCCTAGCCAAATATCTGCTGCCTGCTGAATTGGTTGAGGAAGACCCGGAGAAAGAGGCCGAGTTGGATTTGGTAAGAGAATATCTGATCCTGGATAATTTCTCCCGTTTCAGAGAAGCCATTTTGCATGTGAAGACGACCTATTCTCGCCTTTACGCTGCCAAAGCTCCCTTTCTCGAGCAGGCCTTGCAGCCGCATTTGCGCAGGTCCTTGCTGAAGAAGCGGCGCAGCGACAAGCAAATGCTGAACTTGCTGAGCGAATATCTGGACAAAGACGAACCGCTGCTGGATGAAGATGAAGACCTACCTCCCGTACAGGAGCCCATCGTGCGGGGGCCCAAGGTGGGCCGCAATGATCCTTGTCCTTGCGGCAGCGGCAAGAAGTATAAGAAATGCTGCGGTCGTTAAGAAAGACCGGCGCCTAAAGGCTCCGGTTTTTCTCTGTCATTCTGCTTAGGATAGGGGGCGGTTATTAA
>DIPB01000073.1:0-170 GCA_002426275.1 Firmicutes bacterium UBA5499
CCGTACGCAGTCGCCATAGCCTAAGCAGGCCCAATCGCAAGCCTTAGCGCCGCCCAACTGGTGAGCGGCCAGGCACTGCTCTATTCCTCTGTATGCAAAGCGCTCCCGGCATTCTTTGCCTCGGCAGCGCGCATGAGCCACCTTCTCCTCCAGATCGACGGCCTCCACTC
>DIPB01000073.1:300-2655 GCA_002426275.1 Firmicutes bacterium UBA5499
CCTCCACTCCCATAATGGCGGCTAGCTTGGCGGCTCCGGCGTCACCGCCAGGGGCGCACAGCCCGATTGCCGCTTTGCCTGCAGCCACAGCCTGAGCATACCCGCTGCAGCCCGGGTAGCCGCAGGCGCCGCAATTGGCCCCTGGCAGGGCTTGGGTAATCGTTTCCACCTTGGGGTCAGTCTCTACCGCAAACACCCGGGAAGCGTAAGCCAGAATCGCGCCAAAGGCTAATCCGGTCACAGCCAAGACCGCCACCGTGTAAACTATTAACATTCCTCTCCCCCTAGCCCAAAAGCTTGCTTAAATTGAAACCCGAAAAGCCCATAAACGCAATGGACAACAGCCCCGCGGTGACCAGGGCAATGGGAAAGCCCCGCCAAGCGCGGCCGATGGGAGCGCCCGCCAGCCGTTCCCTGATGCCGGAGAAAAGCACGATGGCCACAGTGAAGCCTAAAGCCGCCCCCACGCCGTTTACCACCGCGGAGATGAAGTCATATTTCTCCTGCACGTTAATGAGAGCCACGCCCAATACCGCGCAGTTGGTGGTGATCAATGGTAGATACACTCCCAAAGCCTGATAAAGGCCGGGACTGCTCTTCTGCAGCACCATCTCCACAAACTACACCAGACTTGCTATGATCAAAATAAAGGCTATGGTCTGTAAGAATTCAAGCCCCAGAGGAAGCAAAATAAACTCATTGAAAAGCCAGGTGACAGCCGAGGCCAGGCCGATTACGAACGTCACGGCCAGGCCCATGCCCAAGGCGGTCTCAAACTTTTGGGAAACACCCAGAAAAGGGCAGATGCCGAGAAACTTTACCATCACAAAGTTATTGATCAAAACCGCGCTAAAGAAAATCACAAGCAAATTAGAGTTCATCTTTATTCCCTCCTTTGCGCGCTAGGTGCTGGTTCAAAAAGCCCATCAACAGCCCCAATGTGATGAAAGCGCCCGGCGGCAAAATCATGATTAAGCCGGCCGTCTGCCGCGGAAGCAGGGTGATGCCCGCAAAGCCGAAATCCGCCGCCTGGGCAAACTTTCCGGTTCCCAAAAGTTCCCTTACCATGCCCAAAACGGACAGAGAAACAGTGAAGCCCAAACCCATGCCCACGCCGTCCAAAAGCGAAGGCAACAGCCTGTTTTTGGAGGCGAAAGTCTCCGCTCTGGCCAGGATGATACAATTCACCACAATCAAAGGAATGTAAATCCCCAAAACTTCCGCCAGGGACGGCAGGTAAGCCTGCATTAAGCTGTCGATGATGGTAACCAGCGTGGCGATCACCACCACAAAACACGGAATCCTGATCTTATCGGGAATCACATTGCGCAGGAGCGAAATCAAAAGGTTAGAACCCGCCAGGACCAAAGTGGTGGCAAGTCCCATCCCCAAGCCGTTGATGAGCGATGTTGTCACGGCCAAAGTGGGGCACATCCCCAAAACCAAACGAAAGGTTGGATTCTCGTTAGTCACGCCGTTCTTAACGATCTTCCATATGCTCATCTCGACACCTCCTGAAAAACAGCCAAGGCGGTGTTCACGCCGCGGGTTAACGCCCGCGAAGAGACTGTGGCGCCGCTGACGGCTTGAATTGTCCCCCCATCCTTCTTCACAGCCAGCAGCTTTCCAGCTTTGACGCCTTTGAACTGCGAGAGGAAACTATCTTCCACAACCCGAGAGCCCAAACCGGGCGTTTCGTTCTGCTGGTTCACCACTACCCCGCGAATCGTGCCCGCCGCTGTAATCCCGACAAGACAATTGAGCTTGCCGCCGTAGCCTCGGGGCGCCAAGCTCACAACATAGCCCTCGGGCCTGGCGGCTTTCCAAATGGCCTCCACAGTGGCGAATTCTTCCCGCTGCCGCAAGGAAGACGCTTTGTCGAGCTTTTCATAATGTCCGGCCGGAAAAGCCTTAGCCAGAGAACCGTTCAAACGCTCTTCCTGCTGTTTGACAATGCGGCCTGCAGTGAGGCCGTTCACCCAGCTGAGGCCTAAGCCAGCCGCCGCGCTGATGAGCATCAGCGTCAGCGCCAATTTCATTCCTTCACGCATGCGCGCTCCTCCTTCCGGGCATGGTCCAGCGCTCCAAGAGAGGAGAGGCCGCGTTCATCAGCAAGATTGCGTAATTGACTCCTTCCGGGTAGCCGCCGAAGAGCCGGATGAGCACCGTAAGGACGCCGCAGCCAACCCCAAAGTAAATCCTGCCCCTCCCCGTCACCGGCGAGGTCACATAGTCTGTGGCCATGAAAAAGGCGCCCAAAAGCAGACCGCCGGCCAGAAGGTGAAAAATCGGATCTTGCCCCCACAGCGCCGTGAGGATGAACACTGTGCCCAAATAGCATAAGGGAATGCGCAC
>DIPB01000073.1:2757-3782 GCA_002426275.1 Firmicutes bacterium UBA5499
AAATCGATTCTGCGCTTTACGATCAGGTAACCGGCGCCAAGGAGAATGGCAAAGGCGGACGTCTCTCCCAAACTGCCGGCCACATTACCCCAAAAAAGCCGGGCATAGCTCACTTGTAAGCCTTGATATTTGGCTAAAGCAAGCGGCGTGGCCGAAGTGAGGGCATCGGTTCCCAAAGCTGCCCCCCGGGGCCAGACCCAACTGGTCATGGCCGCCGGCCAGGAAGCCAAAAGGGCAGCCCTGCCGATGAGAGCGGGATTGAAAGGATTATAGCCCAGCCCGCCGAAAATCTGCTTGCCCAAGCCAATGGCGATGAGACTGGCCACCGGAATTTGCCACAATGGCAAAGTGGGCGGCAAAACCAAAGCCAACAGCAGCCCTGTAACCGCAGCCGAACCGTCGGCTACGGCATTGCTTTTTTTGCGGGTGAGAAGCCATTCCCAGAAGACGGCGCTTCCAGCGCCCGCAAGCAGCATCCACAGCGCCCGCCAACCGAAAAAGTAAACTGCGGCGCAACAGGCCGGAAGGAGAGCCACTGCTACATCCCGCATTACAAACCGGATCTGATCGCCTGAATGCAAATGCGGCGCCGAGGCCACAATCAGCTTAGCCATTGGCCTTAACCTCCCCTGCGAGTTTGCCCAGCTTAGCTTTTGCCAATCTGATGGTCTGCAAAAGAGGCCTGTGGGCAGGACAGACAAAAGCGCAGCCGCCGCACTCCCGGCAATTTGTCAGGCCTACTTCTTCCAGCTCTGAAAAACGTTCCTGTTCCAGATAAGTATCAACGTAAAGAGGCATCACTCCGTAAGGGCAGACTTGAACGCACTTACCGCAACGAATACAAGGGTCGGGAGAAGCGATTTGCTCATCCAGCGCCACAATCCCGGAGGTTCCCTTGGTCACGGGCGTCTTCAGATCAAAAATTGCGGGGGCCGTCATGGGACCTCCCGCCAAAAGCGTGCTTGTCCCCCGCCAATGTGCCGCCGCAAGCAGCTCTTCCAAGGGAGTGCCCAAGCGTACCCGCC
>DIPB01000073.1:3899-9091 GCA_002426275.1 Firmicutes bacterium UBA5499
CCCAAGCGTCCCCGCCAGTTTCCAGGATTTTCCACGCCTGAGCCTGCCACCGAGACGATGCGATCCGTGAGGGGCATCCCTGTGCGGAAAGCCCGGCCCAAAGCTGCGGCTGTGGCCACATTGTTCACCACAACTCCAGCCGCTGCAGGCAAGGCGCCAAGAGGCACGTTCCTGCCGGTTATGGCCTTAATTAAGAGCCGCTCCTCGCCCTGAGGATACTTGAGGCGCAAAACTTTCACTTCCAGCTGCGGCCAGGGGGCCAGCTGCTTCCGCATGACGGAAACTGCGTCAGGCTTATTCTCTTCTATGCCCACAATTCCTCGCGCGGCGCCGCCTGCTCTCAGCATCAGTCGCAACCCAAGGACTATATCCTCAGCGTCTTCCAACATCAATCTGTGATCGCAAGTGAGATAAGGCTCGCACTCCACTCCGTTCAAAATGACGGTATCGATTTTCGTATTCCCAGGCAATCTGTATTTCACATGGGTGGGGAAAGCAGCCCCTCCCATGCCCGCAAGGCCGGCTTCCAGCATCAAATTTACGATTTCAGCCGCCTCAAGCCCTTCAGGTTCCGCCACAGATCTCGCCAAAGGGACACAGAAGGCATCTTCGCCGTCGTTTTCCAAAACCACAGTCTGCGTTCTGGTCCCATTGGGCAAAGAAATAGTGGTAAAAGCTTTTACCACTCCTGAAACGCTGGCGTGTACCGGCGCGCTAACCATGCCTCCAGCCTCGGCTATTTTTTCTCCCCATAGCACGCGCTGCCCTTCTTGGACGATGCTTCGGGCCGGAATTCCCAAGGTTTGTCCCAAAGGCAGGTAAAGCATTTTAGGAGGGGGCAAAACTTGCGTCCGCGAAGCGCAAGTGGCTTCCTTGGCGGCAGGAGGATGTATTCCGCCTCGGGGAAACGTATAGCGCAAATAGATCACCTCTTTTGTATTTAATCCAACGCGCAAGTCCTCGCTAAAGTATTCTTGTTCAGCGGGAAAAATCCTTCTCCCCTGGTTCTATAATCGCAGCGCCGATTGTATAAAAATCCCAGCCCCCGTTGCTAGTAACTTTTAAACATGTGGTAAGACTAAGAAAGCCGTTGCAAAGAGGGAGGAACGCCGTTGTCAGAAAAAAAACCGTCCATTATCCAAGAACAGCAAGCGCTGCTGCGGGCGAAAACAGAAGCCTTAACCGGCAAAAAGCTGCGTTTGGCCGGCCTTTTACCTCCTCAAAGGTTTGGCCAGAGCCCGGTCTGCAAACCTCCCAGAATTCCCCTGTGGCCGCTTTTGCTGTTGCTGCCGCTTTTGCTGTTGCCGTTGCGCCACCAAAGCGAACCGAAGAGTCCGCCCCCGCCTTTGAATATTTCCGTGCCGCAACCTGTCTTTCCTGCCGAGATCACAGTTTTCTATCAGCATTCTCTGCAGGAGGAGGCTACGCTGTGCCAGCGCTTATTGGAAAAAGCAGGCGGCAAGGCGCGCCTTGAGCCCCTCACTTCTCCTCACGGAGAAGCCTGCCTCTACCTTCTCTCCGGCGCCGCCGCCGCAAAGTGGCAAGCAGAAGGCCTGCTGGAGCCTATTCCGCTGTCAGTTTTGCCGCTGCCTGTCACGGCGCGGGTTTATCCTTCCCTGTGGGGACCTTTTTTGACCGGCACGCAGACTGCCGCGCTCCCGCTGACAGTCGCTGTGCCTTTTCTCTTTGTGCAAAAGCGGGCATGGGCCCAGGCGGGTCTCGCCCAAAGGCAGATTCCCAAAAGCTGGGAGGAAGTGCTGGAACTTTTGCCGCGGCTGCGGCGCTTCGATCCAGACGGTCAGGATGAAAAGCATGCCTTTTGGCCTTTTCAGGAGAGCCCGCTGCTTTGGGCTTTTCAGCTGGATCGCCTCTTAGGGCGCTCCTCCGTCCAGACTGCGGTCGCCTGGCTGGGACAGCTGATCTATCGCCAGGGGCTTGACCCAGCCTTTAATAATAAGGATTCCGTGATGCTGGTTGCCAAAAGGCACGACGCGCTGGAAGAATATTATCCTGCTCTCCCGCCCACGCCTGACGGCAATCCCAGCCCGCTTTTGGCTGATGTCAGTTATCTGGCCGTGCCAAAGGGAGCAAGCAAACTGGCGGCTCGCCTGGCCGAAACCTATCTGCGCCTGGACTGGCATTTCCCCGCAGGCGCTCTGCTGCCGCCGATTTTAGGCGAAACGGCGGCGGCTAACCTGAACGCTCTCAGCCGAGCGATGCCGCTTTCCATTGCCCAGGAAAGGCAGCAAGAGTTAACTCTTTCCATCTATAAAGCGCTGCAAGGAACTGGAAAGGAGCCGCAAAGTGCTGGAAATTAATCTGCCAATTCTCTGCTCCACCCCAAGGCCTGTCAATCAGATCGAATACGTCGAGCCCACGCTGCCGCCGGACCAGCAGCCCCGCGGCAGCGATAATCTGCCTTCAGACGAGGATCCCATTTCCGTCTATTTCCCGGCTGATACCCAAGAGAGGCTGCTTGCAGCCATTGCAGACGACGCTCCCGCAAGCTGGGAGTGGTTCCAACTGGCTTTGGCCGCAGAGCAGTTGGTGCTGCGACCGGAGCCGGAACGGCTCCTGGCTTTAGAAGCCTTGGAGGAACTCTGGCGGCGCGAAGGAATCATTCCCTATCCCCACCAGTTGGAAACAGCCAGACGGGCCATCTGCCTTCTGAGCGGACAAGCCATCCTTGCCGATGAGGTTGGCTTGGGAAAAACTATCGAAGCGGGACTTATCATTAAGGAGTTGAAAACTCGCGGATTAATTAAGCGTACTCTTGTGGTCTGCCCTACCGGCCTTGTGACCCAATGGAATATGGAAATGCGTGAGAAGTTTGGTGAAACATTCAATGTGATTCTGCCGGACGAATACGCAACAATCCGTAAAATTATGGATTCTGATGATGTCTATGGCGGATTTGACCAAGTTATTTCCCCGATGGATTCTATAAAGCCGTTGGAACGTCGTGTTGGTTGGACGGNNAAAGAATACCTGCTGCGGGGCTTGGCCAGGAAGATCCTGATCCTGGTGCCGGCTTCTCTCTGCCGACAATGGCAGGACGAACTTTACCAGAAGTTCGAGATCACCGCAGTGATCAACCGCAGCAGCCGCGCCTGGGAAGGACATGACATCATCATCGCCTCCTTGGATACTGCCAAACGCAAAGAGCATCGCGAGGCCATTCTCGCCGCGCCATACGATCTTTTGGTCGTGGACGAAGCGCATAAATTGAAAAACGAGCGCAGCCAAAACTACCAGTTTGTGAGCCAAATTCAGAAGAAACATTTTCTGCTGCTCACGGCCACGCCCATGCAAAACGATCTCAAAGAACTGTATAATCTGATTAACCTCCTGCGGCCCGGTTTGCTGGGAACTTACCGTTCTTTTAAAAAACGGTTCATGAAAGACAAACGCATCCCCCAAAACACGCAGCAGCTTCGCAGCTTATTGGGACAAGTGATGATCCGCAACAAGCGAACGGAAAGCAACATCCAATTCCCTGCCAGGCACGTGCACTCCATCCCTCTTTCCCTGAAACCGCAGGAGATGGTGCTTTACCGTGCTCTGACGGAATTCGTCAGGCAGCGGGCGCGTTTTTTCATGGAAAACATGGACAATCGCGGAATTCTCTCGCTGATTACCCTCCAACGGGAGGTTTGCAGCTCCTCCTTCGCGGCAGCCATGACCCTGGCCAAGATGGCCAAAGCCGCAACCGCTGCGCAAGTGCGGGAGAGGCTTGTGGAGCTCTACCAATTGGCGGTTGAAATCGAAGAAAACACCAAAGCGGAGATTACCCTGGAGCTGCTGCGGAAAATCGGCGAAAAAACGCTGATTTTCACCGAATATCTGGCCACGCAGCGCTATCTCATCACCAAGCTGCAACAGGAAGGCATCCCAACGGTGGGCTTTGACGGCTCTCTGTCCAGAGGCCGTAAAGAATGGGCCAAATTCCTGTTCTCCCGGGAGGCGCAAGTGATGGTCTGCACCGAATCGGGCGGCGAGGGATTGAACTTGCAGTTTTGCTCCAATCTGATTAACTACGATCTGCCGTGGAACCCCATGCGCCTGGAGCAGCGCATCGGTCGCATTCATCGCTTGGGGCAGACGCGGCCCGTGCACGTATTTAATCTGTGCACCCGTCAGACCATCGAAGAGCACGTTTTGAATCTGCTGCAGGAAAAAGTCGATATGTTTCAAGAAGTGATCGGAGATCTGGAACTGATGCTGGGAGGACTGACAGCGGAAGGAGCCATGGAAAAAAGGATCTTCCAGTTGATCGTGCGGGCTGGATCAGGGCGGGAGCTTTTGGAGGGTTTCGCGCAATTAGGACAGGAACTGGAAGCGGAGCTGACCGCGTGTCTGAAAATCCATCAGCAAAACGATGCCTTGCTGGACTAAAAAAGGTGGCGCAGAAGCGCCACCTCACCGGGAACGAAAAGTCTCGCAGCACGTTTCTGCGGATGAATTGGCATGGGCATCTTGCATGCTTCCCACTTCCATATTCGCATTCCCAGACTTATTGTTATTCACCATGATGTTGTCCGCCTTGCAAACATCGTTCTTGCCCCAAAAATGACAGCTTTGCACCGAACAATTTATTTTAGCCATTCTCTTCACCTCCTCCCCTCTAGCTTTCCTCGGGGAGGAGAAAATATTCAGGAGGTGTCGGCTTGTCTTCCCAGGAACTTACAGAACAAGTAACGCTGAAATATTTATCCCTGCGGAGCGCGGAAATCAAGCGTCAGGAGAGCTGCTATGAGGTACTGGCTCCTCTGGAATGCGCCAAGGAGTTGGAAGGGCTGCCTTATCCCAATAAAAATCAATATCGCTTTAGCTTCAAGCCGTGCCCGGACCCGGAGGTAGAGGTGATTCGCGCCGGCAGCAGCCGGCTGGAGCGAATTGTGGGCTCAATCCGCAAAAACAGCTTCCTGGTAAAAGCCTTTTTCTCCGGTCTTCAGCTGACGCCCGGCCTTCTGGTTAATTTTAAAATCGCCTATCTGACGGATCAGCGCGCCGAGGAATTGCTTCTGCTGCACCTGAATCTGGTCACAGGCGAAATTAAGCAGCTGACCGCGGAAGAACCGGCCACGTGGGGAGAGGCGCGGCAAGAGCCGGATTCAGGCCAGAAAATCCAGGCGCAGGCGATCACTTATGAGGCAGCCAGCGAAAAGCTCTGCTCGCATGTCAGGGAACTG
>DIPB01000073.1:9230-9610 GCA_002426275.1 Firmicutes bacterium UBA5499
TGCTCGCATGTCAGGGAACTGGCCTTGGCTCGCGACCAAAACTGGGCCCGCAGCGCCAGGATTCGCTGGCGCGAGGCGATTCGCGATTTAGAAGCCCATTACCAGCGCGCCTTGCGGGAACACGGCGGCGAAGAGAAAACTGACGAACGGCAAAGAAGGCTGCGGGAGCTGGAAATGCGTTTCCGGCCGCGAATTCTTGCAATCCCGTTGAGTTTTGCGCTGGTCTATACGGAAAGTGGCTCCAATGTCACGCAGCGCCCCTGAAAAGTGGCTATTTCGCCATAGCCTGCTTCCCGAAGGGTTTTCACGGCCCGCTGCCAATCCCTGCCCACCTGCTCGGAAGCATGGGCGTCGGAACCGAAAGTCACGGGCACCCCGGC
>DIPB01000073.1:9701-10678 GCA_002426275.1 Firmicutes bacterium UBA5499
GCACCCCGGCCAGGGCGCAAGCTCGCAGAAATCCAGGGTTGGGGTAAGCCTCCGCCACCTCTTTGTGCCAGCCTGCGCTATTAAGCTCAATGGCAACTTTGCTCTCTTTGAAAGCGGCCGCTGCCTGCGCCCAGAAAGGTTCCAAGGGGCCGGAAGGCCAGTAGTTGAATTTCTTAATTAAATCGGGATGAGCCATGAAATCAAAGAGGCCGGATTTGGCGGCTTGGCACAGGGTAGCAAAATAGCGCTTGTAGAGCCTGTCTGGCTCCCAACTGTCATACTGTTCTCGCTCAGAGGGATTATCAAAAGCCCACCGGCCGAGAAAATGCACAGAGCCGGAAACGTAATCCAAGGGAAACGGCCGCAGCAACTCCGTCAGTTTTTCCTCAAAGCCGGGGATGTAATCCGCTTCAAAACCCAAGGCGATCTGAATCTGGCCTTTATATTCCGCTCTCAGGGCCAGCACTGTCTCCACGTAGTCCGCCATTTGCGCCTCAGTCATCGCCAACGAAGGATCCGCTTTATCCGGAGGCAACGGCGTGTGATCCGAAAATCCCATTTTGGCGATGCCTCTGACAATAGCCTCTTCCACGTATTGCCGCATCCGTCCCCTAGCATGGCCGCAGAGGCTTGTGTGAACGTGATAATCAACTTTCATACAGCTTCCACCTCTGCCAATTAATCTTCTCTTGTCCGAAGAGAGCCGAGCCTGCCACGATAATTTCGGCTCCGGCTGCTGTCACTTCCCCTAAACGCTCTTGGGTTATTCCCCCATCCACTGCCAGCGGCAACTCTCCAGCCAAAGAGCGCATTCTCCGAATTTTACTCAGCATTTGCGGGATGAAAGCCTGGCCGCCGAAACCGGGACTTACAGTCATGAGCAGCACGAAATCGACTACGGGCAGCAGTTCGCTGACAGCCTCCACCGGCGTGGCCGGACTCAAAGCGATGCCTGCCTCAAGCCCCGCCTCCCGCAC
>DIPB01000073.1:10771-17046 GCA_002426275.1 Firmicutes bacterium UBA5499
CGGTAATGATCCCCTTCCGCTTCTACGTGAATCGTGATTTTATCCGCTCCGGCCTTGGCAAAGGAGGAAATGAAGTCTGCGGGCCTTGTGACCATCAAATGTACATCCAAAGGAAGGGTCGTGAGGTCCCTCACCGTCTGCACAAAGTGTGGACCGAAGCTGATATTAGGTACAAAGTGCCCGTCCATAATATCCAAATGGAGCAGATCCGCACTCTCAACCCGCCTGATTTCGTCCGCCAAATGTCCCCAATCTGCGGCCAGCAGTGAAGGTGCGATTTTAATATTTGCCATGCCGTTCCCCTTCTTCGATTTCTTTTAAAAACGCAAGGTAACTCTGGTAACGGCTTTTCGCCGCCGTCCTTCGCACAGCGCGATCAGGCTCGTCCTTGTGCAGGCAGCTGCGGAATCTGCACGCGCCGGCAGCTGCGAATTCCGGAAAAGCCGCAGCCAGCTCTGCTTTTTTCAGCCCAGGAAGATTTAAAGCCGTAAAACCGGGGGTATCCGCCACCAGGCTCCACTGGTCCAAAATCAACAGCTGGGCATAGCGCGTTGTATGTTTGCCTCTGCCCGTGCCCCGGCTCAAGTCTCCTGAGGCAAGATGCCAGCTTGGGCACAGCGCGGTGAGCAGCGCTGATTTGCCAACTCCGCTGGGGCCTGACAACGCGCTGAGCTGTCCCTTTAGCTCTGAGCGCAAATCAGCTATCCCTTTCCCTGTCTTAGCGCTGGTTTGAACCACAGGATAACCGATTCCTCTGTAGAGGGAAACCAGTTCTTCATAAAAAGGATCTTGGTCCCCGAGATCGATCTTATTGAGGCAAATCACCACCCGCAGCTGGGCAATCTCAGCCGCTACCAGCATCCGATCTAACAGCGAAAGATTAACCGCCGGCTCCACGGCAATGGTAATCACAAGCTGATTAAGATTGGCCATGGCAGGACGATTGAGCTGGCTTTTCCTGGGCAAAACCTTCTCTATGATGCCCTTGCCGGCTTCCAGCTCCGCAAACTCCACTAAGTCTCCCACTAGAATCTCTTTACTGTCCCGCTTCAATTTGCCTCGGCTGCGGCATTCGATCTCGGATCCCAGCCGCAACTTACCCTCCGCATCCTGGCAAGCGCGCAGATAGTGATAGCCGCTGTATGAGCGCACCACAATCCCCTGCATCGAACACCTCCCCGCAAAGATCAAGCTTACTGTTCATCTCTTATTATAATTAATTGCCAGAAGCTTGGCAATACTGTCCGAAAACGGCATGTTTGACTCGCCACGGCGAAAATATG
Organism: Firmicutes bacterium UBA5499; assembly: GCA_002426275.1. Taxonomy (GTDB): domain Bacteria; phylum Bacillota; class DTU084; order DTU084; family DTU084; genus UBA5499. The sequence continues at coordinate 12,055 of DIPB01000073.1, forward strand.
CTCTACCCTGTCTTTAGGCAAAAAGCTCTGCAAGACTCGCCTTCACGCGATTTGCAGAGCTTTAATTTTTGGCATGCCGGCATCGGATCTCTCCTCTGACGCTGCAGACTTCTTTTATTTCCGAAGTGGCATAAAATTTCTTACCAATGATCATTAGAATTCCGTTAAAACTCCCAGCTGAACTGGATAAAGCAAAAAAAAGCGTTTACGTTCCTCCTTAATTATCTATGTATGCATTTATCTTCCGCAGATAATCTGTATATACGCTTATGACTTGAGCGATACTCTCATAAACTATTCTGTGATTTATCTGTTCATATTCATGAACCAACCTGTTCCTGAGCCCTGTTGAAGGCGCAATCGCAAGGGCGAAGTCACGCTCTAACACACCGCACTCAGCCAGATCAAGAAATGAATTGAAATAATCTGCGGCCGGCGGCTTTTTGTTCTGGGTCAGCAACATATTATTTATATCCAAGGCTAAATCCACAATCAGTTGGAGCACACGCTCCACAGCATATTTCAAACTGTGGTCCCGCACATAAACCTCCATTGATATGGGTTTCATAGTCTGTAAATCATCAAGATAGCCCTTAAGCTTCAGCAGCTTCTCTTTAACTACATAGTTATTCATGATTTCTCCTCATTATTGCTACGCAAGGCCTCGTTTAAATATTTTGCACGCATGTCTCTGAGAAATTTAGTCTCAGCGTAACGTGCTCCGGCCCGTAATTTGAAACGCAGAAAGCCTTCAGGCTCCTCATACAGTACCCTTCCCCTACACGCAACCTCATAAAGTAACAATGGCACGGCTCGATTCAAATCCACCAGGTCTATGCCATCGCGTTTAAAAAGAAACATCAGCTCATTTAGCAGAGCTAACTGCTCTTCGTCCGACAATGGCTCTCTACTTTGGTAGGCAAGATCAATGTCGCTTTGGGTTGTAAACCGTTCTGTTCCCCAAGAGCCAAAACCGACCAACAAGACCAGCTTATATTTGACAATAAGGGCCGAAAAGTCCATTTTTCTCCTCCTGGCTAAGAATCCACCCTTAATAAACAGTATTATGTTACCACTTTTCACACGCGATGCAAATAGTGTCCTTTGACCTAACGGGACAATTCAGGTCAATTCAACGGCTCCTTCCAGGGCTTCCGCGGTGATCTATAAAGAACCTTCATTCACACGATTAAAGCCGTGGGCTTGCGGTTATTTTCGCTTGTAATATTTTCGCTATGCCGAAAAGTCAAGAATCAAGGAATTTGGCGTTCTGGACTTATTTTCTGACGCAACAACCATTCGTATATTTCATCATTGGCAAATGTCTTGGTCCAACAGTCATGATCCAAGTTATCGTAAATCGTCAGCTTAGCGTTGCCGCCCGCTTTGTTGACAGCATTCGCCATATGTTCGCTTTCACACGCAAACACCACCGGATCCAATCTGCCGTGAAAAGCCCATATGGGAACAGCCTTCAACCTTGACGCATTCCAGTACATTCCTCCCCCGCATACAGGCAGAGCGGCAGCAAACCATTCCGGCCTGGCCATCGCGACATACCAGCAGGCATACCCACCCATGCTGCTTCCGCTCAAATACACTCTGCTTTGGTCGGTATTCCTGCTGCCAATTGATGCCTGAATGAATTCCAACAGCTGTTCCATGATTTCAAACCAGGTATCGGCATAACATTGGGGAGCTACAACGATAAAGGGCAATTTTCTCCCTCTTTCTATTTCACCAATCGGTCCGGCCGCTTTCAGCAAGGAGGTATCGGTCCCACGTCCCCCTGCGCCATGCAGATGGATCCACAATGGATACTGCCCGGTATCTTCAAATCCTTCCGGATATGAGATCAGATACTTCAGCTTCTTGTAGCTTCTCTCTTCCATCTCGGTTTCCTCCGTATTTTCTGTCAAGTCTTGATTTGACATTACGCTATCTTCTTGACATAACTCCTGTCGCTGCCGTTCGGATTACAGCAGAAGGTATTGAAACCGCTCATGACCGCGTCGCAGATCGGCGTGGGATCGATTCGCCGGTAACAAACCTGTATCCTTTCCACCGTCGGTCAATGCCGACGGCAGAGCGTTCCAAAGGAAATGTCGCAGGAGATATTCCACCGCAAGAATATGCTGACGGCCATGTCGGTACCGCTGTCACACAAATCCCAGAGTTCTTGTCTCCACAGCTCCCCTATGGTCGGCACATCCGGATGGACAACGGAAACGCCGCCGTGTAAATCTGATGCAGTAATCCAATACTATGTTACCACTTTTCACACGATTTGAAAACAGTTTTCTTCAACCTCCCTACTTGTACGAGTAAACGCGACCCACTACTCGCGTTTACTTTGTCAATTTACGTTGACGCGACCACCCGGAGGTTGATTCTTGTTCAGAAGCGAAAGTTATGCTATACTAACTAAAAAAGAGTGGCTAGACTGCAGCTGACTAGGCGTTTGCTCACTCTGGGGGTTTTTGGCAGTGCAAAAAAAACGGCACACATTAAAAAGCGCGGTGATCATCCCGGCCTTAAATCCAGAGCCTGGTTTGCTCACCTTCGTGCAAAAGCTGTTGGCGAGCGAGATCTCGAAAGTGATCATTGTCAACGACGGCAGCGATCGCGCTTTTGAACGTCTATTTGCCCAGCTCCGGCAGCTAGAAAATTGTACCGTCCTGGAGCATCGGGAAAATCGCGGCAAAGGGAGCGCTTTGAAGACGGCGTTCTCTTATTTTCTGCGGCACTGCCCGGACCTTGACGGCGCGGTTACAGCCGACGCAGACGGGCAGCATACGGCGGAAGATATCTGCAAAATAGCCCGCAGGCTGCCACTTGAGAAAGACGCGCTGATCTTAGGGGTGCGAGATTTCCAGACTTCGAAAGTGCCGGTGCGAAGTTACCTGGGCAATATGCTGACCAGCAGGCTCTTCCAGTTGCTGTACGGCGTTTATCTGCCCGATACCCAAACCGGTCTGCGGGGCATCCCCAAAAAACAGCTGGCATGGATAACCCAACTTCCCGGCGACAGGTATGACTTTGAAATCAATATGTTGCTGGAGGCCAGAAAACGCAAGCTAAAATTCCTCACCGTCTCCATCCAAACTCTATATTTCAATAATAACTCAGCTTCCCATTACGATACGGTCAAAGACTCTGCTCAGATTTTCTTGCGTCTTTTATCCGGAAAAGCGCGTTTTCTTTGCGTGGCCGCCAGCTCAACTCTTGTGGACATTCTAGGCTTTTGGCTGCTAAACAGCGTATTGTTTGCCGATCTTGCCCAGCCGGTGCGGCTTTTCCTTAACACGCTTATCGCCAGGGCTGCTTCCTCGTTATATAAATGGGCCTTCTCATACGCTGAGAAGTTTACAATCTCCCTTGTGAACTATTTTAAGTTTTCGCTTTTTTTGATGCTGGCCTCATATGTTCTCGTCGCCATGACCAGCATGCTTTGGAAATGCAATGAGGTGCTCAGCAAACTTGTTGTGGACTTGGGCTTGGGGTTCGCCTGCCTGCTGTGGCGCATCTTCGGCAAATGCCGCAGCGACGCCTTATCTTAATGTTTCCGGAGGAAAAAATGAAAGAGCAGTTGAGAAAATACCTTTTCCTGTTTTGCCGCTTTGTTGTCCGCAGCGTCACTTCGCGCTTTCTAGTCTCTAGCGCCGAAGATACGGCGGAGCCTGCGGTTTATGTGGTCCACCATCAAAATCTGCGCGGCCCTTTGCTTTGCATGGTTTGGTTTCATAAAATCTTGCGGCCGTGGGTCCTGAACGTCTTTTGCGACTGGCGCTCCTGTTTTCGCCAGTATTACGGCTACACCTTTACCCAGCGTTTCAGCCTGCCAAAGCCCCTGGCCTTCTTCTTGGCGCTGCCGGCTTCGTTTTTCGTCGCCGGAATCATGAAATTAATCCGGGCCATACCGGTCTTCCGCGGTTCCAGGGCGATAATCGAAACCTTTAAGGAAAGCGTCAACTCGCTAATCCAAGGGCAAAGCCTGCTGATTTGTCCGGATATAGATTATACGGATGCAAGCTCCCAAATGGGCGAGATGTATCGTGGTTTTCTGGATTTAGAAAAGTATTATCGGAAGCGAACCGGAAAGCATCTGGCTTTCATTCCGCTGCAAATCAGCGCCGTCAGGCGCCGGATCAGGATTGGGCGGGCAGTATACTTACACGCTGAAGACTTCAAGCAGGGAAAAGAGCAAGCGTACGCCCTTCTTCAGCGAGAATTCGGCCGTTTGGAAAGTCTAAACGAAGAAAGAGAGAGCCTAGCGTAAAGCGCGCTGGGCTCTCTCTATGAAGCTCTGGCTTCACTCCATCACAACTGTCAGCATGCTTTTGCCGCAAATGGAAATCTCAGCCGTCTCCTCCGGCAGCCGAATGTTAACCGCATAATCTTCGGCTGCTGTATTAGCCAAGACCAGGACCACCTTGCCGTCGGGATTTCGCACCGCAGCCTGCAGGAGATCCTCGCGAAAAACGCTTGCGCCTATGGAGACGGCGCCGCGCTCAATGAAGCGGCTGAAATGGCCGATGGCATTGAAGATGGGGGTATAATGCAAAGCTTTCCGGATTTTGTCATAGATCACGGGAGCTTTACAGCCGAAGCCGCGATCGTGGTAAGGCCCTCCTTTTTCATCCAAAAGGACATTCCAATCCACGCAGGCGCAGGCGCCGCTTTTGAGATCCCCCGCTAATTCCCGCGCGTAGCGAAGGGCGTCGTCAACCGTTACCTCAAGCCCTTCCCGCCCGCCAAGGCAGAATTCAGTGGCGATCAGCTTTTTTTCTGGAAAAGCGGCGGCCGTCAGAGCGATCCCGTCAAAGTGAGAGCCGGAATACCAATGAAACCCGATTCCCCAAACGGCCTGAGCCGCGCCCGGTACGGACAGTGAATCGCATGCCCGCTGATACAGCCGCTCTTTATTGTGATCCCACAAAATGATGCCAACATCGGATAGACCGTTACGATCCAGCGTCGGCCGCAGATGCC
>DIPB01000073.1:17179-17417 GCA_002426275.1 Firmicutes bacterium UBA5499
AGCCGCAGATGCCGCACGGCAAATTCCGCCTCTTCTTCGGCAGTGTACTGACAGCTTTCCCAAGTCTGCACTGCGTGGGGTTCATTCTGGATGGTCACAGCCGAGATTTCAACGCCCTGCTTTCTGTATTCCAAAAGATAGCGTACGATATATTCCGCCCAGCAAGAAGCGTATTCCGCAAGCAGCCTGCCGCCTCGCAAGAGGCTGCCGGAATCTTTCATCCAAGCAGGCGGGCTCC
>DIPB01000073.1:17575-18334 GCA_002426275.1 Firmicutes bacterium UBA5499
TTCATCCAAGCAGGCGGGCTCCAAGGCGAAGAAAAAAATTCGAGCCTGTCTTTGCCAGCCGCGCTCTGAGCAGCCTCAATCAGAGGGAAAAGGTACCGCTTGTCATGCTCCACAGAGAAAGTGGCCAGCGATGGATCGCACCCTTCGGTATACGTATAGGGCGCCAGGGAAAAATCGCAAGAATGGATGGGCAGCCGACAGAAATTGTAGCCCAGACCGCGTTGGGGATCAAAATAGGCGCTGATAAAATCGCGCTTTGCCTGCGCGTCCAATAAAGCATAGTTATAAGCCGCGCTTTCCGTCAAGGCGCCGCCGAAGCCGATGATTTGCTGTCTCTGTGCATCGGGATATAGGCTTACGGCATCGTTTTCCACATCATCTGCCGTGAACGACACCTCGCCGCTGAGCTGCGCCGTTTGTTTCAATTCTCTTCCGCTGCTGTAAATCATCGCTTTCATTATGAAATCCCCACCTTTCAAGGATTTTGGCCGGCTTCCGCGATCATAATTCCTGAATCAGCCGCTCTTAATTCGGCCTTCCTCTTTTCAAATGTGGAATCGCATGATATAATACTATCATATTTAAATAATATCTTCAATGATTTCGAAAATAATTTTTACTTAGGAGGTTCACCATGAGAGAGAAGCTTTTGTTTGATTTTGGCTGGAGCTTTCATTCAGGCGACATTGCCGTGCCAAGGCCTACAGGCAAGATGCCAACATATTGTCAGGCAAAAACAGAACGAGCGCAATACGGACC
>DIPB01000073.1:18424-19146 GCA_002426275.1 Firmicutes bacterium UBA5499
ACGAGCGCAATACGGACCCGCCTCTTACGGTTACCGTGAAGACAGCTACACCTGCCCGGATCGCTGGGAGAGCGTGGACCTCCCTCACGATTATATCATCAGCCAGGCGCCGGAGGAACGAGGCAACTGCGCCCTGGGATATTTTCAATATCATAGCGCTTGGTACCGCAATCGCTTCCGGTTGGAAGATGCGGATCGTGACAAAAGAATCACTATCTTATTTGAAGGAATCGCGGGGCAAGCTACGGTTTACGTCAACGGCTGCCTGATGGCGCGCAATTTTTGCGGCTATACGTCTTTCGAGGTGGACATGACAGATGTGGCGCGCATCGGACAGGAAAACACGGTGGCTGTCTACGTAGATCCTTCCGCCCATGAAGGCTGGTGGTACGAAGGTGCCGGCATCTACCGGCACGTCTGGCTGCTGAAGACGGAGCCGGTAGCCGTCGATCTGTGGGGCGTGTGGGTGAATCCGCAGCGAACCGCAGCAGACGGCTGGGATGTGCCTGTTGAAACCACGCTGCGGAACGACTCCCTCTCTCCAGCAAAGGTTGATGTAAAAACTGCCATTGTGGACAAAGCGGGCAGAGAAATCGCCTCCCGGGTGGATGCTGCCGAAATCCCAATTAAAGACAAGGTAAAGCTGAACCAGCTCCTTCACGTCTCGGAGCCGGAGCTGTGGGATGTGGACGCGCCCAATCTTTACACCCTGCACACCGTAG
>DIPB01000073.1:19346-19866 GCA_002426275.1 Firmicutes bacterium UBA5499
AAAGCCATGCCGGACAGAGTGCATCGCTTCCGGCTGCGCAGGCTCAAAGAAATGGGCGCCAACGGCTATCGCGCCTCCCATTATCCGCCGGCCGAGGCGACCATGGACGCCCTGGACGAGCTGGGATTTCTGGTGATGGACGAAACCCGCTGGTTCGAATCCACCAAAGAAGGTCTGGAACAGCTTGCGATGATGCTGAAGCGTGACCGCAATCGTCCGTCTGTGATCATGTGGTCGGTTGGGAACGAGGAGCCGCTGCACGCTTCCGAGGCCGGAAAGCGGATTTTTCAAACGATGCAGGCATTTGTGAGAAAATACGACCCAACCCGTCCTGTAACCACCGCCGTCTGCCATGATCCCCTGCACAGCCCGGCGGCCGCAGCCTCGGACGTGATGGGTATCAATTATAATTTGGAGCACTACGACGCCATTCATGAAAAATATCCCCTGCTCCCGGTAATAGCTTCCGAATGCTGCGCAGTTGGCACCACCCGGGGCTGGTACTTTGACGACGACCCGG
>DIPB01000073.1:19998-27752 GCA_002426275.1 Firmicutes bacterium UBA5499
CGTAAGCTGTTTTTCTTTCTCCCGGGAGGAGACTTGGAAGCAGCTCGCATCAAGGCCTTGGGTGGCCGGCGGTTATCAGTGGGCCGGCATCGAGCACCGCGGCGAAACAGTTTGGCCGCGCCTATGCTCCCAATCCGGCGCGCTGGATCTTTTTTTGCAGCCCAAAGACGCCTATTTCCAAAACCTGTCCCACTGGACTGAGCAACCGATGGTCCACCTGCTCCCCCATTGGAATCATCCGGGACGGGAAGGGGAAATCATCCCAGTCTGGGCTTACACAAACTGTCAGGAAGTGGAGCTGTTTCAGGACGGTAAAAGTCTAGGGCGGCAGACGCCCGGCAAATTCGGGCATGGTCACTGGCAGGTGGAGTATCGACCGGGCACGCTGACGGCAAAAGGATTCGTGGACGGTAAACCAGCCGCCTTGCAGACAGTGGAGACAACCGGCCCTGCGGTCTCGCTAGAGCTGCGCCTGGAAGATGACGCTATCCGCGCCGACGGCGAAGACATCGCCATCATCACCTGTCTTTGCCGGGACCAGCAAGGCCGGGCAGTGCCGGACGCGGCGCCGTTCGTCCGGTTCAGCGCCAACCGTTTGGGCAAGATCGTCGGCACAGGCTCCGATATCACAGATCACGTTCCGGTCAGCTGCCCTGACCGCCGGATGCGGGCTGGGCTGTGCTCTGTGGCTGTGAAAGCGGCGAGCCAAGCCGGAACGCTCAGGGTCTACGCCCAGGCGGAAAACCTTCTCCCCGCGCGGTTGGATATCCCTCTCCTTGCCGCGCCGCGCAGAGCATGGGTGCGCCCTGTTTGCGCAGGTTAAGGCCAGCGCTTTGCAGTCCAGGAAAAGGTCATAATCAGCCGTCGCTTCTCGTATATATGCACTAGGGATTCTTTTTGGGGAGGCAGACAAATGAATAAATGGCTGGGCGGGCAAAAGCGCAAAGCGTATTTTACGGCTGCAGCGGCAGTGGCAATCACTGTGGCAATGATCATTTACCCGGAAGAATCGTTTCAAGCGTCGCTGTCGGGATTGAAAATTTGGTGGGATGTGGTCTTCCCGGCTCTGCTCCCTTTCTTTATCGCCGCGGAGCTGCTGATGGGATTGGGCGTTGTGCACGCCATGGGTGCGCTCTTGGAACCTTTGATGCGTCCGCTGTTTAACGTGCCGGGAGTGGGCGCCTTTGCTTGGGCCATGGGGCTAGCCAGCGGCTATCCCATCGGCGCGAAAATAACAGGAAGGCTCAGGAAAGAGAACCTGTGCACCAAAACGGAAGCGGAACGGTTAGTGGCTTTCACCAGCACCGCATCTCCGCTTTTTCTTGTGGGAGCGGTGGCTGTGGGCATGTTTCACTCTCCAGCCTTAGCCGGGACCATTGCTGGCGCGCATTATCTGTCTGCGTTATTAGTGGGACTGCTGATGAGATGGCACGGCAGAGGGGAACCTTCCTTCACCAAAGAGAAACGAACTGAGAACCTCTTCCGCAGGGCGGCAAGAGAATTCTACAGGGCGCGGCTGGCGGACGGCAGGCCTTTTGGTCAGCTTTTCGGCGATGCGGTGCGGGAATCTGTGAACTCCATTTTTTTTGTGGGCGGTTGTTTGATGATGTTCTCAGTGGTGATCCGCGTTCTCACCATCTGCGGCGTCGTCGGTTGGATCAGTAAAGGCTTGGGCGCGCTGCTTGCGCTCTTTGGCGCCGAAGCTGGCATCGTCAAACCCATCATCAGCGGTATTTTTGAGATCACAATCGGCAGCCAACTGGCATCTGCAGCCGATGTTTCCCTTTTCCAGCAGATCATGGCCACCAATGCCATCATCGCCTGGAGCGGACTGTCTGTCCTATCTCAGGTGGCCACCATGCTGAACGATACGGATCTAAGCCTGACTCCATACATCTTCGCCAGAGTCATGCAGGCTGTGCTGGCCGGTCTTTTGACATTTCTCTTCCTGAACCCGGCTCAAACTGTGTCGGCGCCAGTGAAGGTGATCCCGCAGCTCTCGTTTTTAACTAAGCTTGGGCAGGCTAGCCTGCTGCTTCTGACGATCATCTTGCTGCTTTTGGTCCTTGGCATTCTCATCGCTTCCCTGGCGAAAAAACGCATCGTCTTTTTCTCCATTCACCGGGCAAAGGATTAACTCAGGCGGGAGAGTAAGTTTGCGCGGTTACCGCTCATCGTGCTTTTTCTTGCCCAGCTCCTCCTGGCCGCGCCTGACTGTCTGGAGAGTTTTTTCCAACTGCTGATCTAAAGCAAGCAAGATTTGCTGGGCATAGCCGGCGGCCCCTTGGGAAAGCTCTTGAGCGTTTTGCTTGGCGCTCTCAATAACTTGGGCCGCCTGCTCTTTGGCTTGGCGAACGATCTCGCTTTCGTCAATGAGTTTTTGAATGTATTCTTTGGCTTGCTGGATCATCTTCTGAGCTTCGTTTTTGCTCTCCTCAAGCAGTCTCTCCTTTTCTTTAGCCACCCATTCGGCCCGTTTCACTTCTTCCGGCAAGGCGAGCCGCAGCTGATCCGCAAGCTGGTAGAGCTCCTCTGTGGGAACCAGGCTCTTGCCTGTCAGGGGAAGTCTGGGACTGTTTTCCGCCAGCTCCTCCAGCTGGTCTAAAAGCTGCATTAAGTTCGCTTTTTTCATTTATTTGCCCTCCCTTGTTCTGAGAACTTCCTCTTCAGCTGCTGATCAACGATGGCAGGCACAAGACCCGCAACGCAGCCGCCGAAACTGGCCGCCTCTTTAACTGAACTGGAGCTAAGAAAAGAATATTTGGTATTGGTCATCATGAAAACTGTTTCCACATCGGGATGCAATTTATGATTCATGGCCGCTAATTGAAATTCAAATTCAAAATCCGAAATCGCCCTGAGGCCCCGGACCAACAAGCCCGCTTTTCTGCTCTTTGCGTAATCCACGGTAAGGCCATTGAAGGAGTCCACTTCCACATTATCCAAATCCTCGACGCTCTCCCGGATCATCCACTCCCGTTCTTGGACCGAGAACAGAGGCTGCTTGGCAGGATTTTTAAGCACGGCCACGATTAATCTCTCGAATAAGGAAGAAGCCCTGCGGATGATATCAATGTGCCCGTTTGTTATGGGATCAAAGCTTCCTGGATATACAGCTAACATGATTTCACTCCTCTGGTTGATAAAAATTCAACGCTGTCTGCCCATATTCTGCCCGTCTGACCAAGTGCAGTCCGCGAGGCTCGGGCGGCTCCTCCGCTTTCAGAGTCTCTGCGATGAGCCAGCTTTGTTCGGCGATTAAATCTAAGTTCACCAATAATTCCAGCGCCTTAGACGCCAGAGCAAGCTTATACGGCGGATCCAAAAAAACAAGGTCGAACTTCGCCTGGCGCTTGGCAAGCAGCTTTAGCGCTCTGTCCACAGGCAAAACTAAAACCTCCGCCTGCCCTTCTAGGTTTGTCCACTTTAAATTCGCCGCGATGATGGCCACAGCTTGCCGCTGCTTTTCAACAAAAACAGCGCTGGCCGCTCCTCTGCTCAAGGCCTCAATTCCCACTGCCCCGCTGCCGGCAAACAAATCTAAAAACTTAGCAGCTGACACTTTCGTGCCTATAATATCGAACAGCGCCTCACGCACCCGATCCGCCGTGGGACGAGTGGCAAGGCCGCTGGGCGCTTTCAAGATTAATCCTTTAGCGCTGCCTGAGATGATGCGCAAACGGAAACCTCCCATAAAATTCCATTGCATTTTTTTGCATAACTGGTTTAGATCTGGGTAAAATACGAACATAAATCCCAGGGAGGTGAGAGGCCACAAAAATCCTGAGGATTGAAATCCCTAGTCCTGCTGTTTCCAAGTTTGGAGGGAAGAGCTTGCCTGGGAAAAATTTACCCTCCCCCAGTGGCTCTTCCTCCAGTTTCTCCTCTCCCACAGAGCGACGGCCCCCAGCCGCCGCTCGCTTTACATTGGGCAATAAATCACCGCAACCGTTCCTGGTCCCACGTGGGTTCCGATTACGGGACCGATATTTTCGATGATGAGTTCCACGTTCTCAAAACGCTCTTGGATCTCTCCCGCTACCTGCTTTGCTTCCTCTAGACTATCGGCGTGACTGATGGCCACCATGAGCCGCTGCCACTTTGCTCCCGCCTGTTGTCTGGCGGTCAAATCCTGCTCCATAATCTCAAAAAGCTTGTTGATGGCTCGCCTCTTGCCCCTCACCCTCTCCAGGGGACAGACAATGCCGTCGATTAGCGTCAACAGCGGCTTTACGTTCAGCATCGTGCCCAAAAAAGCCTGCGCCTTGCCAATTCTACCATTGCGCTGCAAATATTCCAGGGTGTCTACTACAAAGTATACTCCCTCTTTGCTTTTGGCGTTTTCCGCCGCGGCCAGCGCTTCTTCTTTTGTGCCGCCGCGAGATGCCACTTCGGCCGCGGCTAAAGCTTGAACCGCTGTTCCCACAGAGGCGGACTGACCGTCAAGCACCACAATGTCCATCTCCGGCAAGGAGGCTGCCGCCACTTTAGCGGATTGATAAGTACCGCTTAATTTGGCGGACAGGTGAATGGAGATAATGGTCTCAGCCTCTTCTGCCAAGTCCTGATATACCTTCATGAACTCGCCTGGAGAAGGCTGGGAGGTCCGGGGCAGAATCTTCGAAGCTCTCAGCTTCTGGTAAAACTCCGCGGCGGACAAGTTCACCTGATCTTTATACAATTCATCGCCAAAATGCACGTTAAGGGGAACCATAGTCAGGCTCCACTTCTGGCGAACGGACTCCGATAAATCTGCCGTAGAGTCTGTAACCACACATACATGCCGTTTAGCCATATTATCCTCCTAAACTCAAGCTATTCCACTGAGATTATGTAATAATAAAGCGGCTGGCCGCCGTAATGAAGCTCGACATCATAGTCCGGATATTGTTTTTCCAACTGCTGAACCAATTCCTCAGCTTCGCCCTGGGTCACACCCTCTCCCCAATAAATGGTGATCAAACCCGCCTCTTCGCCGGCCATGGCTTTAATCAAATCCAAAGTGACGGCAGTGCGCGCTTTGCCCACGACTTTGATTTCTCCGTCCGCCAAACCTAAAATGTCATTCTCACCGATGGCAAAACCATTGATGTGAGAATTGCGGACCGCGTAAGTAACTTCGCCTGTTTGCACAGCCACCGATGCCGCCTCAAGCTTGCTGAAGTTCTCTTCCAGGGAAGCGTCGCCGTTAAACGTCAGAAGCGCTGCCAAACCCTGGGGAATGGTTTTGGTTGGCACCACGGAAACTTCTTTTTCAGTCAGAGCCGTTGCTTGCTGGGCCGTGAGGATCACGTTTTTATTGTTTGGCAGCACGATCACCTTATCGGCGGGAACTCTTTCAATCGCCGCCACCAAATCCTCAGCCGAAGGGTTCATGCTTTGGCCGCCTTCGATGATTTCATCGGCGCCTAAACTTTTAAATATCGTGCTCAAACCTTCGCCTATGGCAACGCTAACTACGCCTATGTTTTTTTGGGGGGGAACGGCTCTTTCCGCTGTTGAAAATTCCACATTTTGCTCACGCATGTTATTGATATGAATTTCCTTCAGGCTGCCCCTGTCGAGGCAAATCTCAAGGACTTTCCCCGGATTATTGGAGTGCACGTGCACTTTCGCCAGCTGCGGCGTTCCCACAACAAGCAGACAGTCTCCCAAAGGAGCGAGCTCCGCCCGCAGCTCATCCAGGGAAAAATCTTTACCCATAACAAGCAGCTCCGTGCAATAAGTAAAATTAATCGGTCCCTGGTCCACCACGGGACCAAAGTCTATTTCCTGTTGCGCGGGCTGTTCATCCAGAGGCAGCTCTTCTCCCTTAAGAGCGGAGACAGCTCCCTCCAGGATCAAAACCAGTCCTTGGCCGCCCGCATCAACTACGCCAGCTTCTTTCAGCACTGCCAAAAGCTGCGGCGTACGCGCTAAAGCTTCTTTCGCCCCTTGCAACCAAGCTTCGAAGATGGTAAGCACGTCCGCCCCGCCGGCCGCAGCCTGAACACCGCTGCGCGCGCCGTCGCGTACAACAGTGAGGATAGTGCCTTCGGTTGGTTTCATCACAGCCTGATAAGCTGTGCGGGCCGCCAAATCTATGGCTTTAGCCACTTCATTCGGATCGGCCTTCTCCTTGCCCGCTAAACCGAGACTCAAGCCGCGGAAAATCTGCGATAAAATAACTCCCGAATTACCCCTGGCGCCCATCAAAGAACCAAAGGCAAAAGCTTCAGCCACATCGCCTAAAGCTTTCGCCTCGCTTTTCTCCATTTCCTTAACCGCAGAGCCGATGGTGAGGGCCATGTTTATTCCTGTATCGCCGTCCGGCACGGGAAAAACATTAAGGGCATTAACCATCTCCTTGCTCTGCTCCAGACGTCTGGCTGCACCTTTAGCTAACAAGCGAAAATCATGGGCAGTCAGAAACTCCCTTTTCACGCCCACAATACCCCCTAAACTACTCTCTTTTTCCCTTCGCGATCCTTTTGCCTGGTTACAACCCGCACGCCCTGCACAACTACGTTGATTTTATTGATATGCAGGCCAACCATGCTGTCGAGGCCATAACGTACCCTTTCCATGACATTGTGCGCTACCTCTGAGATCTTAACTCCGTATTGAACTATGATGTAGAGGGTGATGTTAACACCGTCTTCGCCGATGACGACCTCCACGCCGCGATTGAGGTTGTCTTGTCCCAACAGCTGGGCAATCCCATCCTGAAGCCGTCTGGACGCCATTCCCACCAAGCCGTAACATTCGCTTGCAGCCTTACCTGCGATTATCCCGATTACCTCATCTGCAATGTTGATCTGCCCTAATTCATTTAACATTTCCTTGCTCATAACACCACCCCCATCACCAAATGATCGGCTTATTTTTGTTCTTCCAGGGCATTGAGGTCATTGACTAAAGCATCAACATCGATCCCATGCATTTTCGCGCCGGCTTCGATGCTCTCCATCATCGCTCCCATGCAGCCAATACAGCCGAGGCCGTGACGGATAAAGACCTCCCGCGCCTGGGGATGAGCCTGAAGAGCTTCCATGATGGACATTTCCTTTGTAAATTTCATTTCCTTTCACCCTTTCTTGGAACTTGCTTTTATTATTTCTTCTTTCATAGAGGAAAATCCTGCTTAAAGAGAGTTTTTCCGAGGTGGTTGTCAAATACTCTTGACTGTGATAAAATTATGGAGATTAGAAGACTTGGAAAGGGGCTGAGCCCATGTCTCGTAAATGTGCCGTCTGCGGCAAGGGCGCCCAAAGCGGCAACCTTGTTAGCCACTCTAACATCAAGACTCGCCGACGCTGGATGCCCAATCTGCAGCGCGTGAGAATAGTGGAGGGCAACTCTCCCAAACGCGCTTATGTTTGTACAGGCTGTCTGCGTTCAGGCAAAGTAAAAAGGGCATTCTAAAGACTGCCCTTTTTTCATTTTAAATCAGGTAGAAGGATACCCATTATTTGAGTAGCCGACCTCCCAGTCGAGTCGCAAAGGGGATTTTCACCCCAATGCTCTCACAGAACCGTACGTGAATCTCTCGATTCATACGGCTCCTATCCTTCACTCATACTAAAGCTTTCCACCGGAGCCCAATGTGCGAACTTCCTGGGTTCTCTTTTCCTTACTGCACGGGTTGCCATATCGAAGTACATCTCCATGGCGTATCTGCCAGATCTCCCCGGGTAAGAACGATTGCTTTCATCCCATGTACCCGCCGCATCTACTGTATAGGGTTCGTGCAGTGTTGGACTTCGTCTTGTGTG
>DIPB01000094.1:0-3124 GCA_002426275.1 Firmicutes bacterium UBA5499
TAGCCACAAAACCCCGTCTAACCCCCAATTTCACATCTCTTTTCAGGAAAACAACTCCAATTTTGCCAGCTTTTGAGCTTTGTGTCGCGTTTAATCTTACAAAGTCGCGTTTACTTTTTCAATCGACCTTTCACGGAGCCGTAAATTGACCATTTTCACGGAGCCCCATCATACCTGCTCACGCCGTTGCCGATGCGGCTTCGCCACAGACGCTCAATCATTCCACTGATTTTAAGGACTCCAACATTTCAATCTTGTCTATCCTAGGTTTCAGGCACTGATTGACCAGCCAAGTAAAGGACATGGTCAGAAGGACGGCGCCCAGATAGCCGTGCCAGGTAAGGTCCCGGTTAAGCAGCAGCAAATCCGATTCCACGGTGATGATCACCGTGCGATAAAGAAAGGTTCCAAACACTAGGCCCACGAGGCTCCCCACAAGCGACAAGATCACCGTTTCGCGAAAGATGTAAGCATGGGTTTCCCAATCATAGAAGCCCAGCACCTTGAGGGTGGCCAGTTCCCGCTGGCGTTCGCTGATATTGATGTTCGTCAGATTGTAGAGAACGACAAAGGCGAGCAATCCGGCGGCAATGATCAAAATCCAGATGATGGCGTCCACGCTGTCCAGGGTCGTGCCAATGTTTCCCATCAGATCATCTGTGAAGGTAACAGTCTCTACGCCGGCAACGGACGACAAGTACTTGTTCACTTTCTCCTTGCTGTGTCCGCCCATAACGGCAAAAAATTGATTATAGCCTGGCCGCTGCCCGAACGCGGCTTGATAAGCGCTTTTCCCAAGGTAAACGTAATTCAAGGCGTAGTTCGTTGTAATCCCCGTGACTCTAACGCGATGCTTCTCATTCCCGTCCAAAAACTTTACCCAAATTGTATCTCCGATCCCGGCATGCAAATTTAGCGCAAGCTTCTCTGTAATCACCGCGCTGCTGTCCGTAAAGGAAAAATTTTCTCTGGTCCGGGGATCCCGGAGCGAGACATAATCTGTGAAGTCCTCCGCATCTTTGGGAGAGACGACGTATATGTTGTAAGTATTTTTTGCGTCTCCCCTCAGGCTTGCCTCTGCCGCGGCATTGAAGGCCTCTGTCGCCTGAGCAAAATAGTTTTTGTCCGCTAAGCGCGAATAGAGCTTTGGCGACGGACTGCCTGCGAAGCTGATTGTAACATTGTAATGGAAGATCTCGCCGAATTGATCATGCAAAATCGTCATCTCCGCGTTTTTTACCCCGAACGCCGTGACCACCAGCGCGGTGCAGCCCACAATTCCCACAAGGGACATCAGTAACCGTTTTTTGTTCAAGACCAAATTCCTGATGGTGACTTTTCGGGTGAAGGCGAGCCTGCGCCAAACAGGTTTGACATATTCTAAAAGGACGCGTTTCCCACTTTGGGGAGCTTTGGGACGCATCAGGGCAGCCGGCGATTCCCGCAAACAATTTTTGACAGCAACGCCGGTAGAGAGGGTAGTGAGCAACACAGTTGCAAGAACGGAGAGCGCGCCGATGGCCGGATAGAACGCAGGCTTCATCGTCGGCAAGGCGAAAGCGATCCCGTACGCTCCCCAGGCGATGGTGGGAATCAGCCAAAACCCCACGGTAATTCCCAAGACGCTCCCCAAGAGGCTGGCGGAGGCGGCATATGACAAATATCTGCCGGCGATCTTGTGGTTTGCATAACCAAGCGCTTTAAAAGTACCGATCAAGCCCCTTTCTTCGTCCACCATCCTGGTCATGGTAGTCAGGCAGACAAGCGCGGCCACGAGAAAAAAGACGCTGGGAAACACAGTTGCCAGATCCCGCATCCGCTTAGTGCTGCTGTTATAGTTAGCAAAGCCCTCGTTCAGCTCTCTGTCCAGCACATACCACTTTGGTTGGCCAAGCTGGGAGAGTTCCCGCTGGGACGCCGTAAGTTTTTCCTTAGCTGCCGCCAGCCGCGTCACCACCGCCGCTTTTTCAGCATGATATTCCTTGGTCTTTGCTGCCAGCTCTCTCTCCCCGCCTGAGATCTTTTCTGCGCTGGCGGCCAGTTTTGCTTCGGCTGCCGTCAGCTTAGCCTTCGCCTCAGCTGTGCGGGCGCGAACCTCCGCTCTGCCGTTTTGGCAATCTAGTTTTGCCGCGGCCAATTCGCTTTGCGCTGCGGCAAGCTGCTGCCTTGCGGCGTCTATTTCCGCCCGGCGCTGCGCAAAGCTGTTTTTCACAGCTCCAAGTTCGTCATACTGTTTCTGTGCCGTAAGCAATTGTGATTTCAGCGCGTCAAGCTGCGCAATCCTTCCGCTGGCCTGCTCTTCAGTCAGAGCCGCACCTTGCAGCGCCGCATGATATTCTCGGTTCAGCACCTCGTATGCCGGCATTCCCAGGGCGGAATCCCTGGCCGCCCGCAGCGCCGCAAGCCGGCTGAGCGCGTCAGCTTGCGCCCGCAAGTTGTCCAGTTGCGCTTTCATGGAAGGAAGCGCGAATGCTATTTGCGCGATTGGCATTCCCACCGCTTGCTCGGCGCGCTTTTGGGCTGCTTCCAGTTGGGATTCCGCCACAGCCAACCGCCCCTGTTTGGACAAGAGCTCCTCCTCCCCGGCAGCGATCTGCGCGGCCGCGTCATCCAGCCGCGCTTTGGCAACTGTTAATTCCTGGGCGGCAGCCGCATTTCGCTGATACGCGGCAAGCCCTGCGGCATATTTGCCGCGTGCGCCCGCCAGCCGCTCCGCTCCCCGCTCTAGCTGCGCTTTTGCCCCGGCCAGCTTCTCCCTGGCCTCTCTTTCCGCGGTCGCATATTTCTCCTGCGCTTCAGCCAAATCCGCCCGAAACTGATCTCGACGAAGCGTCTGACGTTTTTGGGCAAGAGCTTTGAGGCGCTCTTCCGCGATATCCGTACGCGCGAAATATTTATTCTCAAAAG
Organism: Firmicutes bacterium UBA5499; assembly: GCA_002426275.1. Lineage (GTDB taxonomy): Bacteria > Bacillota > DTU084 > DTU084 > DTU084 > UBA5499. The sequence continues at coordinate 2,908 of DIPB01000094.1, forward strand.
CGTTCAATTTCTTGGCGCCTTTTACGGTCACGTACATGTCCGTATAACCAGCTCCCAGAAAGTTATCCTCTGGCACATACAGAACGTAATCTATGGTTCCGCCGCCCACGGAGGTATTGCCTTGCATAAAGAATATATAGTACGCAGATTCTGCAACGCCGACGACTGTGTACTTTTGCCGCGCCAGCGAAGCGCCGCTCGTCTCGTCTGAATTTCT
>DIPB01000094.1:3203-3775 GCA_002426275.1 Firmicutes bacterium UBA5499
TCTCGTCTGAATTTTCGTTTAGCGAAACCGTGCTGCCAAGCTCGATGTTTTTCAAGCCGATAGACGGGCGGACGATGACCGCCTCTCCATCTCTTCGCGGCCAGCGGCCGGCTATCAAATTCAGGCGATTGATATAATCAGACGTCGCAGCAGCCGCTTTAGACAGACCATTGATGCGAAAGGCGTAATCTTTATCTTCCACGGAGCCTGTCGCATCCAGGGTGTGGGTTGCCATAACGCCAGACACGCCGTCGATATCGCCTATTGCTTTCACGTCCTCATCTGTAAACCCATACGTTGAGAGCAGCCGCAGATCCATCACGTTCTGTCTGTCGTAGTATTCGTCCCCGGCTCGTTTCATGTTGGGCGAAATCGCCGCCAACCCCGCAAAAGCGCCGGCCCCCAAAAAGGAGATCAGAACGATGGAGATGAATCTGCTGATGGTGCTTTTGACAGTGCGCCTTGAGCTTTTTTGAAACGCTGCGCTTTTCATCACCATTCAATCCCTTCTGCAGACATGGGGGTGGGATTATCCCGTATTTCCGCTACCGTACCGTTGCTAATCCTAATCA
>DIPB01000094.1:4003-4226 GCA_002426275.1 Firmicutes bacterium UBA5499
TCGCAAAGCAGCAGCTTCGGGTTCTTGGCAAGGGCGCGGGCAATGGCCACCCGCTGCTGTTCCCCGCCCGAAAGCTGGGATGGGAAATTCTGCAGTCTCTCTCCCAACCCGACGTCCAGCAGACATTGTTCGGCGTCAAGGGGCTCTTGGCAAATTTGGGCGGCAAGCTCGACATTTTCCAAGGCTGTCAAATTCGGTACCAGATTATAAAACTGAAACACAA
>DIPB01000094.1:4357-4834 GCA_002426275.1 Firmicutes bacterium UBA5499
TTATAAAACTGAAACACAAAGCCTATCTCTTCACGACGGTACCGGATCAGTTGCCGCCGGCTATATTTGCTGATCTGCGCCCCGTCCAAGTAGATCTCTCCGGACGTACAGGTGTCCATGCCTCCCAGCATATTCAGCACCGTGGTTTTGCCTGCGCCGGAAGGCCCCACAATGAGCGCGAGCTCTGCTTTGTTGACGGTAAAATCAATGCCTCTGACAGCTTCCACTTTCACTTCACCGCTCTGGTATACTTTGCGCACATTTTTAAACTCAACAAACGCCATGTTTGATCTCCTCCTAACAACCATTTGCAGGGAAGCACCAGAAGGCGCACTGCCTTGCTTAATCGACAGTCAGACGCAAAACTGTTCCTTTGCCCTGCATTCCGTCCCTCTGCGCAGACATCTTCGCCAAATTGTCTCTGGGCGATAATCCATTTTAGGTCTTCAGCCAGGCCAATCGTATTCCGGCAACTTC
>DIPB01000094.1:4980-5657 GCA_002426275.1 Firmicutes bacterium UBA5499
AATCGTATTCCGGCAACTTCCGCAGCGTTTTGTAAATAGCCTTCGCTTCCAAAGCCAATGATTTGAGAGCCTATGTCTCGCTCGAACCGTTCGCGGGAACAGAGGAGCTACACCCAAAATGGCATTCCCCAGGAGAACGTCCAAAAATCATTAGGGCTTTACCTGGCAGGGAAGCGGCTGTTCCATCTTTCCCAAATGCGGGAGCGCTGCGAACTGGTTCGGCAGTGACGCCCCCCTCCGCCATTGTATCCTGTTCCTGCCGGAAAATGACTTTTGAGGATAAAAAAACATCCCCTCTGCGCTCTTGACATAAACAGCCGGGACTTGCGGCAGGAAAAGCCGGCCGCCGCCTGATTGGGATAAGACTATATGCTGCCAGGATGGGGCGCCGGGTAGACCATGGCTCTTCCGGAAAAGCCTTAAGGAGCATCCTCCTCTGCCAACAGATCCCAGCAAGCCTTCTGCCCAGGTTGAAGAATCTGACCGGGACCGCACTTTACATTTCGCTCCACGCAAGAATCAACCCCAAGTTGGACATCATGCGCTAAAACAGCGCCCACTTTTACTCGGGCCCGCTTTTGTACTTCCACATTAGAAGCCAAAATAGCGCCTTGACACCGAGCGCCTTCTCCGATCTTCACGTTCTCCCACAGCACGCAGCCTGCGAGCTGAGCGCC
>DIPB01000201.1 GCA_002426275.1 Firmicutes bacterium UBA5499
ACTTCGTAATTAAGTCCAGATTTAACCGGGCCTGCCCCGTGAAATCTGGACTTAATTACGAAGTCTGGCAGATAAGCGCCCAGGGGAGAATCCAAAGTCAGTTTCCCGGCTTCCTTCAGCTGCATGACGGAAACTGCGGTGAAGAGTTTCGTGACGGAGCCCACTTTATAGCCGGTACCGGGGGCGGCGGGGATCTTCTTTTCAGGATCCGCGTAGCCAAAGCCTGCTGCCCAGATCAGAGAGTCCGCATCCACCAAGGCGATGCTTAAAGCCTGAAACTGCCCTTTCCGAAGCCGCTTTTGGATCAGCGCGCTCAGCTGTTTTTTCGTTTGCGGATAGAGTTCGCTGCGGGCAGGTTCGCCGGCTGAAACTGTCAGGAGAGTCGAGGCCAAAAGCAAGATGCCGAGCCGAAGAAGCATTGCGTTCACTCCTCGCGAAAGATGGTTTATTATTCAGCTACAAGTTGGGGAAATCCTCTTTCCGCTCCATCAACGAGGACGCTTTTTGGCTTACGCCACGCAAAGATGGCTAACCGGCAAGGCGGAACGACAGTATGGGATGCAGTAAAGGAGAGCTGTGGCCGCCTTCGGGTACAGTCGTTAGAAGCATACATTGAACACTTGAATCCGGAAATGCGCGGGAAAAAATTATGCTCCCCGCGCTTCATTGATTCAGCGATTTGCTCTTTGCCAAGAAAACAAAAGAGGCGCCGTCCGTACCGGCGCCAAGCTGCGGGAATGCTGAACAAGCAAAGACTGCTAATCGGCCGAGCGAACGCGCATGGATGATGAGCATCACGTATGAAGGAAAACTTCACGTACAGTTTGACGAGGAAGGGCCGGTATCACCGGTCCTTCACGCTACCTTCATTAAGGTTGCATTCGCAGGAAAATCGTGCGGCGCATTCTGCACGGTATGATAAATACTGCGCGACAATTACAGCGTACGAATTACTTTGCATGGGTTGCCGACAGCCAAACTGTTCGGCGGGATATCTTTTGTAACGACACTGCCCGCGCCGATTACGCTGTTCGCGCCAATCGTCACGCCCGGCAGGACGATGGCGCCGGTACAAATCCAGACGTTGTCGCCAATCGTGACAGGAAATGCGTATTCCAATCCCGCCAGACGCTGCTCCACATTCATCGCGTGTTCTTCTGTAATGATACAAACATTAGGGGCGATAAATACGTTGTTTCCAATCGTAATTTTTCCGCTGTCCATGAGCTTACAGTTGACGTTAAGGAAAAAATTATCTCCCACCGTGGTATTGTATCCATAGGTGCAAAACAGTGGCTGCTCCACAACGCAGTTATCTCCAGTCTTGCCCAGCAATTCGCGTATAGCAGCCTGCCGTGCATCGCGATCCAGAGGGTGCAGATTGTTATAAGCGTACAGCTTCCTCACGGTGACGTCACGGTCTGCAACAAGCTCAGGATCACCCGGTTGGTATAACATACCGGCGTGCGATTTTTCTTTTTCCGTCATTATAGACACCTCAATAAACTTTTTTTCAAACGCACTAAGATATTTGTCCATTGGCGCTCCTGCTAAAAGTGCATGAGTGCGTAATCATTATACCAGATACGCATAAAAAAGGCGATATGCTTTTTTAATCGACCTTAAGCGTACGCCGTGCTCTACTCCGGAAGTTATCTTTTAATTCACGACTCAGACGAATTAAGCCAAGGATCGTTGTTTTTGCTTGAAACTTCAGATATACTAGCATTATATAAATCAAAAGTTTTCCAGTCTGCATTAGGCGGCAGCTGTGGCTACGAGGAACTATTTTAGCACAATTCTTTCGCCTGTTGACAGAAATGGCTATAGCGCAGCCACAGCGTTGTCTTTCACGGGAGAGCGGTTAACGCCGGTTTGACGCTAAAATAATCGCGACAATTTTAGAGCAACAACAGGGAGTATTTCAATGAAGCTCGATTATAAAAAAACGCTACAGGCTTGCTTTATAGGTTATATCGTGCAAGCTATTGTCAATAATTTCGTGCCGCTTTTATTTTTGACCTTTCAAAATCGCTATGGTATCCCCTTAGCGAACATTACCACGCTTGTGACGATTAATTTTGGTTTGCAATTGGCGATAGATGCTCTCGCGGCGGGGTTCGTCGATAAGATCGGCTATCGCCTGTCCGCTCTGATTGCACACCTGTTAGCTGCAACCGGCCTGATTTCCCTGACGATCTTACCCGAATTGTTTTCTGATCCCTTTGTGGGTCTGTTGCTAGCCGTCCTGATTTACGCTGCGGGGGGCGGAATGCTTGAAGTTTTAATCAGTCCGCTTGTGGAAAGTTGTCCGACAGATAATAAAGAAAAAGCGATGAGCCTTTTGCATTCGTTTTATTGCTGGGGGCACGTGGGCGTGGTTCTGCTTTCCACGCTTTTTTTCCGTCTCTTTGGGATCGCAAATTGGAAGATCCTTGCCCTCTTATGGGCGGCCATCCCAGTGATCAATGCTGTTACCTTCACGAAAGTGCCCATTGCGTCTTTGCTTGCGGACAGTGAGAGCGGGCTTGCCGTCCTAGAGCTCGTGAAGAAAAAGAATTTTTGGGTTTTCATGCTGCTGATGCTCTGCGCCGGAGCCAGCGAACAAGCCGTCAGTCAATGGTCTTCCGCATTTGCGGAAAAGGGACTTGGAGTCGGCAAGACGGTTGGCGACCTTGCGGGGCCAATGTCTTTTGCGGCAATGATGGGAGCGGTGAGACTGTTCTATGGCAAATACGGGGAGAGGCTCAATCTGAACAGCTTTATGGCCTATAGCGCTACTGTCTGTGTGGGCGCATATCTTATCATCTCCTTGTCGCCGCTACCTGGTTTAGGACTCATCGGCTGCGGACTGTGCGGCCTGTCGGTCGGCATTTTGTGGCCTGGGGCTTTCAGTATGGCAGCTGCCGCCATAAAAGGGGGCGGGACTGCCATGTTCGCTTTTCTGGCCTTGGCAGGGGATCTCGGCTGCGCTGCCGGACCGACATTGGTCGGTCTCGTATCCAGCGCCGCGGATGATAATTTGAAGACTGGCATTTTGGCGGGAATCGTATTTCCTATCGTTCTCCTTTGGGGTATGGCGCTGAAAAGGAAAAACCAAGAGGCATAGTTAGGCGGGAGGCGTAATGTCTGAAGGCGTTCTGCCGGTGATCTTTTTGAAAGCTTTATAAAAGTTTGCCGTGTTGTTAAAGCCGCACCGGGTGGCGATTTCCAGTTTCGTGAGGTCTGTTGTCCTGAGCAATTCCACGGCTTGCTCCACCCGGCGGATGGTAATGTACTCCCAGGGAGAAAGACCGTTGTATTTTTTGAATTGATTGCTGAAGTAGGCTTTGCTGAGATTCGCCATGCCGGCGATTCCGGCTAAGCTCAAATCCTGGTTGATGTTTCGATCGATGTATTCCATCGCCCGATTCAGGTTCTGGAGTTTTTCGTTTTGCCCGGAGTAGTTTTTGCCTGAGCCGACGTAATCAAAGTCGCGAATTATTTCGATCAGCAGCTGGAGCAAGAAAGTCTTCACCATATTTTCATATTCCGGGCGCTTTTGGGAAAACTCGTCCTCAATGGCCAAAAGCAAGCCTCTGATCCGGTCGGTGGCAGGGTTTTCCCGGGCCAATCTGTTTTCGAAGTTTTGATTTCTGTCAAAGAACACCCGCAGCAATCCCACATTGGAGATACCGTCTTCCTTTGCCCAAATGAAGCGAGGCTCAAAATGGACGTTGAGAATATCCAGCGGCGCAAAAGGCTCAATTTCGGTAATGCAGTGAATTTCATTGGTGCTGAAGAGAAAAATGTCGTTTTTCCGGAAATGATATTTTTTGTTTTGCACCGTATAGGCGCCGCTTCCGGAGAGAAAGAGGGCAATTTCAAAGGCCGTATGGTGGTGCTCACGAAAAACTCGCCTGCCAGCTGACACTTGCGAATGGTAGATCTTGAGCAAAACACGATTGCCGTTAGAAATAATAGAATTTTCTTTGAAAATCATCTCTGCCTCCACGATCGAAAGATAGTTGACAAACAAGGAAATATGGTTGACGCCCGGCGCGCCGCTTTCTTTTATAATAACATTAACGATTCTAATGTCAATGTAATAAAGGAGAACGACGAATGGAAAAGCAAACGGCCTCGGATTATATTTCCGGAAATGTGAATACCTCATCCAGCCCTTCGCAACTAAAGATAACAGATCTGCGAGTCACAAATATCGACGGCGCTCCCAAGCATTGCCTGTTGCTTAAGATCTATACGAATCAGGATTTGGTGGGATACGGCGAGCTGCGGGATGCCTCCAGCGCCACCTATGCGCTGATGCTTAAGTCTCGCTTGCTAGGCGAGAACCCCTGCAACGTGGATAAGCTTTTTCGCAGGATCAGACAGTTCGGAGGGCATTCCAGACAAGGCGGAGGCGTCTGCGGCATCGAGATCGCGCTCTGGGACCTGGCCGGCAAAGCCTGGGGCGTGCCTCTGTATCAAATGTTGGGCGGCAAATTCCGCGATAAGGTAAGGATGTATTGCGACACAGATCTCGATGGCAAACATACCGGTAAAGAGATGGGATTGGCTTTACAAAAAAGGATTGACGCAGGCTTCACTTTTTTGAAGATGGATCTGGGAATTGAGCTACTGCTGGACGAGCCAGGCTGCTTGAATGCGCCAGCGGGATTTTTGGAGGAGCTCAAAAGGTACTCTTTGAAAACTATTCAGCACCAGAAGGGTTCCATTGACCGCGAGCTGATGCTGGGGAAAAATTATGAGCTCTTCACAATTCCTCATCACGCGACCGGGATTCACCTGACGCCAAAGGGGCTGGATTACCTTGAGAATTATGTGAGGGAAGTTCGCTCCGTGATTGGGTATGAAGTACCCCTTGCCGTCGACCATCTCGGCCACATCTGCATTGAAGACTGCATTCTGCTGGCCAGGCGATTGGAAAAATATAACCTGGCCTGGCTGGAAGACGTTGCCCCCTGGCAGTACACAAATCATTATCAGAAAATCGCCCGGAGCTGCAATATTCCCATTTGTACGGGCGAGGACATCTACCTTGCCAAGAACTTCGAGCCGCTCATGGCAAACGGCGGCGTGGCTGTGGTCCATCCGGATCCCTTGACCGTGGGCGGAGCGCTGGAGATGAAAAAGCTTGGCGATATGTGCGACGACTATGGAGTGGCGATGGCGATTCATATGGCGGAAAGCCCCATCGCCTGCCTGGCTGCGATCCACTGCGCGGCGGCAGTGCAGAATATCTTGGCAGTGGAATTTCACTCCGCAGATATTCCCTGGTGGAACGATTTAGCCATTGGGATCGATAACCCGCTTATTCAAGACGGGTTTGTGAAAGTGCCGGAAAAGCCGGGCTTGGGGATCGATTCGTTGAACGAAGAGGTAATCGCCCAGCATATTCACAAAAAATATCCCGGACAGTGGGAGCCCACCGACCAGTGGGATGCCGAATGGGCAAACGACAGAGAATGGAGTTGAACGCATGAAAATTCGATGGTTGGGGCAAAGCGGCTACTTGTTGAGCGACGGGGAGACGGAAATTTGTCTCGATCCGTACCTGTCAGATGCTGTCAAGCGGGTGGCAGGCCGGGAACGGATGGTGCCGCAGCCCGTAGCGCCCGAGGAATTAAAGTCCGATCTGGTCATCTGCACGCATAATCATTTGGATCATTTAGATCCCGACGCTATCGCGCAAATGGACAAGAGGAGACTTTTTTGCGCGCCCAGCGATTGTGAAGAGACTCTGCGGCGATTGGGGGTGGAGAATTATCTGCCCTTTGACTGCGGCTGCAAAACGGAGGCCGGCGCTTTTCAGTTGGAAGCCGTCTTCGCGGATCACACTGTCCCTGCCGTCGGCCTTGTGGTCCGGCATGCCGGTCAGACGCTATACTTTTCCGGAGATACTTATTATCACCGGCGTCTTGAGGAACTCAGAGCTTACCGGCCGGATTTCATGTTCGTCTGCATCAACGGCAAATTGGGCAATATGAATGCGCAAGAAGCTGTGCGCCTCACAGCGATCATCAGACCCAAGGTGGCTATCCCGAACCATTACGGGATGTTTGCCAGCAATACTGTGGATCCCAGCCTGTACGCGTCCGAGCTTGAGAACAGCTTCGTTATGGAATTCAATCGTAGCTATGATTTGGAGGAGATACGATGTTCGATTTAACCGGCAAAAAAGCGCTTGTTACAGGCTCTACCCAGGGCATAGGCAAGGCCATAGCCGGCTGCCTGGCGCTTCACGGAGCGCAGGTTTTTGTCCATGGCGCGCAGAGCCTTGAAAAATGCCGGCGCGCCGCGGCGGAGGTCGGCGGCGCCATCGCCCTTGCCGATTTC
>DIPB01000112.1:0-319 GCA_002426275.1 Firmicutes bacterium UBA5499
CTGCATCGGCTGCGGCCTCTGCGTCAAAGCGTGCCCGCTGGGCGCAATTGCCCTTGCGGATAATTTGGCTGCGATCGATTATGAAAAATGCGACGGCTGCGCCCTGTGCGCCGAGAAGTGTCCCACCGGGGCAATTGTAACAAAGGGCCAATAGCGCCCTCCCTGAAACTTCCATTCAGTTATCAATCATTGGCAGGTGTTTTCTACTTGTCTTTTAGTGAACGTAATGTTAAACTTAATTTAAAGCGGCAAAGGAAGCCTGCTCTCTGGCGCGTGGGGATCATCTCAGCTTTTATTATTGCCCTGAGTTTGTTTCAAT
>DIPB01000112.1:549-811 GCA_002426275.1 Firmicutes bacterium UBA5499
GATCTCAGCCTCTTGGCCCGCCGGGGAAGCGCGACAGTAGCTCCACAGACCCTGGAGGTACTGGGACAAGCTTTGGCCATGGCCAAAGCCAGCGCTGGAGCCTATGATCCTACAGTGGGAAAGCTCAGCCGTCTTTGGGGAGAAGCGCGGGAGAAGCAGAAGCTGCCCAGAGCTGAGGACGTTGCCAGAGCCCGCTTTGAGGTTGGTTGGCAGAAGGTCAGCATCGCACCGTCCGGCATCGTGCGCATCCCAGTTGGCATGC
>DIPB01000112.1:923-3673 GCA_002426275.1 Firmicutes bacterium UBA5499
CAGTTGGCATGCAATTGGATCTGGGCGGTTGCGCCAAAGGTTACGCTGTGGACAGAGCGCTAGGCGTGCTTAAAGCCCATGGGGTTAAGCGGGCGCTGGTGAACGCCGGGGGTCAGGTTGGCCTGTTGGGAGCCGCGCCCAAAGGAGCCTGGAAAATAGGGATTAAACACCCGCGCAAAGAAGGGTTGCTGGCTGTGGTGCAAGTTCGGCAGGGCGCCGTCTCCACCTCAGGCGATTACCAAAGATACTTTTACGCTCAGGGAAAGCGCTATCATCACCTTTTGGATCCGCTGACAGGTTATCCGGCCTCAAAATGTCAGAGCGCCACGGTAATTGCCCGGACAGGAATTTTGGCGGATCTCCTTTCCACCGCCTGTTTTCTGCTGGGTCCGGAGGAAGGCCTGCCTTTGGTGGCGAAATTTAAAGCGCAAGCTTTGGTGGCTGACAGTTCCGGCAAAATCTACGCCACGGACGGTCTCAGTTATGCTCTTGCGAAGGAGAGAGATTAGTGGCCAAAAATTACAATAAGAATCCTGCGCTGCTGCTGCTTTTGGTGCTGATTGGCATTTTAGCAGGCAGCGTTTTGGGCGAGGCTTTAGGCGGAGTGCTTCCCTTTCTCAAATATGCCGTAAAAGCTGGTTTTCCGCCTGTCACCTTAAAGCTGGCGGATGCGCTGTCCTTTACCATCGGTTTCAGCCTGAAATTTAATTTTGCCACCGTTCTGGGCGTGCTGGCGGCGATTTGGGGGTATCGGGTATTATAAAATTGATTTTAGCCTCTACGTCCCCCCGCAGAGCCGCCATTCTCAGACAGCTGGGCATTCCCTTCGAGGTAGTGGCAAGCCAGGTTGAAGAAGAGACAGACGGCCCGGTGGATAGGCGCGTGGAGAAGCTGGCTTTAGCCAAAGCCGAAGCCGTCTCTGCGCGCAGGGAAGGTTTGATCTTGGGAGCAGATACTCTCGTGTGTTTGCATGGTGAAATATTGGGAAAACCGCGAGATCAAGCGGAGGCTGCCCGCATGCTGCGGCGGATTTCAGGCCAAGTCCACCAGGTCTTAACCGGCCTGGCTTTGGTTGAAGGCGCCAGGCAAGTTTGCGCTCATCAGCTTACCGCAGTTGAGATGCGCTCTTTGACCGAGGCTGAAATCCAACGATATGTTGCCACCGGAGAACCTTTGGATAAAGCGGGCGCCTACGGAATTCAAGGCAAGGGAGCGGCGCTGGTCAAAAGGATCGACGGCTGCTTCTACAATGTGGTGGGACTGCCCGTTTCTTTGCTTGTGCAGCAGCTGGCCAAGTTTGGCGTCGAGGTGCCCTGAGGAGGTATAGCCGTGGGGAAGTTAAGGTATCAGGTGAGGATGCTCGATCTTCCGCTTCATACGAGGCCGCGGGAAAAGCTGCTGGCGCTCGGAGCCGGCGTCTTGGCCGAGCGGGAGCTGTTGGCAATCATTTTGCATACAGGCACCAGCAAACTTTCCGCCTTAGGACTGGCGGACGAACTTTTGACAGCTTTCGGCGGCCTGGAAAGGATGGCCCAGGCCTCTGCCGAGGAGCTGCTGCAGATGGCTGGGATCGGGCCTGCCAAGGCGGCCCAGATTTTAGCGGCGATAGAATTTGGCAGGAGAACGCAAAATTCACAGTTCAAACCGGGCAGTCAAATTTCAACACCGCGCGATGTGGTGCAGATGATGAGCGAGATGCGAGATTACGATCGAGAGCATTTTCGCATTCTGCTTTTAAATACCAAAAACCGGGTGATGTCCGTCAAGACTGTTTCCATCGGCACGTTGGCTTCGACCATCGTGCATCCTAGGGAGCTTTTTAAGGAGGCAATTCGCCGTAGCGCCGCGGCGCTCATTTTAGTTCACAATCATCCCAGCGGCGATCCTGCTCCCAGCAGGGAAGATATAAGCTTAACGGCGCGGCTGGTGAGCGCCGGCAGGATCCTGGGAATCGAAGTTTTGGATCACGTCATCATTGGACATAGCTGTCATTGCAGCATGCGGGAAGAAGGATATTTTCCAGTTACGCTGGCTAGTTAAGATGAGGAAAGGGGTCTTTGAAGATGGGTTTATTCGGGCGCTACACCCGCGATTTGGGAATTGATCTTGGCACGGCCAATACATTGGTTTTTGTCAGGGGAAAGGGTTTGGTTCTGCAAGAACCGTCTGTGGTGGCCATTCACCGGGAGAGCGGCGAGGTTTTTGCGGTTGGTGATAAAGCCAAGGAGATGGTAGGGCGTACACCTGGCAATATTGTAGCTATGCGTCCCATGAAGGATGGAGCCATCGCCGACTTCGAGATCACAAGGGCGATGTTGAATCATTTCATTACCACAGCCCAAAAGCGGCGGGGTTTATTTAAACCCAGAGTAGTGGTTTCCGTGCCTTCCGGCGTGACGGAAGTGGAAAAACGCGCGGTCTTGGACGCGGCTATGCAAGCCGGCGCCCGGGATGCGGCTTTAATCGAAGAGCCCATGGCAGCGGCTATAGGCGCGGGCTTGCCCGTGCAGGAGCCTACAGGCAGCATGGTAGTCGATATCGGAGGCGGAACCACGGAAGTGGCTGTGATTTCGCTGGGCGGGATCGTGGCCAGCAAAAGCGAACGTACGGCCGGAGATAAGATGGACGAGGCGATCATAGGGCATGTACGGCGCACATATAATTTAATGATAGGCGAGCGCACGGCGGAAGTGATCAAAAAAGAAATCGGCTCCGCTTTCAGCGGCGCAGACGAGGAAAATCTCACTATG
>DIPB01000150.1:0-1196 GCA_002426275.1 Firmicutes bacterium UBA5499
CCGCAGGGAGAAGTCGGTCCTACCGGTCCCACCGGTCCGCAAGGAGTAGCCGGTCCCACCGGACCTCAGGGAGCGGTTGGTCCCGCCGGTCCGCAGGGAGTAGAAGGTCCCCTAGGTCCTACCGGTCCTACAGGCCCAGCGGGCGAAGGAGCAATTATTCCGTTTGCCTCAGGAGCGCCTGTCGCTTTGTCTACCGTACTGGGAGGATTGCTTAACACCTCCAGTGCAGTTGGATTTGGGAGTAATCTTCCGGGCATCTCAGCTATCGGCGGAGCAATTAATCTGCTGGGGCTGACGAACTTTGCATTTTCCGTCCCCAGGGATGGAATTATAACCTCCTTAGCTGGTTATTTGAGTATCAGCGCCGCGCTCAGCCTAATTGGCTCGACTGTAACGGTATCAGCGCAGTTGTACCATTCCACCGCACCTAACGATAACTTCGTGGCGGTGCCGGGAGCAGTGGTCACGTTGGCACCTCCCCTCACGGGATTGATAGCGATCGGCGATCTCAGCAGCGGTATCAATACTGGGTTAAATATTCCAGTCACTGCTGGGACCAGATTACTTTTGGTATTCTCGGCACAGGTTACGGCGGGGCTCGATGTGGCAGCCGCCATCGCAGGCTATGCCAGCGCAGGTCTTGGCATTTCCTAAAAGTATCAAGCGCCTTTGGCAAGATGTGTTTTCAAAATGACAACTTTGCTTTGCATGAATCATAGCATAAGGACGCCCTGTCCTTATGCTATTGACCATTTTTACAAATTTCTCTAGATTACAGAACCCATCGGCTTAAACGTTTGCTATCATGGGCTTCGCTGGTTTAATACTGCAATGACCGTTTCCAGAAGCCGGCGGCTTACAACTTGGTCTGATCAAGATCGGGCTTAGCGACTGTGGAGCAAAAGAGCTCATGTTCGATAACTTTGATTGAGACAAGAGAAGGCTCTCGCTTGGAGAGCCTTCTCTTGTCATGCCATATTTCACGAGCGCGTCAATTTTCAGGCGGTAACTCTTGCCGGATGGTCTGAGCGGGATCCGTCACCAGATGCGGCGTGATATAAATAATGAATTCATTCTGGCTCTGGGTTTCTTTTTCGTAGCGGAAGAGCGGACCAATTAATGGCAAGTTGCCGAGGAATGGCACCTTTTGCTGTTCCAGCTGGGTCACATGCTGGATCAAGCCGCCGATAATGATG
>DIPB01000150.1:1307-2243 GCA_002426275.1 Firmicutes bacterium UBA5499
GATCAAGCCGCCGATAATGATGGTCTCTCCATCCTGAACCCGCAGAGTGGTTTTGGCAGAGCGATCGCTGGTGCGGGGCATCCCGTAAGCGTCGCCTAAATAATCGCTGATATCAGGCTGAATATCTACGGTGATAAAGTTTGCTGCCGATACCCACGGTTTGAGGGAGAGCTTGATACCAGTATCCACTACCCGCACAATGCCGTCCGGCACCATTTCTCCCAGATCTTCATCATAGCGCGGTTCCCGGTAACGAGTCTGGGTAACAACATTGAATGAAGCCTCAGAGCCGGAAAGAGCCACCAACTTGGGATTGGCTCTCAACTTGGCGTGGCCAGATTTGATAAGGTTGCTGAGATTGGCGGAGATTTTGGCCATGTTCAGTCCGGTATCATATTTGAGATTAAAAGAGCCGCTCTCTACGGAGAGGGTGGCGTTTCCCAATTCAAAGCCCAGATCCAAACCGACATCCTGACTGTTCTCATTCACCAATTCCAAGACTAGGACGTCAAAGAGGATCTGCGGTTGTGGTTTATCGATGCTTTTAAGATAGGCCTCGAGCTCCTCGGCCAACTGCTTAGGCGCCTGTACTGCTAAGGAGTTAGTGGCCGGAAGCACCACCAACTCATATTTTTGCAGGTTTGGCGGCAAAAGCTTTTTGGCCTCCTCTGCTTTCAAGTATTGCAAAGGGATCACTGTGGCCGCCATGTCTGCGGAAGGCTGATCCACAGCTGTGAGAAATTCTTCCAGTTTGGCGAGGAATTCATTTGCCCCTGTGGCCAAAAGCAAATTTTTTTCTTTAATAGCCCGTACGTTTTGGGCGGGCAGATAGGGGGGAAGAAAGGCGATAGCTTCATCCGCCTTTAGATATTTCAAAGGGAAACTTTTTGTAGTCACAAAGGCGCCTGCCTCTGGTCTGGTGCTGCTGGCATCGCC
>DIPB01000150.1:2337-3246 GCA_002426275.1 Firmicutes bacterium UBA5499
CGCTGGCATCGCCGATCAAATAAGTATCTGCCATTTTTTTCCAGGCGAAAGTGGTGCCTTGCAGCAGATAGCCAAAAGCCTCCTCCAGCGAGACTTGCTCCAACTGCACGCTGTTGATGGACGCTTTCACAGAACCTTGCAGTACCATGTTTACCCCGGCTCGTTTGGCAAGCTCCCGCAAGAGCACGGAAAGTTCCACGCCTGAGGCGTCGATGGTAAATAAGCCGTCGGAACTCATGTTAATCCGGAAATTTTGCGTTGGGCTGGGCGGCCTTTGCCGCACGGTATAAACCTGATTGCTGAAGTCCAACTGAAAGCCATTGGCTTCCAAAAAAGAACGGAGTCCTTGCTCGAAGGGAAGCTTCGTCAGCCTGCCAGATACTGTGCCTGTGATCCCAGGTTCCACTAGAATATTAGCGCCGCTTTGAGAGGAAATTTCTCCTAGGACTGCCAAGAGATCTGCGCCGCTGACATTGATGGTCAATAGTCCTCCTTGGGAGGAGATCTCCCGCCGCAGATCCTGTTTGCTGACGAAATAATAGGGCTCGTTCTTCAGCAGCTTATAACCATTTGCTACCAGCAGCTGCTCTAAGGCGTTATCAAAAGGAAGCTGGGCTAAAAGGACGCTGACGCTGCCGGTGACGCTTTGATCGGGAATAATGTTCGTGCCGCTGGTTCTGCCAATCTCCCGCAGGAGATCGCCAAGAGGCGCGTCTTTAGCTTCCACGCTCAAAAGCCCGTTCTGGTAACTGATCTTAAACGGAAGTGGCGCGGGTTTCTTTTGGATTTTATAAATATTGTTTTCAAAGTGCCATTGGCAGCCAACGCTTTCGGCAATGCTTGCCAATGCTTGCTCAAGATTCACATTATTAAGATGGATGGTAACTTTTCCCTGAACATCTTGACTGG
>DIPB01000150.1:3304-3678 GCA_002426275.1 Firmicutes bacterium UBA5499
ACCTGAACATCTTGACTGGGAACAATATTAACACCTTGCTGTAAAGCCAGGATTCGCAGACAATCACGGACATCAGTGTCTTTGAAATCTACGGACAGGGGGCTGGCCAGGGAAGATGCCGACATCAAGCTCCAGATAACGACGGAGCACAGCAATACTTTTGCGGTTGATTTCATAGACTGGCCTCCTGTCTGTGATTCTATATCTTTCTAAAGGTAGTTCGCTTTCCAGGAGAGAAAATCCTGCTGCTTTCCATTATTGTCAGCTATTTCCAGGGAGCATTTTGGTAAGCGGACATATCTTCTCCCCTAGGCGTAGATAGAGATAGATAGGATAGATCGAACCTCCCTACTTGTACAAGTAAATGCGACCCA
>DIPB01000084.1:0-4850 GCA_002426275.1 Firmicutes bacterium UBA5499
TGCACCCCGTAGTGAGAGCAAGCCGGATCTTGGCGGTCACCTTTACCAACAAAGCGGCGGGGGAAATGCGCCAGCGCGCCGCAGACCTGACGCCTGAGGCAGCCGGCTGCCAGATCTGCACTTTCCACTCCGCCTGCGTGCGCATGCTCAGAAGAGACGGTGACAGAAACGGTTTGCCCCACAATTTCGTGATCTACGATTCTTCCGATCAGCTCACCGTCATGCGGCGGGCTTTGCGGGAATTGAATTACGATCCGAAAAAATTCGAGCCCAGACGGATTTTAAGCAAGATTAGCAGGGCGAAGAACGAACTGAAGGATCCGGACGCTTTCAGCCCGGAAAACAGCGATCCCGCGGGGAAAATTGAGACGCAGCTCTATGCCCGTTATCAGAAGCTGCTGCGGGACAACGCGGCCTTGGATTTCGACGATTTATTGCTGGAAGCTGTGCGCCTGCTGAAGGAAGTCCCGGAAGTCCGCGCTCAGTACCAGGAGCGCTTTCAGTACCTGCTGATCGATGAATATCAGGATACGAACCACGCTCAGTACGAACTGACAAAGCTTTTGGCAGGCGAGCGACACAATATCTGCGCCGTGGGAGATGCGGATCAGTCCATTTACGGCTGGCGGGGCGCCGACATCCGCAACATCCTCCGCTTTCAGGAAGATTTTCCGGAAGCGAAAACGATTCTCTTGGAAGAGAATTACCGCTCCACGAAAACCATTCTGGAGGCGGCGAACCACGTGATCGCCAATAACCTTCTGCGGCAAAAAAAAGAGCTGTGGACAGCCAACGAGCAAGGAGAGCCAATTGAAGTCTACGCTGCCCGGGACGAGCGGGACGAGGCCTTATACATAGCAGGTCAGATTGAGAAGCTAGCCCGCCCTTACAGTCATTACGCGATTTTATACCGCACCAACGCCCAGTCCCGGGCGTTGGAAGAAGCTTTGCGCTGGCGCGATCTTCCCTATCGGCTGGTGGGAAGCGTGAGCTTTTACGATCGCAAAGAGATCAAGGATGTTTTAGCGTATTTGCGCGCGATCTATAATCCTCAGGACAGCGTCAGTCTCGAGCGGATCGTCAATGTGCCTCGCCGGGGCATAGGCGAGGCGACCTGGCAGCATCTGACCTCTTACGCGGCTCAGCAGGAGCTCTCGCCTTGGCAGGCTATGTGCCTTTTGGCGGGAAATCCGCCGTCTGCGCTGACGGAAGCTTTGAAAAGCCGCGGCGCGAAGCTGCTGGGAGAATTCCAGGCCTTGCTGGCTTCGCTGATGGAAGCAGCCGGGGAACTGTCTGTGGACAAGTTGCTGAATCTGGTTTTGGAAGAGACAGGGTATCTGACGGAGCTTGCCGCCGGGAATCCCATAGAGGCGGAAGGCAGGCTGCAGAACGTGCAGGAACTTTTCACCGTGATTAAACACTTTCAAGAGGAGAGCGCAGACTGGAGCCTGGGAGAATTCCTAGAGAGCGTGGCTTTGGTCAGCGATTTGGATAAATTGGATCCGGATTCCGACGCAGTTACCCTGATGACCCTGCACAGCGCCAAAGGCCTTGAGTATCCGGTGGTTTTCCTGGCCGGTTTGGACGAGGGAATTTTCCCTTTGAGCCGTTCGCTGTGGGAAGAAGATCAGCTGGAGGAGGAACGTCGCCTCTGTTATGTGGGGATCACCAGGGCCAGAGAGCGGCTTTTTCTCACCTACGCCAAAAGCCGCACTCTCTTTGGTCAGACAGCCCCAAGCCAGCCGTCCCGTTTTCTGGCGGAAATCCCTCCGGAACTGCTGGCGACCGATCCGGAAGAAAAACTGATTTCAGTGGCTAAAGCCAAAGCCTGGCGAGGCGGCGGCCGGAATTTCGCCACCGGAGAGAAGATCGTTCACGGCAAATTTGGGAAAGGCACCGTCATCTCCGTGCAGGGAGACGGTGAGGAACAGGAACTGACAGTAGCCTTTTCCCAGCTGGGAATAAAGAAGTTATTAGTGGCTTACGCGCCAATAATGAAAGTACAATAGTAAGGAGGTCTTCCATGCTGACTTTTCAGGATTTAGTGATGAAGCTGCAAGCCTATTGGACAAAACAGGGCTGCATCCTGGCCCAGCCTTATGACATCGAAGTTGGAGCCGGGACCATGAATCCCGCCACCTTTCTGAGGGTTTTGGGGCCCGAACCCTGGCAAGTGGCTTATGTGGAGCCGTCTCGCAGGCCCACGGACGGCCGATACGGGGAGAATCCCAATCGGCTGCAGCATTATTATCAATTTCAGGTGATCCTCAAGCCTTCTCCCGCGGACGTGCAGGAATTATACCTGTCCAGCCTCAGAGAGCTTGGCATCAAAGAGCGGGAGCACGACATCAGATTCGTGGAAGATAACTGGGAATCGCCCACCCTCGGCGCCTCGGGTCTGGGCTGGGAAGTCTGGCTGGACGGCATGGAAATCACCCAGTTTACGTATTTCCAGCAAGTGGGGGGCTTGGAGATCAAGCCCGTGGCCGCAGAGATCACCTATGGCATTGAGCGGCTGGCCATGTTTATCCAAGGGGTGAACAACGTCTTTGATCTCAGGTGGAACGAGCGACTGACTTACGGAGATGTGCACCGCCAGGACGAAGTGGAGTTCTCTCATTTTAATTTTGAGCAGGCGGATATCGGCCTCTTGCAGGAACTCTTCCGCAGCTACGAACGGGAAGCCCAGCGCCTCCTAGAGGCTGGCTTAGTGCGTCCGGCCTACGATTACGTGCTGAAGTGCTCCCATACGTTTAACCTGTTGGACGCCCGGGGCGCAATCAGCGTCACCGAAAGGACCGCGTACATAGCCAGGGTGCGGAATATGGCCCGTCAGACCGCGGAAGGTTATCTCGCGCAGCGGGAAAAGTTGAACTTTCCCCTGCTGGCGGCGGAGGTGAAGGCATGAAGACTTTGCTGTTTGAGATCGGCACCGAAGAACTGCCCGCCAGGATCCTGAATCCGGGACTGGAGCAATTGGCCCGGAAAGCCGAAGCCCTGCTGACGGCGGCCAGAATCAAGCACAGCGCCGTGAAAACATACGGCACGCCCAGGCGCATGGCCATCATGACGGAGCTGGCGGAGCGACAGGAGAGTCAGCTCAGCCAGCAGCGAGGCCCAGCCTTACGGGTTGCTTTCGATGAAGAGGGGAATCCAACCAAGGCAGCCCTTGGCTTTGCCAAAAGCCAGGGAGTGGCGGTGGAAGCTTTGCAAAGGCGCCAGACCGAATCCGGCGTCTACCTGTATGCGGAGCGGGAGCTCCGAGGCCAAGAGACGGGCGCCCTGTTGCCGGATCTGCTCTTCGGGCTCATAGATAGCCTCTCTTTTCCCCACGCCATGCGCTGGGGGGAAAGAGCGGAGCGATTTCCCAGGCCTGTGCGCTGGCTGGCTGCGCTGTGGGGCTCCGAGGTTGTGGATTTCTCCTGGGCAGGAGTGCACAGCGACAGGTTCAGCCGGGGACATCGCTTTTGGGGTCAGGGCACGGTAGCCCTGGCAGAAGCCGGTGAGTACCTGGAAAAGCTCAGGGCAGGCTATGTGCTGGCAGATATGCAAGAGCGGAGGCAGGCAATTCAGCGGGGCCTCGTGGCCAAAGCCGGGCAGCTGGGCGGCCGGGCGCTCATAGAAGATGATTTGTTGGATGAAGTCAACAACCTGGTGGAATATCCCACGGTCTTTGCCGGCAGTTTTGATCCTGCTTATCTGGCGCTTCCCCAGGAGGTGATCATCACTCCCATGCGGGATCAGCAGCGCTATTTCCCTGTGGCGAAGGAAAACGGCGAGCTTCTGAACGCTTTTTTGGCCGTGCGCAATGGGACGGCTGAGAACATCGAGGTTGTCGCCAGAGGCAATGAACGAGTGCTGCTGGCAAGGCTGGAAGACGCTCGTTTCTATTACCAGAAAGATCGGGAAAAGCCCCTCCGGGAGCGGGTTGAGGATTTGAAAGAGATCGTTTACCACGAAAAATTAGGCAGCCTCTGGGAGAAGACCAAGCGGCTGGAGAAGCTGGTGGTCTGGCTGGGAGGACAGCTTTCCGCTTCGCCGGAAGCTTTGGCTGCAGCAAATAGGGCGGCTGCGCTGTCTAAAGCTGATCTTACGACCAGCATGGTGGGAGAATTCACGGAGCTGCAAGGGATCATGGGCAGAGAATACGCCTTGGCCTCAGGCGAAAGCGAGGATGTGGCTTTGGCCATCGCAGAACAGTATCTGCCGCGTTTCGCCTCGGATCGCCTCCCCCAGACCGTCCCTGGGAGGCTCTTGGCCCTGGCGGACAAAGTGGACGCCGTCGTGGGCTGCTTTCGGGTGGGCTTGATTCCCACAGGCTCCGAGGATCCGTACGCTCTCAGGCGGGCGGCTTTGGGAGTCTTGGCCATACTTCTGGCGGACGGCTCTTCCCTGGAGCTCACTGAACTTTTGACGTACGCCGAATCTCTCTATGGTGTGCCGGAACAGACCCAAAACCTTAAGGAGTTCTTCTGGGGCAGGCTCAAGGGCATTTTTCTGGACGCAGGCTGGCCCCACGGCTTGGTCAACGCGGTTCTGGCAGCGCCTTCCAGCGATGTCTTCTCGCTTCAGGCCAGGGGAGAAGCCATCGGCAAAGTCAGCTCTCAGCCGCAGTTTGCCGATTTGCTTGTGGCGTACAATCGCGCCGCGAACCTGGCGCAGAAAGCCGCCGGCGGCAGCGTCCAAGAGAAGCTGTTCGTCCAGGCAGAGGAGCGGCGGCTGTGGGACGCTTTCCGGCAAGCCGAGGCGGAATTGGAAGCAGGGATGGCCTCCGGCGCCTGGGAAAAGACTTTGGCGGCTTTATCCGGGCTGCGGGAGCCCCTTGACGCCTTTTTCACTGGGGTATTGGT
>DIPB01000084.1:5000-5329 GCA_002426275.1 Firmicutes bacterium UBA5499
AAGGTATTGGTGATGGACAAAGAAGCGCAAGTGCGGGAAAACAGGCTGGCCGTTCTCCGCTCAATTACGGACCTTTTCTGCCGGGTGGCTGATTTTAAGCTCATGGGAGTATGATTCAGCGAGAAAAGAAGATAATACAAGCAGGAAAATCACTGGCAAAGGCGAATAACTATAGTTGGCCTAGCATATGAGATATTGCTCTCGGCTAGAGATATATGCAGAGAAAGGAAGGAAAAGAATTTGAGTAAGTATGTATATTTCTTCGGCGCAGGTAAAGCCGAAGGCGAGGCCCATATGAGAAATCTTTTGGGCGGCAAAGGCGCAAACCT
>DIPB01000084.1:5481-5740 GCA_002426275.1 Firmicutes bacterium UBA5499
TTGGGCGGCAAAGGCGCAAACCTGGCGGAGATGACCAATTTGGGAATCCCGGTACCTCCAGGTTTCACGATTACCACAGAGGTGTGTACAGGCTATTATGAGAACAATCAAAAGTGGCCTGAGGGATTGGAAGCTCAGGTAGAGGAAAACGTGAAGAAGCTGGAGCAGACTTTGGGCATGGAGTTCGGCAGCAACACCAATCCGCTTTTGGTTTCAGTCCGCTCCGGCGCCCGGGTTTCCATGCCCGGCATGATGGATA
>DIPB01000048.1:0-12069 GCA_002426275.1 Firmicutes bacterium UBA5499
ATCTGCCCTTCGGTGATGTAGCCTGTGAGATCCGGTATGGGGTGAGTTTTATCATCCTCAGGCATGGTGAGAATGGGAAGCTGCGTGATGGACCCTTCTTTGTCTCTGATTCTCCCAGCCCGCTCGTAAATGGTGGCAAGATCAGTATACAAATATCCAGGATACCCTCTTCTGCCTGGTACCTCCCGCCTGGCGGCGGAAATCTCCCGCAGCGCCTCGGCATAATTGGTCATGTCAGTGAGGATCACCAGCACATGCATCCCCAGATCAAAGGCCAGGTATTCGGCACAGGTCAGGGCCATCCTGGGGGTGGAGATGCGCTCGATTGCCGGGTCATTGGCCAGGTTCAGGAAACAAACTGTACGCTCTAAAGCTCCCGTGCGCTGAAAGTCTGCTATGAAAAAATCAGCCTCCTCAAAGGTGATTCCCATGGCAGCGAAAACCACGGCGAACTTGGCATCTTGCGCCCGTACCTTGGCTTGCCGCACGATTTGCGCGGCCAGACGGGAATGGGGAAGTCCAGAAGCTGAAAAAATTGGCAGCTTCTGCCCTCGCACCAGGGTATTGAGTCCGTCGATGGTAGAAATGCCGGTTTGGATGAATTCGGAAGGATAATCTCTGGCATATGGATTCAGGGGAGCGCCGCTGATGTCAAGGCTCTTTTCCGGAATGATCTCCGGGCCGTTATCCTTTACCGCGCCCATGCCGTCGAAGACTCTGCCTAACATATCTCGCGATACGCCCAGCTCAATGCCCCGGCCTAAAAACCGCACCCGACTTGCCGCGGGATCTATTCCCCTGGAGCCCTCAAACAGCTGGACCAAAGCTCTGGAGCCGTCGGTCTCCAGCACTTGGCCGCGCCTGTGTTCTCCGCTTGGGAGAACGATTTCCACCAGCTCATTATATTTCACGCCCGCCACATCGTCAACCAGCATCAAGGGGCCAGCCAGTTCTCTTACGGTCTGATATTCCCTAAGCAAGTTCTCTCTCCCCTTCCCCAACTACGCTCAGTTCAGTTTCAATCTGGCGACTGATCTTGTCTAATTCCGCCATGCGTTCGGCGGGGATATATTTGGCGCGGCCAATGCTCTCCCGCACGGGCAGCGAGAGCACTTTCTGCAGATCGGCGCCCAGCTCTAAGGCTTTCAGAGCCAGATGATGAAATTTGAGAATCAACGCCAACAGTTTGGCTTGCTTGGCAAGGGGAGTGAAGGTATCAACCTGATGATATGCCACTTGGTGCAAGAAATCCTCCCGCAGCGAGCGAGCTGTGGCCAGCACCATGCGTTCGCCAAAGCTTAACGCATCTTCGCCCACCAGGCGCACAATTTCCTCCAGCTCAGCTTCCTGCTGCAGGATCCGCATGGCTTCATCTCGCCTCTGAAGAGCCTCCTCGCCTATTTCTCGGACAAAGTATGCTCTCAATTGGTCTGTATATAATGAATAGCTCCGCAGCCAGTTGATGGCCGGGAAATGTCTCCTGTAGGCGAGATTCGCATCCAAGCCCCAGAAAACCTTTACAATTCTCAATGTGGCCTGGGTCACGGGCTCGGAGAGATCTCCTCCCGGAGGAGACACCGCGCCAATGGCAGTGAGCGTTGCTTGCCTGCCTTCTTGTCCCAAGCATATTACCCTGCCCGCACGCTCGTAAAATTCGGCCAATCTAGAGCCCAGGTAGGCGGGATACCCTTCTTCCCCTGGCATCTCTTCCAGCCGGCCGCTCATCTCCCGCAGCGCTTCAGCCCAGCGGGAAGTTGAATCCGCCATCAGCGCCACGTGATAGCCCATATCTCGAAAATATTCCGCGATGGTGATGCCCGTATAGATTGAAGCTTCTCTTGCGGCCACGGGCATATCCGAGGTATTGGCCACCAGCACAGTCCTCTTCATCAATGGCTCCCCGGTTCTGGGATCCACAAGCGCTGGAAATTCCCGCAGCACGTCCGTCATCTCGTTGCCGCGTTCGCCGCAGCCGATATAGACGATGATATCCGCGTCAGACCACTTGGCTAATTGATGCTGAACCACAGTATTGTGGAGAATGCTGGCGCCAAAGCCGCCTACAAAGTTATGCCCGTCCGGCACCATCAAATCATAGACATCGTGCGGGCCCGCCAGTTCTTGAATTTCAACGATCTTATCACAGTAGAGCTCATCTCCCAGCACGCAGCGCTCATCTGCGCCGCTCCGTTCGGCAAGGCATTTCTCAAAGTCCTCCAGTTTATCATGAAACTCTTGCGTTACAATGGCTTTAAAACACAAGCGTAGATTCTCCAGCCCCCGGATAAAGATCCTCGCTTCTGACTTCTCTCCGCAGATGGTATGAAGAATGCCCAGACGAGTTAAAAGATAAGACAAGCCCAAACGCAACTCTTGCGAAGGAGCTGACAATTCCATCGTCTCGTGGGCGAAGACGCCTCCTCCCAGGTAATAACCTCTGAGAAAGGCTTCCAAAACCGCCCGCTCGCCCCGCAGCACTTGGGTGGGGAATTTACCCGTCGCCAAATCCAGCTGCCGGCAAAACTCAGCCAGCGCCTGATTTTCAACCAGAACCACAGCTTTGTCTCCATGCCAGGCCAATTCTCCCCGCACGGAAAATTCCCGCCTCAGCAAAGTTAAAACGCGTCGGCGCAGGGAGCCTTCGCCGGTGAAGACCAATCTCCGGCCTTCCAGCCGGCCTGCTGCCGCAAAGAGACCGAAGAGCTCCGCCAACTGTCCGGAAAGCCGCGTCGGCATTTTCACCATAGAAGCCCGGGACGCGTGGCAGCAAGCTCCCGAGACGATAGCCACCTCTCCCACGGCTGTGGGAACTTCCCTGACAGAGGATTCCCCTTGGCAGACGATCCGCTCGTCCTGAAGGCAGCCGGCGTCAAGCTCGTGCGCTTCTTCCCGCTCTGAGCACGCAGCTGGACTGAGAGCCAGCTCCACCGAACTCTTCACTGCCGCGATCTCAGGCAGCTTCCTGGGAGAAGCCAGGAAATCTCCAACTCGCAGCTCCTGGGCCTGGGTTTCGGTAATTTCACCCTTCCCGTTCACACGGAAAAGCTTATGTATCGGCGTGACCTCCAGCACCTTGCCGCTGTCTGTGCGTAAGCGCAAAAGGAGATCGCTTTTACCTTTGTAAAGGAGAGCCACTTTGGCGGCGGCAAAGCCTCCCTCCTGCAGCGCGAATACCTCCAAAGGCCTGTTTAGTCTAACTGTCTCTTCCGCTCCCAGTCTAGTTACTTTCCCCGCCTTACGCCCTTTGGCGTAAAGCTCACCCATGGTGAGGAAGGAGCCGTCCACCAGCAGCACCGGAGTCAGCTCTGAAACGCATTTGCCGGAACCGAAAGGTCCCGGAATGGCGGCCGTGCCTCCTTTGGCCACTGGGAAAAAGGTATCGATCACCCGCTGACCGCTGACCAAAGGTTCATTGGGCGCTAGTTTTTCCTGATACGGTCTGCCCTGGCGGACAGGCCACAGCTGCAGCATGGGAATATCCTCTATGCCGCTTGCGGTGCTGATTTTGGCCACAGGATCTGTGACTGTGTAGTCTCCTTCGCCGATGGCCTCGATCGTGCCTTTGATCCCAGGTGGCACTAAAATCTTGTGCGCCACAACCGCGGTTTCCTGAACAGTGCCCAAAATATCGCCGCCTTGGACAGCCGCACCGCGACTGAGGCTGGGCACGAAATGCCACTTCTTTTCTCGATCTAAAGCGGGGGCCGTCACACCGCGGCCGATCCTGTCCCCGGTTTTCTGAAAGATAGCATCCAAAGGCCTTTGAATCCCATCGTAAATGGCGCCAATGAGTCCGGGCCCCAGCTCTACGCTCAAAGGACGATCCGCGCTCACCACAGGCTCGCCAGGTCCCAGTCCTCCGGTATCTTCATAGACCTGAATCCAGGCCTTATCTCCCCGCATCTCGATGATCTCGCCGATCAGCCTCCGGGTGCTCACGCCTACCACATCGTACATTTTAGCCCCTGTCATGCCGTCGGCGACAATGAGGGGGCCGGCAACTTTCACAATCTTTCCAGTTACTTGCATAGATAGCCCTACCCTTTCCTCTGAAATAGCACATCAGCCCCAATGGCCTTTTCTGCGTTTGCTTTCAGCCTTCCCATGGCCAACCCCCGGCTGCCGGAGAGAGAGGGGATCAGCGTGACCACAGGCCATGTTTTTGCGGCCAAAACCGCCAAGTATTCGCTCACCAGATGGTTATCCGCCACCGACTCGGTGAGAAAAATCGCCCCATACCCATCCTCGCACAGTCTGCGCAGCGCATCCAGAGTCTCCTGTGCATCGGCCACGGGAAAGACGCTGCAACCGACAGCACGGAATCCCATCACTGAATCACCTTCGCCCACTACCGCAATCTTGCCTTTAATTTCTTTAGACATATACTTCGCGTAACCTTTCTCCTATTTCCTGATCAGAGAGGCCATTGACCTTTCCTGCCAGGATGATCCGCAGGCTCTTAACTTCGTTCTCTCTGCCTAAAACGTATGCCACCAGAGGCTCCGGGCCGAAAGGAATATATTTGGCACGGTTTAGATACTCAACCCGCAGATCATCCGCCAAGCGCTCCCACTGACCCACGGAACCTGTCAGCCGGCAGCTCTCAAGGCCCTGCCTCAGTGCCCCAAACTTGGTTTGGGCCAGGGCAGACTGCAGAGCCTCAAGATCAGGCGGCTGGATCTCCTCTAGCCTGTCCAGCTCTCCGCCGGGGATGAAGGCCTCTTGCCATAGGTTTTCACCCCTGGATTCCAAGACAGAGAGCCTAAGGAAGGTGGTGATGTTCACAAGATCGCTCTCCAGACGCCACAGGCCAGCCAGATACGGATTGTCACTGCTTGCCAGCGCCATCTGAAACAAAGCTCGATCCAAGATAAAATCAATTCTTTGCGGATCTTCCTCCTGCCGCGCTCTCTGGACAGCTTCCCGCCAGGCAGGGGGCAAAACCTCAGGCTCCAGAAGCTCCCGGGGAGGAACGGAACCTAAAGCTGAGAGCTTCTGGGGTTCCGCGCCGTGCTTCTCCGCTTTCAGGAGCAACTTGAGATTGACCAAATCATAACGCCAGCGCAGGGTCTCAATCTCTTTGCCATGGCCCATTTCAGTTATGAATTCATACTCCCTGGCCAATTGCGCATCCAGCGCCCGCTCCCAGTCTGAAGGCGCCGGCAATGCCGCTATAGCCTCCCCATAGACCGTATCGGCCAACTGTCCCAAGGCCTCTGCCAATGAGGAGGTTGAGGCCAGCCGTTCCAGCTTGTTTTTATCCAGCAGCGAGTTTTCCACGGCTCTGGTTCTCGCTACGGCATATCCGTACTTCGATTCCCTCAAGGTTATTGCATCCTTCCCTTAAAGCTGACCAAAAAGGATCCGCGCAACCTCTGCCTCCAGCTGGGGGCGATTGAGTTCCAGGATGGTTGAGAGTCTGCAGTCGATCTCAAGCTTCTCTCCTCGTAGGAGAAAGCCGCCTCCTTCAAGTCCAGGAACATCCTCCTGGACTATCTCCAGCCGCCAGTTAAGCTCTCTCGCCACCCGTGAGAGAAACTCTCCGTTGATTCTGGTCTCAGCCGGCGAGATTACCAGCGTGCCGCACGCCTCATCCCGGCTTGCAACCAAAAGTTCAAAGATGAATTCCTGATACTCCGCCTGGGAAAGCTGGGCGAAAGAAGAGAGCGCCAGGGAGAAAGCTTGAGCTAATAACTCCCGTTTGGCGGCCAGCGTTTGTTTATTTTGCTCCAGTTTCGCTTGGATCTCCAGCTGCCGTTTTTGCTCCTGAGCCTCGCTCGCGGCTTGGGCCAAAATGCCGGCTGCTGCTTGCTCTGCCCGCTTTTGCGCCGCTTGAGTGATTTCCTGCGCCTTGACCTTTGCCTGGGCGAGGAGGTCTTCGCACTTTTTTTGAGCTTCTTTGAAAATTACCTGCTTGAGGCCTGTCAAATCTCCCGTTACCTGCTGCGTCATGCCGTCCACCCCGGCCTTAAAGCTTGATTCCCTGCAGCATCAGAAAGGAGATCAACAGGGCAAGCACTGCGTAGGTCTCAACCATAACCGCAAAGATCATGGCCTTCACAAGCTCAGCGGGCCTTTTGGCCAAAATATTCACGCCTGCCGCTGCCACTTTGGCCTGAGCAATGGCAGACAGCAAGCCGACAATGGCGATGGGCAGTGACGCCAGCACGAAAGCCCAGCCTTGAGCCACAGACACTTCTTTCAGTCCACTGAAGACGCCGATGGCATTTAAAATCAAGAAACTGATCAAAAAGCCATACACACCTTGGGTGCCGGGAATAATCTGCAGTACCAAAATCTTCCCGAACTTATCTGGATCTTCTGTTACGACTCCAGACCCTGCCTGACCCACCATGCCCACTCCTATGGCCGAGCCTGTTCCGGCTAAAATCATGGATAAGCCGGAGCCAATCAACGCTAACATCACGCCTGTCGAAATCATTGCGCATCCTCCATCTCTTCTTTGAAATAAGTGTACTTCTGCTCTATTTTAAATGGTGAAAAAATTCTCCCTCCGCCTTCAAAAAACTTACCGAAAAATTCAACATACTGCAGCCGGCTGGTGTGTACGTATGAGCCCATGATCCCGATGAAAAGATTAAACGCGTGTCCTCCCAACAAAATCAAGGCCATGGTGAGATAACCAATTCCGTATGGAAAACTCAGAGTCATTTTGGCCAGCATATTGATCACGTTGGCGATGACTCCTGTGGCAAGGCCCAAGGCCAAAAGCCTAGAATAAGAGAGCACATCGCCTAAAATTCCCGAAAGATTGTACAAGCTGGCCAGACCAGAACCTAATCTCAGAAGGAAATTTTTCTGGTGTCTCCCACCTGTGAGCACAACTCCGCCTGCACCGATAATAGCCAGCTTGCCACCAACCGCGTTCAGGCTGGGGAAAAACATGAAGACCAAACCCAAGATCAGGGCATACCAAAAGCCTTGATCGCAGATCCCTGCCCAGACGTCTCCGTGCCGGACATTATCGTAAAGCTCAAGGCCCATGCCCACGAAAATATGGATTAGACCCAGTCCAAAAGAGAGCGCCAGCATCTGCAAAGGTTTTTCAATGGGATTAAACCACAAAGGCGGCAGTCCAAACAGATCCCCGAACCAGCCGCCTGCCAGAGCCCCTGCCACGCCGGAGCCTACGCCGCCCCAAAACATCACCAAGAGCAGCTTTCGTCCTCCCTCTTCCATCCTCACTTTTTTCAAAAGCAGGACCGCAGCCAAAGCCAAAACGACGCCATAGCCGGCATCTGTGAGCATAATCCCAAAAAAAAGCGAAAAAAACGGACCCACCCAGGGAGTTGGATCTACCTCTCCTGCTTTGGGTGGACTGTACATCTCAAGGATGGACTCAAACGGCCTCGCAAGTTCATTGTTCTCCAGAGCTACAGGCCGCTCTTCAGCCGCCTCCGGCTCCCGCACCGCAAAGTATAATGGCAGCTCCAGCTTTGCCAGCTCAGCTTTCAGCCTGGCCACGTCTTTTTGGAGAATCCACCCTTCCAAGCCGAAAGCAGTATCTGTGGCCAGCAGCTGCTGCCTGATTCGGGCCCGCTCCAGCTTCGATGCGGCGTAATCGTAAGCCAAAACAATTTTGTCTAGATTTTCAGCGGCAAGGGTTTTGGCCTGGGCAAGGAGCTCATCTTGCCGGGCGCGCAAGCGGCTTAACTGCTGTTGCAAATCAGCCAGACGCTCTTTCGCCGTACCTTTTCCAGGCGGGAAGCTGACTTGCTCCGCACCTGCAGCGGACAAAATCCCTGAAGCGGCCTTTTCCTCCTCCTTGCGCACGACCAAAAACAGAGGAACCAACTTCTGGCCTTCTCCCCTGAGCAAAACAAAAGGCGAAGCCAGTTTGGCCCGTAAGGACTCCTCAAGGGTCTGCAATTGCCTCTCCGGTAATTTGACGGCTTCCACCCGGACATAAATTCCCCTCTTCAATTCCTCCAAAGGGAAGGCGAACTCCTGCCAAGGCTCGAGGGCCGTCCGTTGCCGCTCCAGATCCTCCTGGAGACGAGACAGTTCCGGCAGTTTAGCCTCGATCTGTCTTGTTTGCTCCCAAACGGAAATCAGCTGCCCGCGGGAGGCATCGTTCAGCTGAAAGTCCACTTCGGCGATTGGGATTTTTGCGCTTGCGAACTGGGCCAGCAGGGACGCCGGCTTTTCGCGGAAAGCTCCCAGGTATTTCAGCAGATAATCGAACTTGCTCAAGAGCTCTTCCCACCGTAGGGCTTCTGTTCCTACCGCCTGAGGGCTGATTCCGTCCTGGCACCGGTCAGCTAGAGACTCGATCTGCACAACCCCCAAGCTCTGCAAGAGAGAGAGAATGCTCTCTTGCTGAGTTTTGGGGCCAATCATCTCCAAGTGCTGTATTTTCGCTAATGCCATTTCGCTCGGTCCTTTATCGCCTCAGTGATCCGCGCTACGGCCTCCGGCAGCCGCTCAGAGGCCCTTCTCAATTCTTCCCGTTGGCCTGGGCCTGATGCGGTTTGGGACTCAAGCTGCGCTCGGGTCTCGCTAATTGTCTGCGCAAGCAGAGCCTTGCCTCGTGATCTGGCCTGGGTCAGAGCTCGCTCCACCATCTTTTCCGCCTCCCCTCGGGCGGCTTTCACTATCCCTTCAGCTTCGCGCTGGTTTTCTGCAATTTGCGCTTGGGCCTGTTCCTCCACGGCCCTGATTTCGCTCAAGGCTTCCATTTGGCACCTCCCGGTCATAGTCTTGACAGTCTGCCGTCTGAAAGCAGGCTTGATTTAAGCGGCTTCCCGCTTTCTTGAGGCGACGGCTTGCTTATCTGGTAGCGTAGGCGGATACACCCCAAGCGGACGACGGCCTTTTTTGAAGAGAAACAACTATCCTCTTACATATAACATCGGGTATTTCGCAATTAAATTAATGCTGTCCGGGAAAGAAGTCAGCTTAAGTCGCTGTCGTCCAGACAACAAAAATCATAAAAAATAAAATATTTGTATAAATTAAATTAAATTACCACTGCCCGCGCAAAAGAAAACGAATTTTCAGCGCAGGCAGGGAAGCGCGCAAGGATTTCTGTCATTGCCTACCTGCAACTTTCAGTCTGGTCATAGCGCGCTCTAAGGCCGCCTGGGCCCGGGCAAAATCTTGTTTTTCCGCGGAAGCTAATCTTTCTTCCGCTCTGCGCTTTGCTTCCAAAGCCCTTTGGACATTGATCTCTTCAGGCAGCTCCGCTGCTTCGGCCAAAATCAAAACCCGCTCTCTGGTTACCTCAAGATAGCCTTCGCTTACAGCCATTGTGATCTCTTCGCTCTCGGTGAGGATTTTCAGGACGCCGATTTTAAGCCTGGTGATCAGGGGCAGGTGATCCGCCATGATCCCCAGTTCCCCTTCAATGCCAGGCGCCACCACTATTTCCACATCTTCATCAAACTCCAGCTTTTCCGGCGTGACAATTTGGAGCCTGAACGTTTTGGCCACCTACTCCACCTCCGCGCTCTCTTGCAGCACAGTCGCCTTCTGCACGGCTTCCTCAATGGAGCCGACAAATAAAAATGCCTGTTCCGGCAGGGAATCATATTTGCCATCTATGATCTCCCGGCAGCTGCGGACTGTATCCTCGCGCTTCACATAGCGGCCCGCGATCCCGGTGAAAGTCTCGGCCACGGAAAACGGTTGGGAAAGGAAACGTTCCAAGCGTCTGGCGCGAGCCACCACGGTCTTGTCTTCGTCGGACAGCTCATCCAGCCCCAAGATGGCAATGATATCCTGCAGTTCGCGATAACGCTGCAACATCGCTTCAACGTCCCTGGCCACCTGATAATGTTCCTGCCCCACAATCCTGGGATCCAAAATCTTGGAGGAAGAAACCAATGGATCCACAGCTGGGTAAATGCCTTTTTCCGCCACGCTTCTCTCCAGGGAAATGATGGCGTCCAAATGCGTGAATGTGGTCACAGGCGCGGGATCCGTATAGTCGTCGGCGGGAACGTAAACAGCCTGAATCGACGTGATTGAACCTCGTTGTGTGGAGGCGATCCGCTCTTGCAGCATGCCCATCTCAGTGGCCAAGGTCGGCTGATAGCCGACGGCCGAAGGCATGCGGCCCAAAAGGGCTGAAACTTCGGAGCCAGCCTGCACGTAACGAAAGATATTGTCGATGAATAAAAGCACGTCCTGACTGCCGTGATCGCGAAAATACTCCGCCATGGTGAGGCCGGTGAGAGCCACGCGCAGTCTGGCGCCAGGCGGCTCGTTCATCTGACCGAAGACCAAGGCGGCGCGCTCTAAAACTCCGGATTCCTGCATGGAGCGCCACAGTTCGTTCCCTTCCCTGGTCCGCTCTCCCACGCCCGCGAACACAGAATAGCCGCCATGTTCGGTGGCGATGTTATGGATGAGCTCCTCGATCAGCACGGTCTTGCCCACGCCCGCGCCGCCAAACAGACCCACTTTCCCGCCTTTGGGATAAGGGGTAAGCAGATCGATCACCTTAATCCCGGTTTCATAGATCTCTGTATTCGTCTTCTGCTGGGCGAACGTCGGCGGGTCTCTGCGAATGGGCAGACGCGCTTTCGCTTCTACGGGCCCCACCTGGTCCACGGGTTCGCCGAAAACATCGAACACGCGGCCTAAAATCTCCGGGCCCACGGGCACCTCCAAGGGCTTGCCCGTGGCCAAGGCAGTCATGCCGCGGCAAAGCCCGTCTGTGGAATTGAGCGCCACAGCCCGCACTCTGTTTTTCCCTATATGCTGCATGATCTCGCAGGAGATTGCCTGTTCCTTTTCGCCCTGCAAATAGCCATCCGGATCAGAGGTGATCACAGCCATCGTGTAAATCTCAGGCAGTTGATCTCCTGGAAACTCGATATCGATCACAGGGCCGACAATTTGTCGTACTTGTCCGCTATTCATCCTTGCTTCACTCCCTTCCTGTCTTCTCCAGAAGCCAGCCCCGCGGCGCCGCCCACGATTTCTGCTAGTTCGGTTGTGATGGCAGACTGCCGGGCGCTGTTGTACTGACGCGTCAATTTCTCCGTTAATTCCTTGGCATTGTTGCTGGCCGCTTCCATAGCCGTCACTCTGGCCCCGTGTTCTCCCGCCTGGGTCTCCAGCAAAGCTCGATAGACTTCAGTCTCCACGTAGCGCTGGGCTAAATGGTCCAAAATCACCGCCGGATTGGGCTCATAAATGAACTCTCCGGCGCTTTTCCGCTGCCGGTTGCTGTCTTCGCGAGCGATGGGCAACAGCCGGAACTTCCGCGGCTTCTGATTCAAAACCGTATGAAATTTTGAGAAAACCAAATCTACGCGCTGCCAACGATCCTCGGTATATGATTCCGTCACCAGCTGCGCCAGAAATCTCGCTTTGGCAAAGGTGGGATGGCCGGTATAATCCAAGAAGGCAGAGACCGGCTCAATCCCTGCCTTCCGTAACTCTCGGATCCCTTCCGCCCCCACTGCCACCACGTCCACCGGCGCTTCAGCTGCCTGAAGATAATCCAGAGTCAGACGCACCAGCTGGTCATTGAAATTACCGCAAAGGCCGCGATCTGCCGTGAAAAGCAAAAGGCCTTGCCGCTTCAGCTGCCGCCGGCCAAAGTACGGATGCATCTGCGCTGAAATGACGGAGAGATCATCCATAACTTGCGCAATCTTGCGGGCAAACGGCCTGGAAGCGAACACCCGATCTTGCGATGTTTTCAACTTAGCGGTCGAGACCAATTTCATGCCTTGGGCGATATGTCCCGTGGTCTTAACGCTGGCAATCCGTCTTCTTAAATCATGCATCTGAGCCATGGTCGTTCTCCTTCTTTGCGCTGAAGGCTGAGATAAACTCGTCTAGCGCGCGCTTGAGAATTTCAATCTCCCGCTCGTCCAATTCGCCGCTTTCCGCGATTTCCGCGCCCAATTCCGGATATTCCCGGTGCAGGAACGTCAGAAACTCTCCCTTAAATTTTTCTATCTTGTCCAGCGGCACCGAGTCCAGATAATGGTTTACCACTGCGTAAAGCAGCGTTACTTGCGATTCGATGTTCAAAGGATGATATTGACTCTGGCGCAGTAGCCTCTCAATCCGCTCTCCTCGCTCCAGCAC
>DIPB01000048.1:12230-15644 GCA_002426275.1 Firmicutes bacterium UBA5499
GGGCCAAATCCAACCGCAAGTGGCTGGCAACGGATCTGAGCGCCCTGATTTGAGCGTCTCCTCCCACCCTGGAGACCGATAAACCTACGTTCACCGCCGGGCGCTGGCCGCTGAAGAATAATTCCGAAGAGAGGATGATCTGCCCGTCGGTGATAGAGATCACATTGGTGGGAATGTACGCGGAAACGTCTCCCGCCTGGGTCTCCACTATGGGCAAAGCGGTGAGCGAACCTCCGCCCATATCGTCGCTGAGCTTAGCCGCCCGTTCCAAAAGCCGGGAATGGAGATAGAACACATCGCCGGGGAATGCCTCTCTGCCCGGCGGCCTACGCAAGAGCAAAGACATGGCGCGATAGGCCACCGCGTGCTTGGACAGATCGTCGTAGATGATCAGCACATCCCGTCCCCGGTACATGAATTCTTCCGCCATGGTACAGCCCGCATAAGGAGCCAGATACTGCATGGCGTTGGGCTCGCTGGCGGGAGCGGCCACCACAATGGTATACTCCAAAGAGCCGTTCTCTCTGAGGGTTTCCACAACCTGCGCCAAGGTGGAAGACTTCTGACCGATCCCCACGTAAACGCAGATCACGTTTTTGCCTTTTTGATTCAGAATGGTGTCCACGGCAATGGCAGTCTTGCCGGTCTGCCGATCGCCGATGATCAGTTCCCGTTGGCCTTTGCCGATGGGTACCATGGCGTCGATGGCAAGGATCCCGGTCTGCAGCGGCTGGCTCACAGGCTGCCTTTGGGCAATGCCGGGGGCAGGAGCCTCCACAGTTCTGAACTTGCGGACGTTCAGGGGATTGCCGCCGTCTTGCGGTTCGCCTAGGGCATTGACCACTCTGCCCAAAAGTTCATCTCCAACCGGCACCGAGACAACAGAGCGAGTTCTACGCACACTGTCTCCCTGATGAATCAAAGAGTCTGAGCCGAACAAAACCGCGCCCACATTGTTCTCTTCCAGGTTCAGCACCATTCCCTTTACTTGGTTGGGGAACTCCACCAGTTCTCCCACCACAGCTTCCTCTAGACCGCTGATCCTCACGATGCCGTCGCCCACGGACAACACAGTGCCTTGATCTTCCAGCAGCGGCTGCGGGTTAAAATCTGCGATCCAACTTGCGAGCGCCTGCGGAAATTCCTGCTTGTTGCCGGCCAATTCCTTGCTCCGCAAAAGCTCCGCCGCCTCTCGGAAAAAAGCTTCCGTGTTGGCGCTGAGCACCCGATCGCCCGCTTGAAGTTCAATCCCCAACCCCAGCTGCGGCGCCAGGGAGTATTCCCCTTCCCAGCCGCTGATTTTTGCCTCAAGCGCTGCTCTCTGGCCGGCAGTCAAGGGACGGGCTGTTCTCACCAGAAGCTTCATTGCTTTTCCTCCAGTACGCTGGGATCCAGCTGGGAAATGAGGTTATCCATCATGGTCTGATAGTGCTGTTCATCCAGCTGTCCCACTACCTTTTTAGCCAGATTCAAAGCCAGCCTGCCTAGATCTTCCTGAAATTGATGCCACATTTTCAGCTGTTCTTCCTGGGCCTGCTTTTGCGCCCGGGCGATGATCTCCTGAGCCTTAGCCTGAGCCTGGGCGATAATCTCTTCTTTCATGGCGTCGCCTTGCCTGGCTGCGCGTTTCAGCGCCTGCTGCACCTCGTTTTTGCTCTCCACAAGGTGCCTTTGATATTCCTGTTCCTTAGCGGTAGCCTGTTCCTCTTTACGCTGGGCTGCCGCAAGCTTATCCTCTACGTTCTTTTTGCGCTCCTCCAGGAGCTTTACCACAGGCTTATACAACACCTTCTGCAATAACCAAACTAAAACGAAAAAATTGATTATTGATGCCACCAAAGTTAAATCTATATTGATCATCGCTATCTGCCTTTCTTATCCCAGCAGGGGATTCGCATAGAGAAGGATCAATGCGATCACGATGCCGATGATGGGAGTGGCCTCAACCAAGCCAATGCCGATCAGCATGGTGGATAAAATCGATCCTCTGGCCTCCGGCTGTCTGGCCACGCCCTCTACGGCGCTGGCGGCAACTTTCGCATCTCCGAAGCTGGCGCCCAAAGCCGAGCAACTGGCGACTATCCCCACCGAGATAATGGAGACAATCTTCAAAATTTCAATTCCTGACATCTGAAAAACCCCTTTCTTTTATTCCTCTATGGCAGAGGAGATGTAAGCGATCCCTAACATGACGAACAGATAAGCCTGAATCACTCCGATAAAGATGCTAAAAGCGGACCAGACCATGGGAATTAACACCGGCACCAGTATGTAGAGAATGATCAGCAATACCTCGCCGGCAAAAATATTCCCAAACAGTCGGAAAGCCAATGTCAGGGGCCTAGTCACCTGTTCGATGAGATTCAGCGGCAAAAACAAAGGGTTAGGCTTGAAGAAGCTCAGCAAATAACCTTTACCCCCCCTGGCTTTAATGGAGTAAGCTTGGCTTAAAATGAACACCACAAGCGCCATGCCAAAGGTGACGTTGATATCGCCGGTGGGCGATTTTAATTCCGGAATCACCAAGCCCGGAATCACGCCCATGAGATTGGAAAACAAGATAAACAGAAAGAGGGTGGCTATATAGGGAAAAGCGCTGTACCCTTGGGGAGACATGTTTTCCTTCAGCAGATTCTCCAGAAATTCCACCAGGACTTCCAACATGTTTTGAAAGCCTCGGGGCATTTTCTTGAGATGGCGGGTAATGAGCCACGAGCCCACAACCAGCAGCGCCATGACAATCCAGCTTATAATCAGCGTATCCAGATGAATGCTATACGGACCGAGGTGTGCGATGACATGCTGTCCAATTTCGCTACCGTTCAACTTTCTCACCTCCTTGAGCGTTTAATGCTTTGGCAATTCGCCATAAACCTACCCAGGTTACGGTCAGCATGCTCAGAGCTGCTGCCACAAGGCCTCCGGCGCCGCTTATGCGGATGGCTGCCAAGAGCCCTATGAAAATCAGCAAAAGCCTCCAGAAACTGCTCTTGCGGATGCTGCCTGCAGGATCCGCCGCCGACACGCTTCGGGCCATCAGCCGCCAATTGACGAAGCCCAAACCGACGCCAAAAGCAATGCCGGTTACAATCTTCTCCACATTAATGCCAATCATCCCGCTTCACCTCCTCCATCCCCAGCCGCCACAACCGGGAAAAACCGGCGGCCGCCCCCAAGAGAAAACCAGCTGCCGCGAACATCGGGGAACTGTCCAGGAATCTGTCCGTCAGCCTGCCCAGAAAAAAGCCCAACAACATGGCCCCTGCCAGGTCAAAGCCAACGGTGCCGAAAACCCGCAGCGCGCGAAAAACGTCTTTGTTAGTCTTTTTTCTTCTTTTTCTGCGCATACAGCCCCTCCAAGATAGCGGGAAGCAGCAGCCGGCCGATCCGGTTCAGCTTCACAGCCTCTATATA
>DIPB01000048.1:15784-19497 GCA_002426275.1 Firmicutes bacterium UBA5499
GACCTCGATGAGTTCCAAAGCCTCCAATTTCTGCAAGCGCCGAGAGCGGACTGAGGGACTGGGAAATCCTGGAAGGCCGTCCAACGCTTGGACCGACAGGTAATCGTCCGCGTTCTGCAGCGAAGCCAAACTCTCCAGGGCGGCTTTTTCAATTCTGGTCAGCTTTTCGATGGAAGTGAACTTCAGGATCACTCTGGCAAAGAGATTGAACATCCCGCCGATTAAATCGCTCTTGGTTATTATGCCATAAACAATCCCATCCTCATCCACAACCGGAATCCTTCCTTTATGATGCGCTCCGAATTTGCTGAACACTTCCCAGAAAGACGCGTCCGGCGAGACTGTGACCAGATCCTCTGTCATGAACTCAGCCACCCGAGCCTGGCCTTTCCCTGAAAGCAGCGCTTCGTTGATATCATCCGGCGTGACTATTCCCAAAATCTTCCCAGTCTCGTCTGCCACCGGCAGTCCGCCGATCACTTTTTCCTTGAGCACCGCCCGTACCCGCGGCAACGGCCAGTCCGGCGCGGCCACCGTGAGCCCGCGTTTCATCAGCTCTCTGGCTTTGGTATTGCAAAGAATCGCAAGTAGCACACAATCCCCGTTGCAATCAGGACAATCCAAACAAAGCTCTTTAAAAGCTCCTTTCAGCATATCTCACTCCTTTGCGATCTTTCAACAACATTGAAACATTTATGTAAAAACTTCACCAAACGAAATCAGAAGGTTTAGCGCCTTCACCCCAGAAGTAAAGCAAAGCAGCCGCAAGCCGTCCGCTGGCGCGGCCGTCGCCGTAAGGATTAGGGGCGGTCGCCATCTTTTGGTAAAGTTCACTGTCTGTAAGAAGTAGGGAGATGGTCTGGAAAATGCGCTCCCCATCCGTTCCCGCCAGCGTCAATGTGCCGGCGGCAAGCCCTTCCGGCCTCTCCGTCCTGTCCCGCAACACCACCACCGGCTTCCCCAGAGCAGGCGCTTCCTCCTGCATGCCTCCGGAATCAGTGGCGATCAAATAGCAGCTTTTCATCAGCTGCACCCACTGATCGTACGGCAAGGGGGCGAGCAGCCTCACCCGCTCTTTCCCAGCCAGAATTCCCTCCACAGTGTCGCGCACCTTGGGGTTAGGATGAACGGAGAATAAAATCTCAAGCTCCGGAAACCTGTCCACAAGCCTACTTACAACGTCGCAGATCTCCTCCAGAGGCCGGCCCCAGCTTTCCCGCCTGTGGACTTCCAGCAGCACAAGCCGTTTGTTTCCGGCTTCTGCCAAAAGACTCTGAGCCGCTCCCGGAATTGCCCTTCCCGCGGCCAAAGAGAGGGCGTCAATCACGGTATTGCCCGTCACTACAATCTTTTCCGCATCGATTCCTTCCGCCAAAAGATTATCGCGGGCCCTGTCCGTAGGACAAAAATGCCAAGTTGTAATTCTGGAAGTCAGCACCCTGTTGCCTTCTTCCGGAAAGGGAAAGTCCAGCGAACCGCTTCTCAGACCGGCTTCCACATGCCCCACGGGCACTTTTCGATAAAATGCGGCCAAAGCCGCGGCTAAAGTGGTGGAAGTATCGCCGTGCACCAGAACGCAAGCCGGCTGTTCCCGCATTAAAATCGGATCCAACCCCGCTAGGGCCCTGGAAGAGATTTGCGCCAGCGATTGATTCGGCGCCATGATATCCAGGTCATAATCCGGCACGATCTCGAAGAGAGACAAGACTTGATCTAAAAGCTGTCTGTGCTGGGCGGTCACCGCCACCTTGACCTGAAACTCAGCCCGCCTTTTCAATTCCAACACCACGGGCGCCATTTTAATCGCCTCGGGCCTGGTGCCGAAAACAACCAGTACTTTATGCTTCACTGCCTTCTCCTAACCTTCCAAATGATGCAGCCTCTTGCCGAAATGTAGCACCAGAGCGCCTAACAGCACCGCTCCCCAAATCATCAGCGCGCTGTCTGCAGCCAGTCCCACTCCGGCAAGCGCCAAACAAGCTGTCAGCAAATAAATGTGCATCACCGCCTGCTTCTGGGAAAAACCTTGGTCCAAAAGGCGATGGTGGAAGTGCCCCCGATCCGCCTGGGAAATTGGAACTCCGTTTTTCTTTCTGCGGATGATGGCAAAAGCCGTATCCGCGATGGGAACTCCGAACGCAAGAGCAGGCACCACAAGGCCCAATGTCATGGCGCCTTTCAGAGAGCCTTGTACCGCAATTGCCGCCAAAGCGAAGCCTAAAAACATCGAACCGCTATCTCCCATAAATATGCGAGCGGGATTAAAATTATAACGGAGAAAGCCCACTGAGCTTCCCACAAGGGCCATGGTAAGCCCGGCCACCAGGTACTGACCACGCATCAGCGCCACAATGAAAACAGCAGAGGCAGCGATGACGCTTACTCCTGCCGCCAAGCCGTCCAAACCATCCAAGAAGTTAACCACATTACTCATGGCCACAAGCCAAAGGATGGTAAGGGGAATACCCCATGCTCCAAGATAGAACATTCCTCCCCACGGATTGGTGACAAATTCAATTTGCATGCCAAAGGC
The DNA here is from genome assembly GCA_002426275.1 of Firmicutes bacterium UBA5499. Taxonomy (GTDB): domain Bacteria; phylum Bacillota; class DTU084; order DTU084; family DTU084; genus UBA5499. The sequence goes on from DIPB01000048.1 coordinate 18,318, forward strand.
CACAAAAATCACAGCTGCCGTCAATTGTCCCAAAAGTTTTACCTTTGGTTGCAGATCATATAAATCATCTAAAATTCCCACGAAGACTATGAACGAACAGCTATAAAACAAAGCTTTCAGCATAGGGGCGTCAAGGCCTATTAAAAGGCTTACTCCCAGAAAAAAACCAATATAAATCGCCAGCCCCCCCAAAAGTGGGATGGGATGCGTATGCACCTTTCTGGCGTTGGGCTTGTCAACCGCCCCAAATCTGAGGGCAAATTTACCAACTACGGGAGTGAGCAAATCTGTAACGACCATCGAAAAGAGAAAAACCAATAGATAATGTTCAAGTGATCTCACGCCCAGCTCCCCCCTTTCTCAACTCTTCAATTTATCCCTATTCTACTACATCCCCAAAGTGTAGTCAAACGGCACAATCTCGCCAACAGAGCCGCTTTTTCCCCCCTCTGGAAACCTCTGCCAGAAGAAGAACAACCGAGCCTCGCCTTCAGCTTCCGTCTGCCCCCTGGCCCCTGGCGATAAGCTCAATGCCGGCTTCCTGCAAAAGTTCATTGGCTAACCCGTCAGGATAAGCTCCGGCAAAATAGATCTTCACGATGCCGGCATTGATCAGCATCTTGGCGCAAAGCACGCAGGGCTGATTAGTACAATATAAAACTGCGCCTTCGATGCTGACTCCCGCCATGGCCGCCTGGATGATGGCGTTTTGTTCCGCATGCACGCCCCGGCAAAGTTCATGTCGCTGGCCGGAAGGAATCGCCTCCCGGAGGCATCCTCGCTCCAGACAATGTCTCAGTCCCTTGGGAGCGCCATTGTAGCCTGTGGCCAAAATCCGTCTTTCTTTCACCAAGATGGCGCCCACGTGCCTGCGCAGGCACGTGGAACGTTCTGAGACCAGCTCCGCTATGCTCATGAAATAATCATCCCAGCTTGGTCTCAATGTCTCCCCTCCTCCAACATTTGAACCCGCCTTAGATGTCTGCCGCCTAAAAACTCCGCGGCCAACCAAGTCTTTACAATCTCTTTGGCCAGTTCCGTGCCAATCACCCTGGCGCCTATAGCCAAAATATTGGCATCGTTATGCTCGCGGCTGGAATGGGCGCTGAATGTATCGTGACAGAGCGCGGCCCTTACGCCAGGGACTTTATTGGCGGCGATGCTGATCCCGATTCCGGTC
>DIPB01000048.1:19611-20356 GCA_002426275.1 Firmicutes bacterium UBA5499
GCAGATTGCAATGCCAAATCTCACTTCTCCCGCGGCCACGGCTCTGCCTATGGCAAAACCGAATTTGGGATAATCCACCGCTTCCGCGGAAAACGTGCCGTAGTCCTTTACCTCATAGCCCAGTCCTTCCACAAAAGGTTTCAATTCCTCTTTGAGGGCAAAGCCCGCGTGATCGCAGCCGAATCCGACGGTCATTTTTCCTTCAGCTCCAACTTTTTAATGAGTTTTTCCAACAGCTTCGCCAGCTGCCTGGCTGTTCGCCTGTATGTTTCAAGCGTGCCTGCGAACGGATCCGCCACCTCTTCCGCCTCTCCCACGTATTCGCTTAAAGTATAAATCCGCTCCCGGGCTTCTGGAAATTTAGCCACAAGCGCTCGCTTATGGGCTTGCGTCATGGTCAGGATCAGATCCGCCTCTGCGACAAGTTCGTCCTTCACCCGCTGCGAGCGGTGTCCGGTGAGCGCTCCTCCAAGTTCAGCTACGGCTTCTATGGCATAGTCGCTTGCCGGAAGCCCGTCCGCCGCCCCCAAGCCGCAAGAAGCAACCTGGCCATGAAAATTACCGGCCCTCAGCAAAGCCTCCGCCATGGGACTGCGGCAGGTATTGCCAGTACAGACGAAGAGCACTTTCAACCCTTTCAACCCCTGCTTTCTCATTTTAGGATAAAATTCGACTAAAGCCAGCCAAAATCCTCCTCCTTGTGAGATTCTGGAAACAATGATACAATATACATGGCAGAGTAGAT
>DIPB01000048.1:20494-21030 GCA_002426275.1 Firmicutes bacterium UBA5499
GATGGGAAGTTGCCTCTGCACGAAGGGTCTGCCCGCGGTACAGTATCGCATCCGCTGTCACATTTGGAGAAAGAGGAATTGCCTTCTTGTCTGCTGGATGTGGCGTCTGCCAATCCAGAAGAAAGGAGGTTTTTTGCTGTGAAGCTCCGCGTTTTCACTCATCTCAGCCTGCTGGTGGCGCTGTCTGTCATTCTCTCCCGCCTATTCGGCATTATGATTCCCATCGCAGGCGTGGGCGCTGTCCGTTTCAGCTTCGGGGATTTGCCCGTGCTGCTGGCGGGAATCGTCTTCGGGCCGTTGCCTGGACTTTTGGTTGGAGTCCTCTCCGATCTCATAGGCTATGTGGTCAATACCGGCGGCGGACCTTATTTTCCGCTTTTCACCTTGAGTTCCGCCCTGACTGGATTGCTCCCCGCCCTCATGGTCCGCAGGCAGGATCGGGAAGAGTTTCCCACCTTCTGGCGTCTGGCTTTAGCCGTGACTGTGACGGGATTGATTTGCTCAGTGGGACTAAACACGCTCTTTTTACATCTGCT
>DIPB01000048.1:21126-23669 GCA_002426275.1 Firmicutes bacterium UBA5499
GATGCCTTTTTTTTACATCTGCTGTATAAAAAAGGCATCCTGGTCTTGTTGCCCGCCAGGCTCGTCTCCCGGCTAATCCTGATTCCGCTGCAAACGGTGCTGTTATCCCAGTTGGGCAGGCAATATCAAGCTTTCCTGCAAAAGCAGGCATTCGACTTGCGACCGAAGAAAAGCTAAGCGACAGCTTCCCGAAATCCCCCCTGAAAGGATTTGCCCAGGGGGGATTTCTCTTTTTACGGATCTGAAAAGGGCTGCCCCTTAGGACAGCCCCTGTAATCAGACCTCCATGATGATGGGAAGGATGATGGGACGGCGTTTCATCTTCAGATCAAAAAAGCCGCTTAGGGTCTCGCGAATCCTGGATTTAATTGTGGTCCAATCCGTGGACCCGTTATGCAAGCAGATATCCAAAGCTTCCTCAACTTTAATCTTGGCCTCTGCCATTAAATCGTCTGACTCGCGGATATAGACGAAACCGCGGGAGACGATATCCGGACCGGCTAAGACTTGCTTCGTCTGTTTGCTCATGGTCACCACCACGATAAGGATCCCGTCCTGCGCCAATTGTCTGCGATCCCGCAAGACGATATTCCCCACATCGCCGATGCCAAGTCCGTCGACCAGCACGGGGCCTGCCTGCACATGTTCTACGATCTTTGCGCCGCCGCGATCGAACTCCACCACATCGCCAAGTTCCGGCAGCAAGATCCTCTCCTCTGGTATGCCGACCGCTTCGGCCAGCTTAGCGTGCTTAAACAGATGCCGATATTCGCCGTGCACGGGCATGAAATATTTTGGCCGCGTCAAGTTCAGCATCAGCTTTAGCTCTTCTTGGCTGGCATGGCCGCTGACATGGACTCCGCTCAACGCCTCGTAAATAACGAATGCCCCCTGACGGAACAACTGATTGATAGTGCGGTGCACCATCTTTTCGTTCCCGGGAATGGGCAGGGCTGAAATGATCACTGTATCACCGGGAATAATGCCAATTTTTTTGTGATCGCTCATGGCCATCCGCACCAAAGCGCTCATGGGCTCTCCCTGGCTGCCTGTGGTGATGATAACGATTTTGTCATGGGGAATGCGATCGCTTTGATCGATATCCACCAGCATCCCGTCCGGAATATGAAGATACCCAAGCTCAGAGGCAATGTTCACCACGTTCACCATGCTGCGCCCGGTGACGCATACCTTGCGGCCGTATCTTTGGGCCGCATCGATAATCTGCTGAATGCGATGCACATTAGAAGCAAATGATGCCACAATGATCCGCTGTTCCGCCTGCTGAAATACTTCGTCGAAAGTCTTGCCAACCGCCCGTTCGCTCAAAGTGAAGCCCGGACGTTCGGCATTAGTGCTGTCTGACATCAAAAGCAGAACGCCCTTATCTCCCAGTTCCGCAAAACTATGAAAATCTGTAACCTGCCCGCCAATTGGGGTCTGATCAAATTTGAAATCCGCTGTATGCACCACCACGCCAACCGGCGTGTGTACAGCTAAAGCGACCACATCTGCGATGCTGTGACTTACTCTAATGAAATCAACCTTAAAGGGGCCTTCTTTTACGGAAGTGCCCGCGCGAACCTCCCGTAAGAGCTTCATCTCTTCCTGCTGATGATGTTCCTGTAATTTCCCTTTGATAAGGCCGATGGTAAGTTTGGTGGCGTAAATAGGCGCTTTAACTTCCCGCAGCAGATACGGCAGAGAGCCGATGTGATCCTCGTGACCGTGCGTAATGAAAATCGCCCTAACCCGCTCTTTGTTTTCAATTACATAGGTCAGATCCGGAATCACCATATCGATCCCCAGCATATCGTCATCCGGGAAGGCCAAACCGGCGTCGATGATGATCATCTCATCGTTAAACTCCAGTACCGTCATGTTCTTCCCGATTTCCCCCAGTCCTCCCAGAGGAATCAACCTCAATGATTTTCCTTTTGACATTAAATAAAATTCCACCTCCGTTTTTATGCTAGCTATTTGTTTGGGCAATATCAGACCAAAGGCTGCCCCAGACCGTGGGAAAAATGGCGCTCCTTTTTCCCGCCAGGACATCCATTCCGCAAAGCCGTTCCAAATCGCTACTATTATTATACCCCATTAACAGAGCCAGGACAACTATTTAGAAATAAATTCTATCTATCCTGATTTGAGAAAGTAAACGCACCTCCTTGGGTGCGTTTACTCTTTCAAACGATAGGAATTGTTCGTTTTTCATGAACACTTTTCCACCCTACTGCGTAAAATGAAACAAAAAGATAGAAAGGATGATTAAACCATGACAGATACTCAAAACTTCTCCTTCTTGGGCCTTTCCTGGAAAGAATTCTGGATTGTATTGCTGATTCTTTTCCTGATCTTTTTTGTTCCTTGGGCTTTATAAGAGCTAAGGCCGGATCACTTTTGATCCGGCCTAATTTATGACTCACCGCAAAGACGCGCGAGATTTTACGCAAAATTCGATGCAACCTGATGTACTTGACAATACCGCGGCATTTTGCTATTATAAAGATGTTCTCAACGCGGGGTGGAGCAGTCTGGTA
>DIPB01000048.1:23848-24149 GCA_002426275.1 Firmicutes bacterium UBA5499
CAAATCCTGCCCCCGCAACCAAATAGACTACTGCCACATAGTGATAAGCTTTGGCTTATCACTATGTGGTTTTTCTTTTTAGCAGATAACACCTCTTGATAAAATGCGTACCCCCGCTTATAAAAGATAATTGCTAAAACTCAACCACTACCGGCTAAAGTCGGTAGTTTGGAAAGCGGCTGAAACCGCTTAGAATTCCCCATCCAAACGGAAGTTATCACTCTTTTGATTTTCTTCTACATCCAGTTCTTGATATACTCAATAATTGACATTCTGCTGGGTCGATTGAAAAAGTAAACGC
>DIPB01000092.1:0-410 GCA_002426275.1 Firmicutes bacterium UBA5499
CCTACAGTTACTTGACGCGACCTCGTTTTTCCTCCCCCTTGCTATCTTGTTTCGATTGTAATATACTAATTCCAACAAGTCTGTTGCATTTACAACGTGAGGGGAAAATCATGCTAAAATATTTTCCGCTTTTGAAGCGGTCACCGTTATTTCTTGGCATCAAAGAAGCTGATTTGGAGAGCATCCTTCACTGCTTAAACGCCAGGACCGACGTCTATCAAAGGCAAGATATCCTCCTGCTGGAAGGACAGCAGGTTTCTTCCGTTGGCATCGTGCTGGCCGGAAGGGTTCAAATCATCAAGGAGGATTTTGCGGGGAACCGGACTATTTTGGCTGACGTCACGCCGGGAAACCTTTTCGCCGAAGCCTTCGCCTGCGCCCGCATCAGCCGCCTGCCCGTCACAGTGGTC
>DIPB01000092.1:501-1820 GCA_002426275.1 Firmicutes bacterium UBA5499
CTGCCCGTCACAGTGGTCAGCGCGGCGGACAGCCGGGTGCTGTGGGTGGATTACCAACGCGTGATCTCGACCTGCTCCTCAGCATGTCCGTTTCACACCAGACTAATCGAAAACATGCTGGCCGCTCTGGCCGCTAAGAACATCCTTTTGAATCAGAAAATCCAGCACCTTTCCAGGCGCTCGACCCGTGAAAAGTTGCTTTCTTATCTGTCCGACCAGGCGACGAGGGCCGGCGCCAACGAATTTGACATCCCGTTCAACCGCCAGGAGCTGGCCGATTATCTGTGCGTAGATCGCAGCGCGATGTCCGGCGAACTTTCCCGAATGCAGCAGGAAGGCATCCTTAGCTTTCACTTCAATCATTTCATATTGCTGAGCGCGGACGACGCGTAATGCCGAATCTGGAAAACATTGGGCAAAACAGATTGACTTTTCCTCCTGGAAAACTTACACTAATTTTATGAGTCACGCCAAGGTAAATGAAGACTGCTATCTCGCCACCTAAAAAGAGCCGGCACAAATGGCATGCTTAGGAAGCAGGCGCGCTGTTATGAAGCCTAGCGTCAGCTTTATCCGGCACTAGTGGAAGCCAAGATAACATTGAGGCTGCAAGGAGGACATTTATGAAACTAAAGTCAGTTTTTGATCCCGAATTTTCCGCCTATGGGAAGGTCGTCAACGGATATGATTTTGCGCCGTTGCTGCAGGCCCTAAAAGAGACCACGGAAAAGCCTGCAGACAGCGTCGTCTATGTGCCCAGCGACGCGGCCCTGGAAGCGCTGCCCATTTTTGAAGAGCTTTCCGACGCTTTTTACGGCGGCATGCCCATCCAGCTTGGCTACTGTAACGGAAGCAACGTTAAGCTCAACTGCCTGGAATACCACCGCGACACAGAGCTGGACATCATCGCGGACCAGACGGTGTTTCTGGTGGCCCCGCTGCAAAAGGTTAAAGGCGGCGTGCTGGACACCTCCGCAGTCCAGGCTTTTGCCGCACCTGCCGGCACGGCTGTGCAACTCTACGAGACCACCCTGCATTACACGCCGTGCAACGCACCGGGCAAAAACGGCTTCCGGGTAGCCGTGGTGCTCCCGCGCGGCACTAATACCCAAAAACCGTCTATTCCAATCAAGAATGACGAAGACAAATTGCTATGGGCACGCAATAAGTGGCTGATCGCGCATCCGGATTCCCCTGCAGCCAAACGGGGGGCCTTCGTTGGCCTGACTGGAGAAAACTTAACGCTGGCATAAATCATAAAAAACCGAACGTTCTTCTGTGCGCCCTCGGAGCGTTGCGCTCCGAGGGCTCTTTCTGTT
>DIPB01000092.1:1962-2704 GCA_002426275.1 Firmicutes bacterium UBA5499
AAAGCGGCCAGACACTTGCTCCCGTCCTCCGCGATTTTAAGGAACAGAGTTAGCCTATTGACAAACGGTGATTTTAAGGATATCATTTAATGCATACAATAAAAGTATGAAATGAGGTTTACGAATGAGAGTTTCTTCCAAAGGACGTTATGCGCTGGCTGCCATGATCCACCTGGCACAAAATTATAACACAGGCGAATTGATCTCTGTGATCAGCATTTCAGAGCAACTAGGCATTTCCAAAATATATTTGGAACAAGTTTTCTCTCTCTTGAAAAGAGGCGGACTTGTGAACTCCATGAAAGGAGCGCAGGGCGGTTACCAACTTGCAAAAGAGCCAAAAAAAATAACGGCCTTCGATGTTTTATCAGCCGTTGAACTCGCTTTATTTGAGAAAACAGAGGAAACAGTTGCGGAAAAAGCTCCGGACATAGATGCGGCCATGCAAGTGTCCGTTTTCGGTGTTTTAGACGATGAGGTAAAGGCCGTTTTGAATAAAATAACATTAGCGGACTTGCTTGCCCAGACTGAAAAAAATAAAGCGGAAAGCGCTTTGATGTTTTACATTTAGACTTAACCGGTATTGTGTCGACTGCCAGTCCTTTGTGGAAATGAACCAAGAAAGCCCAAATAGCCCCCTTAACTTTTGGCCTTTTTGACTGTTAAAGGGGCTTACACATCTCATGCTAAGAAACTATTTTCGCTCTCGCACCGTTTTTTCTGCCATCACCCGACGGATTTC
>DIPB01000202.1:0-2172 GCA_002426275.1 Firmicutes bacterium UBA5499
ATTCATAGCTGTGCACCGCGTTTTCATCGGTGTCAATGACAAGATCAAACCGCCCCACCTGGCTTGTACCGTCGCCGGCCTGAACAATTAAAATATCATTGATCTTTTCCGGCTTTTCCAATATGGTGTGGGAGTGGCCGCCAATGATCAGATCCACCCCCCAGTCGGGATCCAGCAGTGCCGCCAGCTGTTTATCCTTCTCAAAGCCGATGTGGGTGAGCAATATCGTAAAGTCGATGTCGGTGTTGCGGTAGGCGTTGCAGATATGCCCTACCTCCCGCGCGGCATCCTCCACATCCACAAAGCTTCTAAGCATATCCTTTTTCATTCCCATCAGGATCTCATCCGTGATGATCCCGATGAACATGATGTTCATGCCGTCTGCCTTGAGAATTTTATGTGGCCTGAACAGGCGGGTATAAGGATTTTTGATAAAGAGATTGGCGTTGACTATGGGAAATTTAGCACAACGCTCCAGAAAGAGCAGATGGGCAAGACCGTAGTCAATCTCGTGGTTGCCGATGGATGCGATATCCGGCGCCAGCAGGTTCATGATTTCAATGGTGGAAATCCCCTTGAATTCGCTGTCGATGACCGAGCCTTGCAGCATATCTCCTGCAATGCAGTACAACACATTCTTTTCCTCGCTCCGAACCTTGTTGATATAGCCGGACAGCATGGAGATGCCCCCAAGCAGCGCCATATCCAGCGTCTCGGCCAGAAAGTCCCCATGCAGGTCGTTTGAATGCAAAAGCGTCAGCTTCTTATATTTTCCCATTTTAAATCCCCTCTTTTCTTAGGAATGACTCATATTGATCAATGCAGAGCTGCCTCTGGCAAGGCCAGAAAACGCTTTGTAAAGGCTTATCTCATCGCTTTCTGCCGCGCGGCTTCCTATTCTGACGCGTTTGTTCTTTTCCGCAGCGTTATGCTTTGCAAATTGATAAAATACTCATCCCCGGCAAGGTCATCGTCCGGGTACATTGAGAGGCGTATCTCCGTTCCAGCGGGCAAATCGTAAAATCCGCTGCGCCAAAATTCGGCATATTCCGACCAGTCTTCGATGTCTTTTCCTGTCGGAGCCAGATCAACAGCCAATAGTGCGAAATCCTCCCATTTGTTTTTTCCTGTCCTTTTCTCAGCCTCAAATATGCCCCGAACCTCCGGGCCGTCCGCTTTAGAATAGATGATCGTGATATCATAGATGCCTTCTTCGGGAACTGTAAACCCCCAATATGCCTTGGCTGCGCCTTGCCATCCGCCCAGATTCATTTCGGATCCATTCTGTTCAAGAACGATTGGCGGATCAAAATAGTATGCGTCGTCCGCATCCATTACAATGTCCCCGCTGTACATATACCTCGACGAAACAGTATAAAGCTTATCCTGCTCCTGCTTCCCGCATCCGGGCAAAACCATTAAAATTGAAAGTGAAATCATTATGGCAGTAAGTTTTGTTAAAGTTTTCATAAAAAAATACCTTCCTTCTAAGGATCAGCTAAAATATTAATTACGATTCTTTTTTAGGGTATGGAACCATAGTGTGGTACCCTGAAAAAGATTTATATGAAGTTATATTTTAACGATTCCTAATATAATGTAATAAATTTTATTACAGCGGATCAAAGAACCATTTTCACATCAGCGCGTTTCCCTTCCGCCGCAAAGAACGCCTTAGCCCCGTAACGCATGCGGTTTGCGAGGATACTGGCGGGGAACCGGACAATGGACTGGTTGAAGGTCGACACCTTGGTATTGTATGCGCGCCGCGCCGCCTGCAGCTGATCCTCCGCGCCAAGGATGGCGTCCTGAAGCTGCCTGTAGTTCTCGCTGGAACGCAGCTCGGGATAACCTTCCGCAATGACCTTGATCTTATTGGTCGCCATATCCATCTGGCGGCTGACTTCCGCCTTTTCTGTTACATCCATGCCCGAACGGAGCCGGATGGTTACCGACAGGAGCTCCGACTCGTGCTGGACGTAAGCTTTTACGACATCTATCAGCTTCGTCAGGGTGTCGTAACGTTTGGTAAGCGCCACATCTATCCCTGAATCGGCCTGCATGATTTTCACCAGCAGGGTCTTGAAGCGGTTCGATGCAACTATCACCCAGACAATTGCCGTGATAAGGGCGGCAGCAATAATAATAGCCGTAAGCATAATACAACCTCCT
>DIPB01000202.1:2301-3837 GCA_002426275.1 Firmicutes bacterium UBA5499
CATAATACAACCTCCTTAGTTTTTCAGGGAAAATAGCATACCCACGCGTCATGGCCTTTCCGGGATCATTTGATAGGAGAGCGGCGGATCCATCTGATCCAATTCCGCCGGGTCAAACAGACACATGTTGTTCATCCGGAACAATTGGTTCATTTCCGGCGTGTAGGAGTAGAAAAACCGCCATGGATCCGAATCGTCGCTATCTACCGTCATTTCAAGAAGCAGCTCTGTAACAAACCCTTCCGGACCTTCCCTGATGAGGAAGCCCTTTACGACAGCCACTTCTATCATCTGGCCGGGGATTTCCGGCTCAAACAGCTTTCCAATTTTATGCAGCAATGTATCCTCGTCCAGGCCAAGCCCGCCCATAATGTCCCGGATGGAAATCCATTTGTCGGCTTTTCTGTCATAATTAACGCTGGACATGTTGCCGTCGATTCTATAATTGGGGAACATACAGGACGTTGTAACGACTTGCAGGTAATCCGGGCTTGTAAACGGGTAGGATCGGATCTCAATCCATTCGTTATCCTCCCTGCTTTCCATAAAATCGTCATATCTCTGCTGGAGTCCCTGGTTCATGGAACGGTTGATGGAATCGATTTCCGGGTTTGTTTCGCCGTCGTATTCAATATAAGGGATTTCCGCGATGTTGTCGTCCTTATATTCCTGCGTGATAAACCTGATCCGCATATTTGCCTGATCGGACGGAACTTGGCTTTCAGGCTGTTCTGCGGCTTTCTTCTCCGGCGGAGCCGCCTCTTTAGGGACCGGCGTGGGAGACTTTTTGGCGGCGGCTGCCGGGGTACTCTGGGGTGCGGAGGCAGGCTCCCCGCCGTTTTTGGGGGTACAGGCGACCGGCATTGCAAGCATAAGCGCAGCCAGCGCAAGGCAATATAATTGCTTTTTCATCTATGTTCACTCCTGTTCTGTCAATGATATATTTTATCTTCTTTAGTGTAGCGGACGCGGTAAAAATGAAATAGGCACTGAAGTGACCTCTTTTTGTTTCGTAAAATGAAATATGCTTCACAAACAATTTTCTTTGAAAATTGTTTGCGAAGCAAGAAATCATGCATTTAAAAGTTGCAAAGTGGGTTTTGCAGCAGAATCATATTTCAACCGCGTTTAAACACCCCGTCGATGCCCGACATAGTCATTACGCCGTCGTTTAACACAGCAGTGTGCTCAATATCTTCGTATGTATACGTTAAAATGCCGTCATTGACTTCATAGTACCCGGTGGATATGCCGAAATTGACGGTACCGTCCTCGTTCATATTCCCGCGCATGACAGAGTAGCTTCCATCGTCAGAAAACATAATCTCCTCCTGCGTCGTTTCATTATGCCAGTACCCCACAAAGGCTTTGTGAGGAGCGTTTTTAAGCCTTTCATCGCCCGCCGGGTAAAATTTGCCCTCCCTGCCCTCAAGTATCAGGCTTCCGTCCTCCGTCGCCTGCAGCTTCAGCGTCTCTTTGAACCAGGTGACTACAAGATGATCACGGCCTTTTTGAATGATACCTCCTGAAAATGAG
>DIPB01000202.1:3982-6434 GCA_002426275.1 Firmicutes bacterium UBA5499
GCCGGTGGCTATCATGTATCTCTCCTCCGATATCGTTATCCGCGTAAACTGCGATTCGCTCTCCCACTCGCCTATATACGCCACAAAAGGCACTGTCATATCCGTAAGCTTCGCTATTGTATCGAAGAACCCTTCTGCATCCGTCAGCTTTATAAAGTCGCAATTTCCCTCGCTGATGCCGTCAGGATACAGATAGAGCGAGTCTCTGACTATAAATTCGCCATCCTGCATATAGCCGAAATCTATCATGCCTTCCGATTCCAGAGGCTTGAAATATCCCTCTGCTATAAATAACGCATCTCCATCTCCGCCCGATTGCACGCCGAGCAGCTCGTATTTACCGCTCTCATAAAGGAAATACACGCGCGCGTCATCCACGCCACTGTAATACGAACCCGCGTATTTTTCAAAAAGTAAATAATCTTCTTCCGTATACTCGACGGCATCAACAGCATCCGCGTAGTTAACCATCTCGCCGCATGCCGTAAGAAACAGCGCCACCAATAAAAAGCAAGCGCAAATTATCATGGATCGTCTGTGTAATACTGGTATCGTTTTCATCGTTTTTCCCTTTCATCGGATAAACCCTGTTTCCGCTTTTTCCCCTTGTTTGTTTGCACCCACAGCGCACGATCCAAGGGTAGCAGAAATATTTCTCCCTGTGTGAAAGGTTAAGAAATCTTAACTCTGAAAAAAACCGGTAGAACTATTTTTTACACACAAAAAGCCATAAACTTACCTCTGCAGCAGAATCATATTTTATCCGAGCCTTGGCACAGCAGACACGGCCAAAAAGAGACAGGCGCCCAAGTGACCTTTTTTGCCATTGACAAAAAAGCGCAAAAGAACGGGGGCCAGGCCCCTGTCGAAAAAGACGGCAAATACAGGTTTGGACAGGGACACGCCTATTTCAGGAATTCCATCACCTTTCCCCTATGGGTGATCCCAAGCTTCCCCAGTATGCGTGAAACCAGCTTTTTTACATAATCCTTTGAATAATACAGTTCGTTGGCGATTTCCTCGTTGGAATAGCCCTTAATCATAAGCCGCAAGGTTTTCAACTCCGTTTCCGTCAGGGGTTCGGCCAGTCGGCTCAGCTTTTCCTCATCCAACGTGTTTTTCCCCTTCAGGCGGAGGGTGTTCTCCATACAATTTTTCAGCCGCGCCAGCAGGATTTTCCGCGAGAAGGGCTTTTTAATGTAATCCTGCGCGCCGATGGAGAGGCCGCGCTCTTCATACTCCTCCGCCGTCAGCCCGGTCAGGTACACCACGGGAACCTCCCGGGTCTGCGGTATTTCCCGCAGTCGCGCAAGCATTTCAAAACCGTCCATCCCCGGCATGTTGATGTCCAGCAGGATGATCGCGGGGATAAAGCCGCCCCGTATCAGCTCCAGAGCCTCCGGCCCGGAAGCGGCAAAGCTGACCGCATAGTCGCCTTTCAGCACTTCTCCGGCCATATCCAGCAGTCCGAGGTCATCGTCCACCATCAAAACAGACGGTTTTTCCGTCAATACCATCTCATCCAACGCTTTCACCTCCAAAGGGCTCCATCAGGGCTAGCAGGAGCCCTTCGGCTTCCCGCATTTGCATGTTCCTTACCTTCTCCCGGATATTTTCAAGCGCCTCTGCGGTTTCCGGCCGGTCCTCTTTCGAGATCAACCGATCCAGAGCCTCCATCGCATCCGGCTTGCGGTTGCGCTTCAAAAGCGCCAGCAGTCCGCCAAGGCTGGGAACCGGTGTTTCTTGCTCCCTGGGCGGGAGGATTTTATCCATGCCCGCAATAAACGCTGCAAGACCACCCGCTGCCCGCTCCCATTCGTAGCGCAGTGTGGCCAGCGCCAGCGCGATATGCGCTCGGCTGTTCTCCTCCCCGCTCCGGCAGGCGTCCGTGCAGATCCTCTCCAGCTTGGCGGCGGTATCGGCAAGCTCCCGCGCTCCAATCGCCTTTGCTTTGCTTTTCAGGGCGTGGACGGCGTAACGCATGCCCCCCCAGTCCTTCCCCGCGACGGAAGCATCGATTTTTTGTTTTTCCCCGCCGTAATGGCCAGTGAAGAAAAATGCCAGCTGCCGATATTGCAGGATGTCGCCGTCAAGGTATTTCAAGCCCGCGTCCAGCGCCACGCCGCAAGCGGCGAGCTTCCCCGCCAGCCTGCTTACGGCTTCCGCGTCCAGCGCCGGGGGTAGCTCCGACACCGTATCGGGAATGACTTTTTCCTCGGGCAGGACTTCAAGCAGCGCGGCTTCCATGTCACGCCACACAACGGGCTTTGACAGGTACTTCACAAAACCGGCCGCCTGCAAAGCCTCCTTCGTGCCCGCCATCACGTTGGCGGTCAGCGCCAGGACAGGCGTGCTGAAGCCGGGGATTTCACGCAGGCGACGCAGGGTTTCCACACCGTCCATATCCGGCATCATGTAGTCCATGATGATCACATCATAGCGGTGGGATTTC
>DIPB01000107.1:0-218 GCA_002426275.1 Firmicutes bacterium UBA5499
CCTTGACGCCTTTTGTGTCGCGGCAAATTGAGATGGCGCTGCTGGAAATTGACGAGGGCGTGATTGAGATGGCGCGCTCAATGGGCTTTTCAAAACCCTATATCATCTTTCGGATCATGCTCAACGAAAGCCGCAACGGCATCATTCGCAGCATTACCCTCAGCTCCATCAGCCTGGTGAGCTTCTCCACAATGGCGGGCGTTGTCGGCGGCGGCGGC
>DIPB01000107.1:350-7409 GCA_002426275.1 Firmicutes bacterium UBA5499
ATCGGCGATTTCGCCATCCGCTACGGTTACGGCAGGATGATGATGGACATTACTGCGGTTTCGGTGATTATCTTGCTGGCGCTGGTGTTCTTGCTGCAAGGAACCGGCAACTTCATCCTCAAAAAAATTTCCCACTAACCAATAGTTCAGCGGTTGAACGTTTGTGCTCGGGAGAAATGGCACGTTCTGGCAACGTTGCCGTTCACCATATTGTTTCAAAAAGGAAAAAAGAAAGGAAGATATCGATCATGGAAAAAAAGCTCCTTAAAAAAGGCGCGATTCCCCTGCTGGCGGGAATCATCGGCCTTTCACTGCTGTTTGCTTCCTGCTCCCCCAAGGACAAAGAAAGTAAGGGTTCCGGAGAAAAGAAGATTATCACCGTCAATGTCGCCTCGCGATACGACAGCGTAAAGATTTGGGAGGCGCTCAACAAGATTCTGGAGCCTGATAACATCAAAGTGGTCAACAAGGCTTACGACGCCTCTGTCAACTTGAACGACTTGCTGATCGCGGGCGACGTTGACCTGAACGTCGCACAACACTACGCTGCCATTGAGTACTTCAAGGCTTCCAGCGACAAATATGCCGACCTGGTCGCTCTGGGCGACATCCACATTTCCACCATCGACTTGTATTCCAACAAGTACGACTCGGTTGACGCGCTGCCAGCCGGCGCGACCATCGCCATTCCCAACGACGTGATGAACGGCGGCCGCGCGCTGACTGTTCTCGACAAAGAAGGTATTATAAAGCTCAACGACGATTACAAAGGCTTCCCCGACGAAAAAAATATCGTGGAAAATCCTAAAAACCTGAAGTTCAAGAAGGTCGACTCCAGCTCCATGATCCGCGTTCTGGACGACGTGGACGCCGGCTTCGCCTATTCGCTCAACGCGGTAGACGCCGGCCTCAACCCAGCCGTTGATCCCATTTTGAAGGATACGCTGGATCTGAAGAACAATCCCACCCAGAAGCAGTTTATCATCGTGTTCACCGGCGTGAAGGGCGACGAGAACAACGAGGTATACAAGAAGATCATCCAGGCCTACCATTCCGAGGAGATCTACAAAGTCTATAAAGAAGTGTTCAAGGGCGGCAACATCCCAGTCGACAACGGCGAACCCGTCGATCTGAGCAAATACTAAAGGCAACCCGTCTCACGGTAAAAACGCGCTGTGAAAAAAGCTCGCAGACAAGTAAGCCGCTTTGACAATCCGATCGAGTCGCCTCGTTACGATTCTACACGATTGTCAAAGCAAGCTTGGCGAGCGGTTGTCTAGAATAATGTCCTCGCGTTACAACTTCGCGCCGCTCCTTTTAGCGGCGCGACCGATAGTGCATAAGTGCACAGTCGCGAATTGAAGGGGGTCAATCGTATGAGCATAGCGGACAAAATCTTTCTTAACGGAAACATCTACACCTTGACCGCCGAAGGCCAAAAGGTTTCGGCGCTGGCGGTTTACGACGGCAAAATTGTAGCGATTGGAAGCGATGAAGAGATTAAGGCCATTCCCGCCAAAGAGACGGTCGATCTGGATGGCAAAACGGTATTGCCAGGCTTCATCAACACGCACTGCCATATATCGGATTTCGCCGAAAACAGCAGAAAAATCAATCTGGAGAAAGCGACGTCCATTCAGAATGTCATCGACCTGCTTAAAGAGGGTCTTAAGCATACAGCCCCGGGCGACTGGCTTAACGGCTTCCAGCTCAATCTGCTGACCCTTGACGAGCGCAGGCTGCCCGACCGCTGGGAGCTGGATCGCGTTTCCACAGAGGTGCCGGTGTTCATCAGCAGCATTTGCAAACATAATTTTATTGTCAACAGCAAGGCGCTCGAGCTGGCGGGCATTAACCGCAGTTTCCTGGGAACGCCCGAGGGAGAGTTCGCGGAGTTTGACCAGAGCGGCGAGCCGACGGGACGCCTGAAAGAGCATGGGTTGCTCAAATATTTCAACGCCGTGATGCCTCCGCTGCTTGGCAACCGTCAAACCAAGCTGGATGTGCTGGAGGAATCGCTGCTGAATTATGCCGCGCAAGGCTTCACCACCGTCCACAGCTTCAACGGCTTTAGCCACAGCGACCTGGAACAGCCGAAGTTTTATCAGGAGCTGGACGCGCAGGGCAGGCTGCCCGTCCGGGTGATCTTGAACAATCAGCTTGGAACCCACCGTCCGGACGACATCATCTCGGGATTTGGCAGCGATAAAGTTAAATACGGAGCGGTTAAATTCTTTGCCGACGGCAGCCTGATCCAATGGTCCGCTTACCTGAAGGAAAATTACAGCGACAGGGAAGGTTACCGCGGCATCCTGATCCACGACGAACAGGAACTTTACGAAGGAATCAAAAGGGCGTACGAGGACGGGAACGATATAGCCGTCCATGTCATCGGCGACGGCGCCGTTGAGGCGGTGCTGGATATCATTGAGCGCATTTACGATCCTTCAAAGAAGCAGCGGTTTCGCCTGATCCATTGCACGCTGACCGCGCCCGAGCAATGGGAGCGGATTGCGAAATACGCGGTCATCATCGACACGCAGCCGATATTTATGCCCATCGTAGGGCCGCTGGGAGAGTTGAGACTGGGTGCGGAGCGGGCCAAGCATATGCTGACGATCAAGTCCTGGCTGGATCGCGGCATCATCGTCACTGGCAGCGACGACTCTCCCATTTGCGACAACAACCCCTTCGTGGGCATTCGGTTCGCGGTTTTGCGGGAAACGGCGTTCGACGGCGAGATTGTCTCTCCCTGGGAACGCATCAGCGTGTATGATGCGGTCAAACTGTATACGGTCAACGCGGCTTACAGCTCGCGCGAACAGCACGTTAAGGGAACGGTTGAGGAAGGGAAGTATGCCGACCTGATCGTTCTGGACAGAGATATCTTCAATATCCCTCCGAAGGAAATCAGTGAAATCAAAGTGTTGGAAAACTACTTAGGCGGAAACGCCGTGCTTGGCCACTGATTTTATCCAGACGCAAACCGGTTTGTTTTAAGTTGGAAATTAAAACAATTGGAAAGGACGATAAGCAAAATGAGCTTAAGCGACGTAGAGGATACGTTGAAGCTGCTCTCCGCGATGGAAGGCATTTCGGGGCTTGCCGACGCCGATCGCCACATCATCCGCGCCAAGAGCGACGCCTTGCCCGCTCTGGTCAAGGGAGTTTCTAAACTTTGGGAACAGATCGGAAGAAAGGAAACGCTCTCGGACGATGAGCTGCGGGCTGTTTACGCCGTGCTGCGCGCCAGCGGCGCCGGAGAGGTGGCGCCTTTTGAGCGGTTGCTGCGCGCTTTGAAGGCGCGGATTGACGAGGGGCTCTTGTCTGCCGAGGAGCTGTACCGTTGGGGCGTAGAGCTCGATCGTCTCTCGCCCAGAGTTCCCGGAACCACAGCCATGGACCAAGGTTCGGACTACATTGCCCACAAGCTGCAGTCTTTTGGCATTGAGGCTCTGCGCGAGCCCATCAACTTCAGAGGCGTGTTTTTCCACGAGTGGTCTTTTGAAATCACCTCTCCGGAAAAAAGAAGTTTTGTCAGCTTCCCGGAAAACAATGTCGGCTTTGGGGAGATCAGCTCCGAGCTGGTTGACATCGGACGCGGCCGGGAAGAGGATTATGCCGGCAAAGACGTGAAAGGAAAACTGCTGCTCATGAATTGGGGCGAGCTATGGGAACATGAAGGCCCCTGCGCTCTGCGGCAGCGATATGGGCTGCTTCACCTCTACGATTTGGCGTACCAGCACGGCGCGGCAGGCATCGCCGGGTATTTTACGGACACACCCGGCAACACGCTGCGGCTTTTAGAACCGGGGATCAGGCCCACCGGCGGCAGCAATATTCCCGGTCCGGCGGAAAGCGGCCCCCATAACGGCTTCGCCATACCAGCGCTCAACATCGGACGCCAGGACGCGCTGGCCTTAAAGGAGCTGCTTGCATCTGGCCCGGCCGCCGCGCGCTTGGTGGTCAAGGGCGTACGAAAGGTATCGACCACCGATATTGTGGCTGGCTTTCTCCCGGGACGCAGCAGCCAGACCATCGCCGTCGGCTCTCATTCCTGCACCGCTTTCGAAGGCGCTGTATGCGATACAGTCGGCGTTGTGGGAACGCTTGCGCTGGCAAAGTATTTTGCCTCCCTTCCTGCCGAGAAGCGCGAAAAGTCCATGCTGTTCTTCTTCGACAGCTTCCATGTGTGGGGCAACTGCTGCCAGACCGCGCTTACGCTGTTTGCCCGGCGCCCCGAGCTTACCGCGCGCGTTGAAGCATTAGTCTCAAATTTCGCCGAGATGTTGAGTTCAGGTTTCAATGACAGCCCTTTGCTCGAATCCCGCCCTTGATTTACACTCTCCCTCAGCTCTTCCAGTTTTGCTCTCTTTAAGGTTAATTCCTGCAGCTTAGCCTGCAACACCAGCTCCAGGCCTTCTTGTTCGCCGGCCAGGCCGATTTGCCACACCAGCGCGCACAGAGCAAGCAGGAAAAAACATGTCCTTTTCATTCTGCTCCTCCTCCACGGTTTAATGCCACTCGTTAAAAAACGTACGAGAGCGTCAGCTGATTAGTGCCCTGGAGTTCATGAAAAGCATAGCTAAAATCCAGCTGCCAGTTGCGCAAAAGATAGCCCAAGCCAAAACTGAACTGGCCGTTGTTGCATCCCGCGCGCAATGCCAAACTGTCAGCCACTATTCTCTCCAAACCCAAATGGTATGTCTGTCTCATGCCGTCGGTTTTACTGAGATCAAATGCGACCAGCGTTGTCTCGTCCGGAGCGTATGACAGACCGATCGACAGCTCGCGGGGCAAACGCTCCGTCAAATTTGAAGCGAACCAAGCTGAAGCTTCCCAATCATACTGGTTTTTGTCTCCCTTATGGAAGCTGGCCAAGCTGCGAGCAGCAATTCCCAAAGTTAACTGCGGCGTCAGCGGAACCTGCGCTCCGAAATCCAAATCGACGCCTCTGATCTCTGATTGCATTTCCGCTGCAGCCAGGTGAAATCTATAGTAGCTGAGACGGCCGCCATAGAGGATAGTTTGCTTTCTGCCGCCGAGCCGCACGTCGGCGCTCGCTCCATAGCTGACGCCAAAGGCCTTTTCAGCAAAAGGAAAGCCCGCCGCCTCTTGAAAGTCCCGTACAGCCGCGTCAAAGCCTAGGGCGCCGTGGGACAGGGGCAAAACTCCCGCCCAAAATGTGGTGGGAATCGGCATCCCGTACGGCGAATAGCCGGTCATGGCTAGCTGCGGAAAGGTCAATCTATAAAGGCCCGCCGGATTCCACCACATGGCTGAATAGTCGTCCGCCACGGCTGTAAAAGCTTCTCCCATGCTGACGGCCCGCGTCCCGAAATCAGCGCGGGCGAAAGCCGCCCGGCAAATACTCCCCGCGCTGAAGAAAAGACAGCCGCTGAATAACAATGCTAAGCTTACTTTCCTTTTCATAATCACATTCCTCCCGCAAGATGTTAATGGACCACTGTCAGCAGTTTTTTCAGCTCTACTTTGGAGCCTTTCTCAAGAGCTGTACTGTCTGCCTGGATGAAGAGGATATAGGCTCCTGTGGGCACCTTTTCGCCGGCATAAGTTCTGCCGTCCCATTCAAATGTGTTAACCCCCGCCTGCAGCTGCTCAGCGGGATAATCTTGAACGAGTCTGCCGCTTAAACTGTAAATTCGCAGTTTAACTTTTGCCTCTTGCGTGATCTGAAAAGTGATCCTCATTTTATTTTGATTAAAAGAAAACGGATTGGGGCTGGTTAAAAGCTGAGCAATGCTGAGCGCGTCGGCGCTGCCGCCTGCGATGGCAAACTTCGCCGGCAGGCTGCAAGGGCCTTTTTTGCCGACCGAATTCACAGCTCTCACTTTCCAGTACCAGACGCCTCCGCTCAGAGAAACCGTCTGGGAGGCGGTTTGAGCTTGTATGACTTGCGGTTCCGCAAACTGAGCGTTATCTGCAATCATAAGCTCATATGCCGCGGCGTCCGCAACCTCGCCCCATTTGAAAGTGACATCTCCCGCTTCCGCAATGCTCTCCCGCGGTTCTATGAGCCCCGGTACGGCTATGCTGGAAATTCGCACGGCTGCAGAACTCCTTCCTTCAGACTCGCGTCCCGCGCTGTCCAAGGCCGTGACGATATACGCATACTCCCTGCCCTGTTCCACGTCGTAATCGATCCATCGGGTATCCGTCAGGCTATAGGCCGCTAAACTTGGCGGCTCCTGCGAGGCGGCTCTGTAGACATTATAGAACGCCGCAGGCGCTCCCACCGCAGCCGGATGCCAGCTGACAATCGCCACACCCGCCAGAGCGGTATCCACACTTATTTCTTCAGGAGCGGCAGGCGGCTGACCGTCTTGGGCTAGCTCCAGAGAAAGAGCAAAGTTCTTCGCCCTGCCGGCCTCAAGCTGGAAAGATTCCGGCAGTACGTAAGTCTGCCAGCCTGCTTTCTGCAGCGTCAACGAATAGCTGCCGGCAGGGAAAGCGGAAAAGATAAACGCGCCCGCGGCGTCGGTCCGCCTGAGATATTTATTGCCGAGGATTACGCTCACCCCATCCAGGGGATTGCCGCTCTGATCGCAGACAATTCCCGCCACGATCCCGGTTGGCTGCAAGGTGACATAGGACAGGCTCAACTTATGAACTGCTCCGCCCCAGCCGTCTGCAGGCTCGAGATCTGAAATCCGCAGGTAGAACGTTGACAGATCTCCCGCTAATTCTTTCAGGGAAGCGACGCTTTTGGCAACTTGCGGCCCGACTTCTTTCATGTTGGGATCGCCTGCGAACAATAATTGCCAACCGGCATTATCCGTGGAAAGCTCAACTTTGTATTGCCCGGATAAAGTCAAATCTAAAGCCGCGTCAAATACTTCCTCGAGCTGGAAACGATAGGTAAAGAAACCGTTTGCGTCGGCGAATCTTTTCCCGCTGGCTAAAGTTGAACCTCGTTGCTCGAAAAGGTATTTCAGCTCCGCCGGGCTTCCGTCCGGCACAAAGCTGAGCTGCTGGGCGCCGCCAATATTCGGCTCTACGCACATTACCTTAAAGACCAACTGCGGATTATCTGCGGCC
>DIPB01000107.1:7583-7917 GCA_002426275.1 Firmicutes bacterium UBA5499
GAAGGCGTCCTGTAAAAGACGCTGGCTTTACCTGCGGAATCCGTCTGCACGGAGGTTTCTTCCAAAAACCCGTCCACGCCGGGGGCTTTGCGCACGGCAAAGGACAGCTGGATACCGGCCAGCGGCTCGCCAAACGGCCCTTTGGCTGAAACTGCCAATTCATGCCGATTTCCGGCCACTTCGTAGCCGTCTCCCGCTTCCTTGCCCAGGGTGACGGCAAAGACAGCGGTATTAATGGTAATCTCCTGCAAAAAATCCTGAATCTCGGCTTCGGCTGCCCTGGCCTCGATCACAATCGTCCCCGGCTCTGCGGCGGTGGTCACAACGCTGGTGG
>DIPB01000107.1:7997-9529 GCA_002426275.1 Firmicutes bacterium UBA5499
CTGGCGTCGCCGTTTTCATCTGTCGTAACCTGGGCGGGCGCTATCGTCACTCCGGAGGCCGGCGCCTGCCGGACGGTAAACGCAACGTCAACCCCGGAGATGGGATTGGCATTGCCATCTTCCAGATGAACCCCAACCGTACAATTGGCGCCAGCCAGAAGATTGTAGTCGTTTCCTTTGAGGGTCATCCGAATCTCAGAAGGAGCGAGATAAGCCTTGGCGGCGATGGAAACTCTGGCCACAGCGCCCCCGTTTCCTGTGGCAGGATCGCTGTCGCTCATCCTGAAATATACGGACTGCGTGCTCAATCCCGATAAATACGGCGTGAAATCAATGTTTAGAACTTCATCCCTTATTACCCCCGGCGCTCTCTTCAAAACTTCATGCCAATTTTCTCCGTCCCCCGAGATTTGAACCTTGGCCTCATTGCGGATCAGGAATTCACCGCTGACAGCGTAAACGTCCTCGGGAAAATCGAATTTATAGGTAAAAGAGCGATTCAAATCCGTATAGCGATTGTTTCCGTTAATCAGGCTGTCATTATTCTCGTAAAGATACGGCGCCTCCAAAGCTAAATTTTCAGGCGCATTGTTGACGAGAAACTCAATCCCGCGCTCCGTCTGGCCATAGCGCTTCACAGCTTCTAGGCTGAAAACCTGCTGAGCGCCTGTGATGCGCGAATCCGACTCCGCTCGCACCCCCAGCGCCCCTTCCGCGGAGGGAACCGTGAGCCTCACGGTAGCATAGCCAAATTCATTGGTGGAAACGCTGGCGTTTTCCAATGCTGCGCCAAGCTCTCCTCCGGCTGTCAAAGCGAAAGTCACAGGCTCCCCGACTGCAGGAACGCCGTCCAGACTCGCGATCCGGACAGCCAAAAACCGCGCCTGTCCAGTTTTCAAAAAACCGCCGGCTGGAACCTTTTCCATCTTTAATTGTGAGTAATCGTCAATTTCCTGCAGATAATCCAAGCTCAATTTGTAAAGGCCCGGTCCCCAGCCGTCGTCCGGTTTGCTGTCGCTGATCCTTAAGTAAAAACCGGTTTGTCCCGCTGGCAAAGGTGCGTTTTCTCCTATTAAGGGCACGATTATTTTCTTTCTGCTGCGGCTGCCGGCAGGCGCCGCAGTCACCAGCTGCCAGGCGGCATTGTCTGTGGAAATCTCAAGCTTGTATTCGTTTTGAATATCAAAGGCGCCGGTCGCCTCTTGGACTGAAGACGAGAAGGTAAAATAGTACGTAAACCAGCCTGCCCCGTCTGCAAAGCGATGACTGGACACTGCATAAGCTCCCTGCTGGGCAAAGAGATAACCGCTCTCCGGTTCCGCTCCGTTGGGAACAAAGCTCAGGCTCTTGGGAAAACATCCCCTGGCAAAACCGGCCGCACCCGCGGCGAGCAGAAACAAGGCACTGAAAAGGCAGATGAGCCACATTCTTTTTGTAAACTTCATATCTAATCCCCCTTTTTCCTGACTATGGCGCTATCCGTTCGACGTCAAATTCCAGCCGAAAGCATTTGTCTCGGTCGTTGTCGCCTT
>DIPB01000107.1:9684-13437 GCA_002426275.1 Firmicutes bacterium UBA5499
CGCATTGAATGTGACCAGATAATACACCCGCTCCGGCATTTGCCCGCGGACAAGCAACCCTTCCTCCTGCGTACAGAAAGACAGCGTGCTCTTCCCCGGCGCAAGATGCTGATTCATGGCAGTCCAGTCCAGGCCGTCTGTGCTGATGAAGGATTGCGCGATGGACCCGTCTAAAATGGAATAAAACCCGTCTCGCAAAACGAGATGAACAGGCCGATAGCTTGCCTGGGAAAAATCGAATACGTACAAAAAATAGCCGCTGGTGCCTGGAACAGGGATCACATATCTCTCCCGGGGGGTGCTCACAAGTTTAATATTTTCGCTCTCCGACAAATCCGTGGCGAATTTATTCCCCGGCGCCGCTGTCATTTCTGCAAATGTCAATTGATAGACATATTTGCCGCCGGAGATCTCAGCGTCTGAGACGACGATTTTAGGCCCGTCATTGCGCAGCGCGGGCGGAGAGACCCGCTGATCCAAAATTTGCTCCCTCTGCTCCTGGCTGAGATCGGAGGCCACTTCGCAAGCCTGAAAATCGTTCGCTTCCATGATCAAATCATTGAGAAGGCAACCTGAAACCCAAATGCCTGTGCCGGTTTGGCTGATGCTATTGCCGCTGCACTCGATGGCTCCCCGCGGCAATGAATAAAGCGAAATCGCGCCTTCAGTGTACGACAGCGCCCCAAGATTGCACTCTCTGAGTTCGTTGGCTTGAATGCGCACAGATTTCGGGAAGAAAAACGCCAAGGGATAAATAGCGATCCCCGCTTGATAAGTCTGCCGGATTATGTTGTTCGTTATCTCCACATGATTGCCGCTTGTCAAAGAGATCCCGAACCCTTCTTTCGTCCCGGCAATTGTGTTCCCGGAGACCTCAATATACTGCGCCTCACGAGAGATACTGCCGTAATACGAAATGAAAATCCCGTTGTCTCTGCTGTCTGCGATGGCATTGTTCTGCAGCCATACCTGACGGCTGGCGCAAAGTCTGATTCCGTGCGTGCCGGCATTTGTGATTCGGCAATCTTCTATTACAATCCCCGTGGAAGCGTCAACCTGAATCGCGGGCCCCGCGGAGTCCTTGCAAGTTACGTTCCGGACCGTGACCTTTCCGCAAGCCGAAAGATCCAGCAACGCGCGGTTGGTCCTCACTTGCGGCTGCCGTGAAAGCTGGAGCGTCAAATCTTTGAGCACCGCGTTTTGGACATTGACCAACCTAATTCCCTGATGAAACTGGCTGGCAAAGAGCAAAACCGTCTGCTCCCCCTCGCCGCGGAGCGCGATCTTAGCCCTATTTGCCACCAAAAGATGTTGCCGGATAATGGTAAAAGGAAACGTCTCTTTATCCGCTAGAGGCGCCAAATAATAAGTCCCCTCCGGGATGTACACTGTCCCCCCCTCCTGAGGAATCTGCGCCAGCGCCGCACAGAATGCCGGCAAATCATTGTTTCTCCCGTCTCCCTTGGCGCCGCAGGAGCGCACGTTGATCTCCAAAGCTCCCCTGCCCGCCTCTTGCGGCTTCTGACGCCAGCCTGTTTCGTATTCGAACCGGTAACACTTATAGACATCTTGGTAGTCTGAATCATCGCCGGAAGGATATGTTTTAAAAATATTGCCTTCCAGAACCGCGCCGTCAGCTTCTATTTCCAAAGGCCTGGAGCCGATTATTTCATTATCTTTGATCGTTAAATTATCTACAGCGCTACCTTGAGGGACGCTGATGCCGCTGTCTTTAAACCTTTGGATCTCGTTTCCCTCAATCAGCAGATCGCCTGCAGGCCCGGGAGAAATCAGGATCCCATTGTGCTCGCTGCCAAAGATCCGATTGGCTGTTATTTCCGCTCCCTCTACCTCTCCTTCAACGCGGATGCCGGCTTTCCACGCCACTGGCCTGTAAGCGTCCGGTCTTTCATTGAGCGCGGGCCGGATGATGGTATTCTCTTTCACAAGGGCGTCTGTTAGCGGATAGCCGCTATGCCCGTCGTGCCCGCCGCTGTTGAAGCTGATCCCGGCGCAGTTTACGGCTTCAATCCAGTTTCCCACAGCCTGAACATTAGCTCCTCCCAAAGTGAGCCCCCTGGCATACTTTGCTTCGGAAACCTGATTGTACAAAAAACGGTTTCCCCAAGAGCGGTTTCCCTGACCGGTCTGGGAAGCTATCGCCGCCAAACCGTCATCGCCGGAATTTTCAACAGTGCAATAGGCGACAGTACAATTACGGGTATTATCCAAATGGATGCCGTCGGCCGACGTATTGCGGACAGCGCAGTCTATAACCCACGCGTTCTCAGTATCCTGAAGCCAAGGTCCTAAAATGCCTTGATCGAAATAAAGATTGATTAAATAAATGTTTTTCGCTTCTCTGGCGCCCGGAGCGTATTCTCCGAAGCGCAAAGGATAAATGCCCATTCCTCTGGGACTGCGCCGATCAAAATAGGGGAAAATTGTAAACGTGAGATCCCTGATGCTAATTCTCTCGCAGGGTCCAAAGGTCCACCCTCTGGCATAATTGGCGTCATCCACTTCAAATTTGATAATCGTCTCTCTGCCCTCGCCCAGAAAGTGAATGTCCTGAGACTTTTGCCAGCCTGCGTCCGTCTTGCCCGGCGTCCAAAGATCGGACCTGTGGTTCTGCCGAAAAACGTAAATGCCGGCCGGAATGTAAATCACGCCGCCTTCGCGCTGGCAAGCCAGCTCAAATGCCCGCTCAAAATAGGGCTCGGCGTCTTGCATCCCATCGCCCAGCGCGCCCAGCTCCCTGAGATTGATCACCTCAAGTCCGGCATAGGACAGGCGCGGCATAGCTTCTAAACCTTGCCGCTGATAAAAGCTAGCCGGCAATTCGGTAGCGCCGTAAGCTAAGGCCGCGCAAAGATTAACCGCGAGCGCCACCGCTAATAATGAAAGTCTCTTCACTGGACATACGCTCCTTCAGGCGCCGCAAGATCCTTTATTTGACGGGCTCCAACTCAAAATCGCACTGAAAGCATAGGCTGTCGTTTTTATCTGCCTCAGAGACATGAATTCTGTTCCATTGATTTCCGATTCCTTTGAAAGTTCCGTCAGAGATCTTAAAAACCGCTTTATAATAGACTCTATCTGGGAGCTTCCCCCCTTCGTTTAGCAGAAGGCGAACGGTATTTCCCTTAATTGACGACATGCCGGCGCGATAGGCCAGCCCTGTGACCGGCTGCCAGTTTACTCCGTCCTCGCTCACGAACGATTGACAGCTGACGCCGTCCTGAATGGAAAAGAAACGATCGCGGACCGTGACGGCAACTGGCCGGTAACTAGCCCCAGAGAAATCAAAAATATAGCCGAACTCTGCTTCCTTAGAGGAAACGGGATAGATGTAATTGGCGTCGCCGGGAACGCAGCCGAGATCGATATTATTCCACCAGGATACATCCTGAAAGAATTTATTGCTCTTTTTTACATCCATCTGGTCAAAAGATAACCGATAGACATAACGGCGGGTTTCTTTCTCCCCCAGGCGTTGATTTCTGCGCCTTTCCCCAAAAGAAAAAGTCCGCGGCTGTTCTTGTTGCACCAGCATCTGGTCTGTGATCCTGAGCGTTTTATCCCCGGGCTGGGAATATTGAGGCCCAAAATCCACATCGTCACTGACGAAATCCTTAATTTGCCTTACTTGTGCTACGGTGATGGAAACTTTGCCCTCGCCCAAATCCCGATAGCGATTTTTGGTCATGCTCAAACGTTCGAGCCCCTTGGAATCCGCGATCCAAAGTCCGG
>DIPB01000107.1:13564-13895 GCA_002426275.1 Firmicutes bacterium UBA5499
AGTCCGGATCCGCTCGTGCTGACGATCTCATTCCCGGAGATTTCAAGGGAGCCGCGGCTGAGCTTAAAAACTGAGATCGCCCCGGCTGTGTACGTCAAAGCTCCGATATTACATTTCACAAGGGAATTGCCCCGCACAGATACTCTTTTGGGCGCGAAAAAACCCGTGTGTTGATAAATGCCGATCCCGGCAAGATAAGTGCCGGTGATTTCATTTTCCAAAAGCTCAATGTCATCGCCGCTGGCAACGGCGATTCCGTATCCTTCCCTGGTGCCTATGATTTTATTTTTTACAAGCCTTACGAACTGGGGCAGCCTGGAGACGCTGCCGT
>DIPB01000107.1:14074-18363 GCA_002426275.1 Firmicutes bacterium UBA5499
ACCGTTACTTGTCTGCTGGAAAGCAGTCGTAACCCGTGCGTCCCCGCATTTCTCACCGTGCAGTTTTCCATTAAAACGCCCGTGGAAGCTTCAATTTGAATCCCCGGTCCCCCGGAATCAAGGCTCGTGATGCCGGACAGGATTATCCCCCTGCAGCCTGAGATGTCCAGCAAAGCCCTATTATGCCGGAGCTCGGGCTGTTTTATGAGGCGCAAGTTCAAATCAATGACCGCGCAGTTCTCTGCGTTCAGGAGACGAATCCCCTGATGATCGGCGTCTGAAAACAATAAGGTGGTCTTTCCCTTTTCCCCCCGGATGACGATATTTCGTCTGTCAGCAACCAGCAAATGATGCTTGATAATGGTGAACGGGGCTGTGTCGCTGCCGGCTGGAGGCGCTAACAAATATTCTCCGGCAGGTATGTGCAAAACGCCGCCTGCCTCGGGA
The DNA here is from genome assembly GCA_002426275.1 of Firmicutes bacterium UBA5499. GTDB lineage: Bacteria > Bacillota > DTU084 > DTU084 > DTU084 > UBA5499. The sequence goes on from DIPB01000107.1 coordinate 14,522, forward strand.
AGCTGCGCTAACGCCCGGTTGAAAGCCGGAGCGTCGTTTGTCGTCCCGTCGCCTTTGGCTCCCCAGTCTCTGACATTGACAGTCTCTCCTTGCTCTTTCAGCTTAGGCGGAGCTTGCCAGCTTGTCTGCTGCGGTTCTCTTCTTATGCCGTCATAGATATCCTGCCAAGGAGCTTTGTCATTCGCCTGCTCGACATTGCCTTGAATTATCGAGTTCTGCGTCTTACCGTCCAGAGCGATATTACCGCCGGCATTATTCAGCAAGAAATTATCATTAACGTTCAGTCTGTCCACCGCGGATTGCGGAGCCAAGCTGATGCCCGCCCTCCAGTTCCCTTGAATGTCGTTGCCGACAATTGAAATGTCGCTGTAACTGCTGCCGGGGTTTTTCAGCCAAATGCCATGATACTGACTCCCATATATTCTGTTGCCGACGATATCGGCAGTCCGCGTTTCGCTCTCCAAGCTGACGGCCGTATGCCAAGGATGGGACGAGGGGTTTTCGTAACTGCCGCGTTCATTCAGATCAGCGCGAATGATGGTGTTGTTCATCACCTTGATCCTCTCCAGCGGAAACCCTTCGCCTGAATGTCCAAAACCGTTGAAGCTGACCCCCGCGCAATTGACTGCCTCAATCCAATTGCCGATCGCCTGGCAATTAATGCCGCCCAGGGTGATTCCCCGGGCGAACTTGGACTCATAAACTTTGTTGTACAAAAAAGACGTATTTTGAGAAAGGACTTGCTTTAATGAATTCAGCGAGGCGATGGAAGCCATGCCGTCGTCTCCGGCATGCTCCACCGAGCAATAAGCTACGACTCCGTCTCTTACATTGTCCAAATGAATTCCGTCGGCGGAAGTATTGCGGACCGTGCAATCAACCACCCAAATCTTTTCCGTGTCCTGGATCCAAGGCCCCAAAATGCCCTGATCAAAGGTCAGGTTTACCAATGTGATATTGCGCGCTCTGCGTTCGGCCGTCTGATAACTGCCGAACCTCAGCGTGTAAATGCCCATGCCCACCGGTTGCCGGCTGTCAAAATAAGGAAAAATGGTGAAGCTCATCTTGCTGAGGCTAATATTCTCACACGTCCCAAAGGCCCATCCCGTGCCGAAATTCGAGGCATCCACCTCGAAGCGAATGATCGTTCGCTCGCCCTCGCCCACAAAGTGGATGTTCTTCAGTTCCGGCCAGGCATCGCCCTGTTTGCCGACGGCCCAGACCGTATTTTGCTTTTTTTGCTGGAAATTGTAAGTTCCCTCCGGGATGAAGAGCACGCCGCCGCCTTGCTCTCTGAGCTGTGCCACCGCTCGTTCAAAAAACGGCTGAGCATCTTGCACTCCATCTCCTAACGCTCCCAGCTCTTTTACGTTTACCACCGGGAGCCCCTGATAGTTCAATCTCGGCATCTCCTCAAGGCCCTTGCGGTTATAAAATTCCTCAGCCGGTTCGTAGCGTGCGGCTTCCTGCGCCCAGCCTCCGGTGCCCACCAGGAACAAACAAGTAAATAATATCGCCGCCGGGAATAAAAGTTTCTTATTTGTCCACATGTTCTTCCGCCCCCTTCTATGCCGCCTCTTGTTACTCATTTACAGTATGCAAAAACCGTTCCTGAAAGCCCCGGGCCGCATTGGCCAGCAGCGCTTGAGGATCAGCGTTCTTTTCCGTCAGAACCGCCTGAACTGCCGGTCCCAGATACTCCGAATAAAGCTGCTGGCAGAAAAACGGTGGCTCGGGCCTCATATATTTGGCAGCTTCCTTCCAAACATCCGGAAAATCCACCAGCACATCGCTGTAAGGAGCAGCAGCTTCCCTGGCCTTGCTGTCCGTCTCTCCTATAAATATGGGCAGAGCCGTGAGCGTGCCAATCTGTCCCTGCTGGCGCAGATCTTCGCCGTTTTCTCGAATGCGCTCCGGAGCCATGGCGCCCAAAATCTTCCAGGTAATCCACTTGAAAGCCGCTTCCTGCACCTTAGCCGGGCGCTTAGGATTAATGATATAATAGTTGCCTCCCATCTGGTTGGCGCGGCCTGCGGGACCGGCAGGCAGAAGCGCCATGCCAATGTCCTCAAGCTTCATGCCGTATTGATTCACCAGAGCCGGGATTCTGTCCTGCGCTGCAAAGAACATGCCAATCTGGTTGCTGGCAAAGCGAGCCATCAGATCATTAGACGTGGCCAGGAGCGTGGATTGCAGCACATCGTGCTGCCAGCGCAAGTCTCGGATAAACTTCAGAGCCGCTACCGCCTCTTTTTGAGCAAACACCGCCTTCCAGGCGCCGTTTTCTTCTCGCTCAAAATCTCCTCCCGCCTGCCAGGCCCAATTGAGGAACCCCCAGCCCGCCTCTGCGCCGTTGCCCATGATGCCGAACCCGGCGATCCCTTTTTCCCTGTCAGTGAGCTTCTTAGCTGCCGCCACAAACTCATCCCAGTCGGCGGGCGCCTGCGCGTTGCCCCGGCTGTCCAGAATCCCCGCCTCTTTGAAAAGCTTTTTATTATAAAGCATTCCCATCAGATAGCCGTCTTTGGGGAGAGCATAAACTTTTCCTTCCCTGACAAACGGCGCCAGGACGTCCCTGTTCAATTGCGCTTTATATTCCCAGCCTGCCAAGAGTTTCGAGAGATCCAAGGCATAGCCGCGTTCTGCCACGTAGCCTTCCGTGGCCCAAAGAGTGATGATGTCTTCAGCTGTGTCCCCGGCCATGCTGGTGCTGAAACTATCCGGTGAATACGGACGATCCGTCCAGCGGATTTCGATCTCGGGATAGAGCTTGTTGAATCTAGCGATATCCTCTCTCAGTCTCTTGACCGCCACCTGATCGGTCACTTTCGGGCCGGCATTCATCACCACAACGATTTTATCCTGGCCGCCTGCGGCATTTTGTGCGCCGTCATTTTTGCTCTTTACGGCGAAAAAGCCGATTACCACCACCGCTAAAACAGTCAAGAAAAGCCACCATTTTCTCACACAAATCCCTCCGATCTAATTACTCTCCACCCGCCTTATTCTATTCCAGCCAGTGCCCGCAATGGTTCTGCCGCGCAGCCGCACGATGCGCGCACAATCAATTTGGTAGGTACAAGCACGTGATGCTCGCTCTCCGCCGCTTCTAATTTATCCAGCAGCACTTTCCCCGCTTGCCTGCCGATTTCCACCCGATTTTGAGCCACCGTGGTCAGGGGCAATTCTACCCCATAGGGCATATCGTCAAAGCCGACCACGGCTAACTGCCTCGGGACCTGCAGTTTTAACATTTTGGCTACTCTGATCACTTCCAGCGCAATCATGTCATTTTGAGCAAAAATAGCGGTGACCGTATTGCGCTTTAAATATTCGCTTAACAGTCCGAGATATTGCTTGGTTAAATTTGACCTATAGATCCCGCCTAGTTCCGGAAGTTCATCATAAATGAACTCCTGCTCAAGCTTCGCATCGGAAAGTGCCCGTCTATACCCCCGCAAGCGGTCGGTAACTGCCGAGCAAGCGTTGTCTCGCGAATAAATGAAAGCTATTTTGCTATGGCCATGCTCAATCAGGTGATTCACAACTCTGTAGGCGCCGCCAAAGTTATCGGAAACAACGTAATCGCAGTCTACTTCGTCTATGAACCTATCCACCAGCACAAAAGGGAATTTTGTCTTTTGCAGGCTCGCCAGCGTCTCCGCACCGCAGGTATCTGTAGGGAACAGCACAACCCCTCTGGCGCCCGATTCTTGTTGTTCAACTAAAAGACGCGCCTCCTCTCCCGGATCGTGATTGGAATTGCAGACCACAAGCCTGTAGCCGGAGCTTTTCAAGACGGTCTCGAGCCCGGAGATGATCTCCATTTGATAGTAATCGTA
>DIPB01000003.1:0-323 GCA_002426275.1 Firmicutes bacterium UBA5499
TTTCTTAGTAGGGCAGAAGTTTTAACTGCCCAGAATGTATGGAGATATCTCTTTATCCCGCTTGGATATGATACTGCCTAAAATGTATGCGGGTTTGTTCTGTAAATGCTGTAAGAGCACTTGGGGAAAAACTATCGTTGATATAAGACCAGCGCGTCAAGGCTGGTCTTTATTATATATGTCGGCAAAAAACGGCATATTCTCAGGTTTGACTTCAGACTACACTGCCTCCTGCTCACAAATTGTAAACAACTGAAACAAATCTTCAATGAGCCGTTCCACAGAACAGACAAGTACGCCAAACAGCGTAGCCTTGTCGGACA
>DIPB01000003.1:435-4611 GCA_002426275.1 Firmicutes bacterium UBA5499
GCGTAGCCTTGTCGGACAGGGCGAACAAAAAAATGTGAACGAGATTATTGGCTCAACTGAAAAATTCCAACGGAGACGTGCTCAACCATCTATTCCGCTACGGCTCCACAGCATCTCCTATTTTATTACATAAACATCGAAATGAAGTCTTTTTTTGCCTTCTGTGGTCATGCCTTCCTCCTTTAGCTTTCGTTACCAGCAGTTCCCACTAGGAAAAATACATTGCGACTCGAAATATATAAACAAGTATTTCCCAAAGGGGGTAAGAAAAGGTAGGTAAGTAAATTCGCGGCAGAAAAAATAAGGAGGAATGTTTGTGCTAAAGGTCTCCAAGAAATTATTGTCGTTAATGCTGGTGACAACTTTGTTCTTGGGGGTGAGCGCTTTAGCAGCATACGCAGAAGACATCATCTACTATGTTAAAACAGGAGACACACTATACAAACTCAGCACGCGCTTCAACGTCCCTACAACAACAATCAAACGTGCCAACAATCTCAAAAGTAACATGCTTGTCTGGAATCAACGCCTGTATATACCTGGCGCTCCCGGATTCTGGAATTATACGGTAAGACCGGGAGATACGATTTATCTCATCGGACAACGCTTCGGCGTTTCGGCAAATGAGATCCAGGTGGCCAACAATCTCTGGACCGCAGTTTATCCGGGACAGATCATTGTGATTCCGTCGAGTAAAAGTCAAGCGCCTTCCACTCCGACAGCGCCTGCGGGAAGCCAGGTCTATACCGTGAGATATGGTGATTCGCTCTATCTCATCAGCCAAAGGTTCGGCGTTTCCGTGGAAGATATCAGAGCGGCCAACAATATTTGGTCTAACAACCTAACGGTTGGTCAGCAGCTGATAATCCCCGGCGGCAGTTCCAACACGCAGCCGCCCGCAGGAAGCCAGGTTTACACCGTGAGATACGGCGACTCGCTTTATCTCATCAGCCAAAGGTTCGGTGTCTCAGTCGCGGATCTCCGGCAGGCCAACAACATCTGGAATAACAACCTGACGGTTGGTCAGCAACTTGTAATTCCTAAGGTTGCCTCTAACCCTCAACCTCCTTCCGGGGGATCAGTTTCTTTGAGCAATAACGAGGTCGAGCTTTTGGCAAGGCTGGTAACCGCTGAAGCCGGAGGCGAACCCTATGAGGGACAAGTGGCGGTAGCTGCCACCATCCTCAATAGGATGCGCAGTCCAAATTACCCCAATACAGTCACCTCTATTATCTATCAAGTGGTAGACGGGAGATACTACCAATTCAGCCCAGTCCTTGACGGCAGAATCAATAATCCTGCATCCTCAACTGCTTACAGAGCCGTACAGGACGCGGTCGGCGGATGGGATCCATCCTACGGCGCAATCGGATTTTATAATCCTGGAAAAACAAGCAACAGATGGGTCTCATCGCAACCAGTGACCACGGTAATCGGCAATCACGTCTTCTTCCGCGAATAAACAAAACCTGCCCAAGAGCCCAATTCTCTGCTGAATTGGGCTCTTGTTGTATTTTTATGCCCATTTTTGGGGATGTTAGACTTGGAAGGTACATGCAGCTAAGCATAAAAAAGAATCTGATGATATATATTACTTCTATGTGAACTATTTCGAAGCAAAGGAGGATTCACTTGAAAGCTCTGCTACTTGCCGGTGGACGAGGCACCCGTCTGCATCCTCTCACCACAAATCAGCCCAAGCCTATGCTGCCTGTCTTAAATAGACCTTGGCTGGAGTACCTGGTGAAATTGCTTGTGGAAAACGGAATTAACCAGATGGTCTTCAGTCTCTGCCATTGTCCTCAAATCATCATTGAACATTTCGGTGATGGCAGCCGTTTCGGCGCGAAAATCGAGTACGTCATTGAAGAAACTCAACTAGGAACAGGCGGTGCTATTAAAATGGCCGCCTCTAAACTTTCAGACCCCTTTTTAGCTTTCAACGCCGATATCGTCACGGATATCAACCTACGGGAGCTATTGGCCTTCCATGAGCTCAAGGGAGCCATGGGAACTCTTACCTTGACCCCGGTTTCCAATCCCTCCTCATATGGGGTTGTTAACCTGGCCTCCGACGGTAGGATCCAGGACTTCGTTGAAAAGCCGCAGCTTTCCGCGGCAACGGTAGCCCTCATTAACGCGGGGGTCTACGTCTTCGACCAAGAGTTGGTATCTCTGATTCCAGAGGGAAGGCCTGTTTCCATAGAGCGGGAAATTTTTCCGCTCCTGATTGAAAAGGGAAAACCATTATATGGTTACAATGGCAATTTCTATTGGCTGGATATGGGCACTCACAAAAGATATCTGCAGCTTCACCGACATATCCTTACAGGCCGCTTCCAACCGCCTTATAAGTTATCAGGCTGCGGCATCTGGGTTCACCCTACTGCTAAAGTGGAATCTTTCTCCGTCCTGCGCGCTCCCTGTTTCATCGGCCCAGGCTGCACCATTGCAAGCAAAGCGGAAGTAGGCCCAATGGTTGTGCTGGGAGAAAATGTTACTATTGAAGGAGGAAGTTTGATTCGAGACAGCGTCCTGTGGGATGGCGCCAGCGTCGGCAGGCACACCCGTCTGGAGCAAGTCATCGTTGGTAAGGGCGTAGACATTGCGGCCGGAGATCATCTCTCTTCAGTAGCCCTTGCGGACTAAAAATAGGAGGTAACTTAATGCCGTTTCGATTTGCAGTTCTCTCTACATTTCCTCCGCGTCAATGCGGAATCGCCACATATTGCTACGATTTGCTGACTCATCTGCCTTCCCTAGCAAAGCCTGAGGTAATAGCGATCTGTGAAGAGCAAAAAAAAAATACCAATCCCATAGGCTTATGCATTGAGCAGCAAAAACGCGACGATTATCTAAAAGCCGGAGTTTTTGTGAACCAAAGCAAAGCTCAGCTGGTACACATCCAACATGAATTCGGAATTTTCGGCGGCCCTGACGGAAGCTATCTTTTAGATTTTCTGGCACATCTCCAAAAACCTGCAGTAACTACTTTTCACACCGTTTTAGCCAAACCGGACGCCAATAAATTTAAGATCATGCAGAAAGTAGCCATGCAAAGCTCGAAAGTGATCGTGATGGCCCAGCGGGCTAAGGAAATTCTCACTGAAGTATACGGAATAACCCCCGAGAAAATCTTCACTTTCCATCACGGCGTGCCTGCTCCGGTCTCCGCCACCAGGCAAGAATTAAAAAAACGCCTCAATCTAGACGGCAGGCCTGTGATTTCCACTTTCGGTCTGCTGGGCAGAGGCAAAGGAATCGAGTATGCCATTCGCGCTGTGGCCAAAGCCAAAGAGCTCTTTCCCAATCTGTGCTACCTAATCATCGGCAAAACGCATCCTGGCGTACAAAGAAATGAGGGCGAGGAATATAGGCATCAGCTGATGCAGCTCACTTCTAGCCTAGGCATGGAAAACAATATTCAATTTGTGGACCGCTTTCTGGACAAAGAGGAATTAGTTGAATACTTGACCCTCACAGACATCTATCTTACTCCTTACATAGGCCAAGAGCAGATCACCAGCGGCACTCTGGCTTACGCTGTGGGGCTCGGGAAAGCAGTAATCTCCACCCCTTATATTTACGCTCAAGAGCTGCTTTCAGGAGGCAGGGGGCTTTTAGCTGAATTCCGTGATTCAGACTCTATCGCCCGCTGCCTGGAGCAGGTCCTCTCCTCTCCGCAGTTGCAAGCGCAGCTGGAGGAGAGAGCCGGACAGCTTGGCAAATTTATGAGCTGGGACTATGTAGCCGAACAACACCTGGCTCTGTATTGTCAAGCTGCAGCTGACAGCTGCAACACAGGCGCTTTGTTTATTCCCGGAGGTGAATTGATTGCCAACTCTACCCAAACTTGATCATCTCTATAGAATGACGGATCGCACTGGTATTATCCAACACGCAACCTATCACCTTCCCAACTTCAGAACCGGTTATACAACAGACGATAACGCCAGAGCATTGACCGCAGCCCTCAGGCTCTATGAACTGGAACCGAATGCCGCGGTCATGACCTTGGCTGAAACATACCTTAGCTTTTTGGTTTATGCTCAGCGCCCCGACGGCTGGTGGCATAATTTCGTCGACTATTCCCACCGTTTTCTTGACGACCGCGGTTCAGACGACGCTTTCGGTCGGGCCATCCAGTCCGTCTGCTCTGTGGCTGCAAAAAAATAT
>DIPB01000003.1:4746-7011 GCA_002426275.1 Firmicutes bacterium UBA5499
CCTCTCCCAGGGCCATGGCCTTTTGCATAATCGGGCTTTCACAGCTGAACAAAGGCGATTTTCACCTGCTGCGGCAGCTTGCGGATAACCTGGCCGCACTGTACCGCACTGTCTCCGGAGGAGGCTGGTATTGGTTCGAGGAATACGTCACTTACTGCAATGCGGCGCTGCCCCAGGCAATGCTGCTGAGCTATAAGGTTTTAGGAAAAAAGGCATATCTGCACATCGGCCTGGAGAGCCTTAACTTTCTCAGCGAGCGTCTGCTCAGAGACGGCAGGTTGATTCTGGTGGGAAACCACGGCTGGTGGCATAAAGGCCAAGACCCTGCCGTCTTTGACCAGCAGCCCGTAGATGCCGCACATCTTGTCAACGCCCACTTAGAGGCATACAAGCTAACCGGTCAAACCGATCATTACCTGCGCGCCCAAAAGTGTTTCTCCTGGTTTGAAGGCGAAAACAACCTGGGCCTGAGCTTGCTGGATCCAAATTCCGGAGGCTGCTTCGATGGCCTCACCGCGGAAAACATCAACAAAAATCAAGGCGCGGAATCGCTTTTAGCGTACCTGGAGGCCAACTTGTCCCTTTCCGAGGCAGACGCGAAAAAGCAAGAAGCCACAGGTTAGAGCTGAGGGATAGCTCCGCGCTATCCCTCTATCCGTTCGCCCGCTATAAACACCTTCTCCACCTCTAAATCCGAACTAAAGACCACCAGATCCGCGTCTTTGCCCGGAAGCAGACTCCCTTTATTGCTCAGGCCCAGACGCCGGGCCGGATTCACTGTGGCCATCTTGACCGCTTCCGGCAATGTGACCCCGACCAACTGAACCATATTCTTCACGCCGCGATTTAGACCTAGACAGCTGCCATAGAGATTCCCCTCCACGGCGTCTCCTGTGATGGCAACATTGCTTTTCACAGTCACCCGTCTGCCGTCCGACAGATCGTATTCTCCGTCGGGCAGCCCCGCAGGCTGAACCGCATCCGTGATCAGAATGATTTTGTCGCTGCCTTTCAATTTGTGCAGAAGCTGCATGTTCCCCGGATGAACGTGGACTCCATCGCAGATCAGCTCACAATATATCTCATCCAAATTTAAGGCCGCGCCAATCAATCCCGGCTGTCGTTTGGTAATGCCGGTGTTGCCGCCGTTGAAGACGTGCACCGCCTGATCCGCTCCCAGAGCGACTGCCGCTGCAACCTGCTCGTAGCTGGCCTCAGAGTGGCCGATGGCCGCAATCAAGCCCCTAGAGAGCACCTCCTCTGTTAGGGTAAGACCGCCTTCCACCTCAGGGGCAACTAAGACCAAGCGCAGCAGTTCTCCCGCCCTGTCCATAAGCTCCAGATAGTCTTTTGCTTTAGGCGCGCGGATTGCTTCCAGGGGCTGTCCTCCTCTGGCCAAAGGATTCATAAACGGCGCCTCCAGGTAAATGCCTGCGATTTGCGCTTCCCGGCACTGGCTTTGCCGCTGCAGCTTATAGGTTTCATTGATGATCTCCAAAGCGGTGAGCATCCGCTCCCAGCCGGTTGCATAGAGCGACGGGACAAAAGAGGTGACGCCGGCTTTCAGCTCATTTTCGGCCACTGCCAAAACGTCGGCCACCGTCCCTCCCATCACATCGTGCCCGCCGCCGCCGTGGATGTGCAGGTCAATTAGTCCTGGGGTTATGACTTTGCCGGTTACATCCCAAACTTGATCCGAAGACTCCCCTCTGTACTCCTCTCCCACATACTGAATTTTGCCATCTTCAATGATCACTACCCCTGGTTCTACCACAACAAAAGGCGTGATTACTTTTCCGCCCTTTAAGACAATGCGCACCGTCTTCGCCTCCAAAGTTTTTTAAGATGTCTAAATATGTCTCGAAAAAACCATTCTATAATTTCGACGAAGAACAGCTTTTTCCTGCTACTTTTTGCGAAGACGGCGACAGATTGCAGCCCCAAAAAGATAAAAACCCCTCCCCAGATAACCAAAGGAGCGGTGGAAAGCGGAAAAAAAAGCGAAGAAAAGCGAGATTATCTTGTGACTGAGCAGCCAACTGTATAGCCACAGTCCCAAGATCCAGCCGACAATTACATATAAACGCATTTCGCCCCAATTACCCAGCAGAAGCAAACTGAAAAGCAAGCAAAAAGCGAAAAGCCAAAAAAGCAAGTCTCCAACCCTGGTCCAAACAGGACCAGGGCGCCAGAGAGCCCTCAAGACCCTATAAATATCGAAGCACAGTCCTAATAAAATTCCAGAAATGACGGTGATTCCCATGG
>DIPB01000003.1:7173-27741 GCA_002426275.1 Firmicutes bacterium UBA5499
CTGTGTGGAGATCGCATCCATGGCCTCCACCTACCGAAAGAGCTTGCTGAAAACGCCTTGTCCCCCGGACTTTTTGCCCTTCACGTCACCGGTATATTCCAAACCGATGATGAGTCCTTCCACAGCTAAAGTGCCGCCGTCTAGATCCAACTGCTTGATATGCAGCTCTCGGCCGCTGATCTGCAGCATTCCGGCTTCCGTCTCCACTAAAATCTCTTGATCATCAAAGCTCTCAACATTTCCCACTCCCTCAACTAGCAAGTCTCCGCTTTCTTTAAGCACCACCTGATGCAGGCGCCTCTGAGCGGGAATAACGTCCTTTCGCTTATCTTCCACGACAAAATCCCCCTTTCGCAAGGCAGGCAAGTCTGCCTCTGATCTATAAATATGTCCACCTTGCGAATTTATGACTGCCGGGGAAGTTACTGCCAACGCTTTTCTACTTTGGTTCCCGGGAAATAATACAAGGCGATTTCCGAGGCGGATTTTCCTTCCTTGGCTAGGGTATAAGCTCCCCACTGACAAAAACCGACGCCATGGCCAAAGCCTCGTCCTTCGATGGTAACTGAGCTCTCTCCATTGACTAAATTTGTGATGACGTTGGAGCGAAGGCGCATGGGATCCAGATAAATCCGCAGATCTTGACCGGCGATTTCCTTGCTGCCGCCGCCATAGGAGATCCGCCAGGTTTCCACTCTGCCGGCCTTGCTTTTTTTGGCGATTTCCAATTTCCTCACAGAGCTGATCCCCAGTTTCTGCAGCAGACTGTCCAGCTCCCCATATTTATAAGTGGCTGTCCAATGCTTGACCTCCGGCGGGCTATACTTTGCCTCCGGGCATTCTTTATTAACTGTATAGGGAGGTTCGGCTCCCGGATAGGCTATTCCCTCCTTTGCCCGGGCTGTTGTTCCGCCGCAGGAGGCATTGAACCAGGCTTTGATATACTTACCATTGTATGTAAGCACCTGGCCTCTTGTGGATTTCACCGCTTTTTTAATGATAGCCGTGATATTGGCCGGATTGTATGCTTGGGTATGAGTCTCATCCGTGCAGACATCCGTGCCGTGCATCTGGTTCGTGCCTCCGCGGCCGATGAATTCCATGGTGAAAGAACGCGCGACTATGGCTTGAGCCGCATAGGCCGCTTCAGGCCAGCCAGGCTTCATCTCTCCCGCCACTACCCCTTGCAGATATTCTTCGATGGGCATGCTTAGCTTCTTCCCAGTTTTATGATCGTAAACGCTGATGGCCTTTTCCTTGGGCAACTTGCCTTGAGGCTGCTCCTTGGGCCGTGCGCAGCCGATCAGCATCGCGGGAAGCAAAGTCGCAAGTACGCTGATCAACCAAAACCGCTTTCTCATCTGAGTTCCTCCCTCTGAACCTTTGTTCTTAATATCTCGCTTGCGGGAGGAAATATGCACTTTTGTCGTCTGATTATCCCGGCAAACTCAGTTCACTCTAAAGCCTTAGCCTCGTCCCAAAGCTTGTCCATCTCTTCTAAGCCCAGCTCCTCCAAGGACTTGTCAGCGTGCTCTTCAATATAGCGAAACCTCCGCTCAAACTTGCCCACGGTCTTATTCAAGGCAACTTCCGGATAGACGGCCAGATATCTTGCCACATTTACCAAGGAAAAGAGCAGATCGCCGAATTCCTCTTCGATGGCAGCTTGCTCTTTTGCCTCCAAGGCTTCTTTAAATTCCTGCAGTTCCTCCTTAACTTTGGCTATGGCTCCGCTCACATCGTCCCACTGGAATCCCACCCTGGCCGCTTTATCCTGCACTTTATATGCCCTGGCCAAAGCGGGCAGCCCCTTGGGGATGCCGTCCAAAAGTGATTTCCGCTTCTTTCCCGCCCGCTCTTGAGCTTTGATTTTCTCCCAATTAACCAAAACACCCTCAACGGAAGAAACCGTCGAATCGCCAAAGACGTGGGGATGTCGCCGGATCATCTTTGCTGTCTCTGAGGCAATCACGTCCGCTAAGCTGAACTTACCTTGCTCCGCTGTAATGCGGCTTTGAAAGACGATCTGCAGCAGCACGTCTCCCAGTTCTTCGCAGTGGGAAGCGGGGTCTTTCTGTGCGATGGCATCCAAAACCTCGTACGCTTCCTCAATGAGATATGGCTGTAGGGAAGCTAAAGTCTGCTGGCGGTCCCAGGGGCAGCCTTCCTCGCCGCGCAGTCTCGCCATCACCCGCTCCAATTCCTGGAGCTTTTTTCCCGAGTCCGTACAGCCCGCGGGAGGTAGATAAATAAATGAAAGCGCGCCTACTTCCAATGCGCGCAAATCAACATCTCGAATCTGTTCCCGACAGCCGCCCAAGTTGTAGCAGGCCTTGCACAGATATCCTGCGGGATAATTCCACCGTAAAACAGCTAGCGCATCTTCAGTCACAGGACCCCAAAGCAAATTAGGCAGCTCCGGATTTACGCCCTGGACGGTCTCTGTCCAAAGATAGAGCGCGCCCCGCGCAAAGCGCTCCCCCACTTGCTCAGCCACATAATCTAGCAAGCCGGGGCAGGAAAAGGCAGCCTTTCCCTTGAGGAGATTCGCAGTCTCATCCAGCTCCAAGGGCAGTCTCTCGGCAATGTAAACTACATTTTCCTCTTCCTTTTCCGTAAGTCTTACCGCTCTCTCCTGCGGAGATAATCCTCTCCACGCTTCATATTTTTTGCCGTGGCTTTCCAAAAACGCCGACAAGTCGGCATTGTCGCTGCCCAAACAAACGCGCTCTGCGGCGACTATATCGTTCCAAGCGGCCAAAGTAAGGCTCTGGGGGCCCCCCGCAAGGCCCATGACGAAAATAGCCATTGCCATCCCTTCCTTTCCTTCCCTACTTTTCGTCTCTGGCGACAGAAAATCCTTCCATACGCTTTTTTAACAGATAATTAACGTGCCTCCCCCTAGACTCTCCGGCCTCAATATGATATGATTAATCATACAAATCATATTAATCATACTGAAAGGAGCGCCGAGCATGGATATACCCCAGGGGAGATACGCATGGACCGCAAAGGTGGGGGAAAGAGGCCAGATCGTCATCCCCAAAGAGGCGCGGGAAATTTTCGGCATTAAACCGGGGGATACACTGCTCCTGTTGGGCGACAAGAAAAGAGGCATCGCCATTGTGGATAGCCAACAGTTCAAGCAGCTCACCGAAACGCTTTTTAAGGCACAACTTCAAAAAGGAGGAAAAGAGGAATGAGCGCTATTCAGACTGTCAACCTCACAAAGCGGTTTAAGCAAAACTTAGCCGTAGCTGATCTCAACCTCTCCATCGAGCAAGGCGAGCTTTTCGCTTTGCTGGGAGTGAACGGCGCAGGTAAGACTACAGTCATCAAAATGCTCTCCTGCCTCATCACGCCCACAAGCGGCGACGCGATCCTGCTGGGGGACAGCATCGCGACCCATCCTCACGCGGTGAAGGAAAAGATCAACCTTTCCCCTCAGGAAACAGCCGTAGCTCCTAATTTATCCGTCAAGGAAAATCTCCAGTTGATCGCCGCCATCTACGGCAGCTCCAAGAAAGAAGATCAGATGTTAACCTCGTTCGGCCTTACAGAGGTAGCTAATGAAAAAGCAAAAACGCTGTCTGGAGGAATGCAGCGGCGGCTGAGCATCGCCATGGCGCTGATCTCTGAGCCGCAGATCCTCTTCCTTGACGAGCCCACCCTTGGCCTTGATGTGCTCGCCCGGCGGGAACTGTGGAATGCCATCAGCCAATTGAAAGGGAAAATCACCATGATCCTTACCACCCATTACATGGAAGAAGCGGAAGCGCTTTCGGATCGCATCGGGATCATGGCCAAAGGCCAATTAAAAGCTGTGGGGACGGCCGCTGAGTTAATCGCGCAGACGGAGTCCGCAACATTTGAAGACGCCTTCATCGCTCTCGCCACAGAAACGGAGGTCAGAGAATGAAATTCCTTGCATTTGCTTCGCGGAACACTAAAGAACTGCTGCGAGATCCTTTGAATTTAGTCTTCGGCATTGGATTCCCCGTGGTTATCTTGCTATTGCTCTCCGCCATTGAAGCCAATGTTCCCGTGGAGCTGTTTGAAATCGAGATGCTCGCTCCGGGAATCGTGGTTTTTGGTTTTTCCTTCATCTCGCTATTCTCCTCGACCTTGATCGCAAAAGATAGAACAACCTCCTTCCTGAGCCGGTTGCTCGCCTCTCCCCTTACGGCAAGCGATTTTATCTTAGGTTACGCTTTGCCGCTTTTGCCCATAGCATTGCTGCAAGGCGCCATCTGCTTTGTGCTCTCTTTTTTGCTGGATTTACCCGTGAATTTGAATGCTCTGCTGACCCTTGCGGTGCTGATCCCCGCCGCGGTTCTTTTCATCGGCATTGGTTTGCTAGCTGGAACAATATTTAACGAAAAACAAGTTGGCGCGATCTGCGGCGGGCTGCTGACCAATATCAGCGCTTGGATGAGCGGCACCTGGTTCGACCTAAGCCTGGTGGGCGGCGGCTACAAGCGGACCGCCTATCTGCTGCCTTTCGCCCACGCCGTCGACTCGGCAAGAGCGGCGTTAGCCGGCAATTACGCCGCTATTTTTCCCCATCTGTGGTGGGTGATATGCTATGCCGTTGTCGTCTTGAGCATTGCCATTATCGTGTTTAAAAAGAAAATGGCGAGCGATCAGGGATAAAGGTATTCTGAACCGAAAAGGCAAACCCACAAGGGCAGCGCTTGCGGGTTTGCCTTAAACATGACGGAACCGCCTATCTGAAAGGAGACGGCTAGATGGCAACAATTAGGAAAGCCGCCTTGCGAGGGTGGATTCTCTTGGGCGTAGTCCTCTCGCTGCTGGCGCTGATTCGCCTTTCCCCTCCGGAATTTGTGGAAAAGCAGGCGCACGTGAAACCTTCTTATCCCTGGCAGGATCTTTCCCAGGTGCTGAAAAAAGAGCGCTTTTCCGCGTCTGACTATCGGCTTTTGTACGAGCAAAGCGGTCTGGGGAAAGCGGCGGTCGACGCCTTGCCGCAAGCGAACCGCAAGGAGAAAATTCTAGCATTCCAGAAGAGCCTTTTTGCCGAGGTGAGATTCGTCTGCGAGGCTAACAGCATCATTTCCAGCGAAGAAAGGCTGACAGGGCCACAGGGAGAAAGCTGGAAAGGAACAGAGTTTGCAGATCTGAAAAACGGCTATATATTGCTTACCAATGCTTCTCACACGCTGAATTGGAGACACGGACACGCAGCCATCGTAGTAGATGCGGCTGAGGGGAAAACCTTGGAATCAGTAGTGCTGGGGACTGATTCCTGCGTTCAGAACATTGATAAATGGCTTCACTATCCCAATTTCATTGTCCTAAAGCTAAAAAGCGCTTCTCCCCAGCTGTTATCTGAAATCGCGAACTTTGCCATAAACAACCTGGACGCTCTTCCCTATTCTTTGACAGCAGGCATTTTCAGTGCTAAGTATGAACCAACTTCTCAGCTCAGCGGAACTCAATGCGCTCATCTGGTGTGGCGGGCCTTTATGGAATTTGGTTACGATCTTGACTCTGAACGGGGCAGGATCGTTACACCCAAAGCCATTGCCAACAGCCCATTGCTTGAGATCGTGCAAGTGTACGGCATGGATCCGCGTCAAATCTGGCCTTAAAATAAAAGCAGCATTGACTAGTTAACCAAAAAGTTATATTATTATCTCGAGGAGTGAGCAGATGGAAATCGAAGTCAATCCTGCCAACTATCAGTTTTTTGCAGCTTTGGGGTCAGAGACCAGACTCAACATTATTCAGCTGCTGAGCGAGGGTCCACGAAACATCAGCCAGCTGGCAGAAAGCCTGAACATATCATCCGCTATTGTTACCAGGCACATCAATGCGTTGGCAGAGGCTGGGATCATTGCAACACGAAGCGTCACTGGCAAACGGGGACGTCAGAAACTTTGCGCTTTAGACGCCGATCGCGTCTTGTTGCTCTTCCCTATAAATAAAGTCGCCCCTCATAATGCGAGGCAGCTCTCCATCCCCGTGGGGCAGTTTGTAGCTCATAATGTTCACCCCACCTGTGGGCTTGCTTCCCGCGAAAACTTGATTGGAATCTGTGATGATCCACGTTATTTCAGCGACCCAGACAGAACGCAAGCCGCCGTTGTCTGGTTCGCTTCCGGGTGGGTGGAATACTCTATTCCCAGCTATCTTTTCACCCAAGGTAAAGTCCAAGCCTTGGAGCTCTCCTTTGAGATCTGCTCAGAGTACCCCGGCTATAATGAAAACTGGCCCAGCGATATTCATTTCTATCTCAACGGCAAACTAGCGGGAGTCTGGACCTCGCCCGGCGATTTCGGCGGGAAGAGCGGAATTTACACCCCCGCTTGGTGGCAGCATGGAACCAAATACGGATTGCTGAAAACGTTAAGGATCACGCAAAAAGGCAGCTTTCTTGATGGGACCTCCCTGTCGCCTCTCACCATCTCCCAGCTTGAATTCCCGTATAATAAAGATTTATCCTTTCGGATCGCGGCGCCGGAAAATGCCAAAAACCCCGGCGGAGTTAATCTCTTCGGGCGAGGCTTCGGCAACTATGACCAAAATCTGGAAGTGCGCGTAAGTTATGACACCTAAGAACAAAAAGCAAAGCGCTAAAATTATCGTACCGTTTGTAGTATGCATGATTACTGCTCTCGGTTTGATCTTTAATTCTACGTTCGGTTCTATATACCCCATTTTCAAACAGGGCAAATCATTCAAATTTAAACTATAAAGTCAAGGGATTGCATAAGTCGTACAATCCCTCTGATAAAGCCACTATAATTCCGGCCCAAAATGCTTGAGCATTACCAAATTTTCGATATCACTTGTATTGGTAATAACAACGCCTTGCTTTGCAGCCTGCATAGTAACAAAAAATTCATCTTTCGTGAAATCCCCTAACCGTATCATGGTGGGGGTTTCTACTTCCAATACGCCGATGGCGCCTTGCCCCTGTACCGCAATGGTTCCGTATGCGCTGTCATCTGAAACGGTAACGCTTTTGCCGGGTAGGACGGTCAATTCCTTAGCGCTGAAATCTTTGGAACCGTAAACCACCCAGTTTTCTATATACCTCTCGCTGCGCATTTGCACTTCCGCCCTGACGGGTTTGGGTTCCACAAAGTGATTATGCCCAAAGTACGGGTCTGTATTCTGTTCCCAATCCAGCATACTCACAAGATAATCGTAGTCATAATGCTGACTTTCAGGAACATCTTTCACCAGCAGATCCCTTGGCACAATCCGATCTTCCACCAGGGATTGGAACATGCCATATATATCAAACGGCCTTTGCGGTTCGTAGGTGACCAATGAGCCCGGCGCATGAAGCACCCCCGCTGGCACATTCCATCCTGTTCCCGGCTGCAGCTTATATGCCTTGGTTAAATAAAGGATTTTATTGTCTCCCTGATCCCACGCTTCCAGGCATTGTTTCACTTGCTTTTTCGTGGTTCCCGGCTCCAGGCCGAAAAATGTGTACGGGAAGTGATTCCTTTTCATGTTCAACTGCGGTGGAAAATAATACGCTTCAGGCTTGCCCGACTGTCCTACCTTTCTGGCATGTTCCTCCATTTGATGCATATGTAGCGGAATCGGCCCCTGATTATCAAAAAATTTATTAAGCACCATCCAACCGCCGAACTTCTCCATGACCGTACTGCCCAAAAATGCTTCCCCCATAAGCTCTATTGCTTCCTTCAGGAGGACTTTTTCTCCATCGTCACATACGATGTAGCTTAACCCTTCGTCCGCAGGCGTATTGGGACCATTTTGCGCATTCGTAGTGGAGGCGAGCCACCTCTCATCGATACCGCCGCGATGTCCTCCCAGAGCATATAAATCGTCGGGATGCAATTTAAGTCTCCCACCGGGCACCAAAAACGAACGCGGAACCCATGCTGGCACCAGTCTGACAATACCATTCCCCTTATTCAGTGCCTGCCTAATTTTATTTTTTTTCATTTTCACACTCATATTCATAGCCCTTTCTATTCATATTTGATTTGAGCCATACAGTATGTCTTAAGACGTGGGATTTCAATATGAGCATAACCTCCTTCCTGTGCTAGCTTGATTTCCTGACCATGTTGCAAAATATTTGCGCTGATTGCCTTGCGTCCATTCAGTTTTACCGCTAATCTGATGTTTTGCGCGATGATTTGTGGATATTTTTCCTGTTCATTTACGAGATGTACCACAAATCTCTTGTGCTCTTCCTGATGAAATACAAGGATTTCCACAGGGGCGGGCGCGTCCGATACGAAAAACAATGGCTTTTCGGCAAGCGTTTTTACCAGATGGGCAAACGCCTGGCGGGTTGCAGTGGATTCCATCGCTTCAATAGGCGCTGCCAGCCATAAAACTTTACCTTTGCCATATTTCCGTTCGATTGCCGCGGCATGATTTGTTGTTACGCCCGGCGGGTTGGTATGAATGGATGCAAAGTGGGTTGTATCCGCAGGATCCGTATAAGGTAGCGTAACAGTTGCCCTCACATCCTCAGGATGTTCAGTCCTGACAATATGCTGACTTCCCTTTATCGCCAGTGGCGCACTTACGTCAATTCCCGGAAACAAAGCGCCCCCTTTTCCATTTGGAGCAAGATACGTTATTTTTTCTTTTGTTTCCCCGCAATATTGTATGCCGATCAATTTAGATATCATAGGGTGGTCGGCATACCCGCTCACATACAAACTGCCTCCATGCTCTACAAAAGCACATATTTTCTCCGCTTCCTCATCGTCGATCAGCCTGACATCGGGAAGTACAAGTACCGCACAATCCCCGATCTCACCCAAATTTCGTTTACTGACCACATCAAAAGGGATATGATGCCAAATCATTGTTTCCGCCGCGGTCAGGGCTGCTTTCAAATGAGGAAACTCTCCCGTTTCCTTAAGCTGACTGACAAGTGTGCCATTGTACTGTAGATCGATTTTTGACGTCAGGGAAAAATAAATGGCTACATCCCGGCAAAGCTTACCACCCAAAAATTTCTCATAACGCGCTGACTCTGAAAAAATTTCACCCATGGTCTGATACAGCTCCGGCTGAACTATACCGTCCGGATCTATCGCATCAATAAAGAGAAAAGCGCCGTTATGAGCAAGCGCAAGATATGTATGCAATTCCAACGCCTCTTTGGATTTGGTGTTGGTGTGGAAATACAGGTCGGGGTCACAGCGGGATGTCATATACTCAAACGGTTCATTTAGGGTCAGACTGTGATACAGCTTACAAATGAACGACTGCTGCGATGCTCCGCCATAAAAGTCGCCGCCTGCATAATCACTTGCTTTGCAAATGCCATCAGTCACCCCCCATCTCCAGCTGTGAGAAGCCGGTGAAAACTGGTGTTCCACCGTTACGCCGGGCGTGACTTCTCTAACGGTATGCGTAATAAATTCTGCAAATTCGCTCATCCATTCCTCCCGTTTTTGCTGAAAACGTAGCCATGACGCATCCGTCCAGTCCAGTATTTCAGGTATCTGCATTCCTGTTTCCGCTTCAAACCGTGCCTTACAGGACGGACAATAACAAACGCTGGGCCAGAATAGCATATCAAAGAATATCCCCTCGAATGAATACATCTCACACAATTCACGCACCTGTTTGCGCACATAGTCACGATACCCCACATTGTTAGGGCAGCAAGTGCCATATCGTTCGCCGCTAAACATGATTTTCTCAGACTTTTCACGGCTGTTGCAACCAAATTCATTGATAATTCGCCAGTCTGGATCATGATCATAAGCCCAGTTGTCATAGATCAGCGAAAAATACACCACCACGTCCATACCTTGCGCATGGCACAATTGTATCATCTCTCCCAAAAAATCCTCGCCTTTTAACCCACGGTGCATCCTGGCATGGGTGGTAGGCCAATAGCACAAGCCGACATGAGAATTTGCGTATATCATAGCAGTTTGGACATTTGCCTTCTTTAACAAGCCCACATAGGCCTTTACATTTAGTTTGGAAAGAAATTCTTCATTCCAGTCGTCTATATGCATATCCACCAGATTCCGCCTGTAACTTTTTTGATACCATTTCTTCGCTTTCATAGATAACCCTCCAGCTTTGTCATATGATGAAATTATTGCGACAAAAGATATTCCAAATAAATGTGGTAAGCTATAACCCCTATACTACCCTATCGTTATACCAGTAACGTTGTTCTCTGCGTTTTGCTAATAATGTTTTAAATATATAGAGCCATAATCGGACAAATTCAAACTGAAGTCTCGTCGTAAATACTGAACGAACAATTTCTTCCGAAGGAATATCGGATGTTTTTATTCTGAGCCGACCTGCATATTTATTTTCCAAATCAATCAGCTTCAGCAGCTTCTGTTTCAGATGACTAACAGATAAAAGACGCCATATCTTCGCACGACTCCTGCGCAATCGCTGATATGCAGCAGCGTTCACTGCGCAAGAGCCATGCATTCTAATAAGTCATAATTTCAAAAAAACCATAAGATCGTCTTTCCAGTTAAGTTCTTTAGTCACAACCGCTTCTCATTGTCTGAGCTCAATTTGCCGCTCAAGCATTACTCCGCTGGCAGCATCACGGCACACAACAGTCCAAGTTCCCAATTCGTCATTGAGGCTGAAAGGAAATTCCATCTTTCCCGCCCCATTTTCCACTATCACATTAGAACAATATCCCGCCACAACATCTCCCTGCGGGGAGACCACCTCTACTCTTACGACGTGCAAATCTTCTTCAGGTCCGCTGACATTAACGGTTACTACCTCTCCGAGCTTTGCGCTGGCCGGCAGATTAAGCGCAAAATCCTGCGCCGTTACCTGTCTTTCCGATAAATAAAGCAGGTTGGCAGTGCCGCGCTCCGAAATTAATGGTACCCGATCAATATAGCCTAGATATTCATTTGTTCTCATGTTATAGACATGATAACTTTTTGGCAGCGCGACCGTAATCTGCCGGGGAGTTTCCGGCGTGCCGGCCGGGATGCCGGAGTTATAGCTATCTAACATTCCCAAAAGCCTGTTTGCTCCCAGTTCATAGTGAATAAACTCAATGCAGCTGGGGAAGTCTTCTCGCTCTTCTATCACCTGACACCATGGCTCAAGGCCTGCCCAAAAAAAGATTTTTGCAAACAGGCTTCGCACTTTAAACATTTCCGCAGTATCGAAATTACTTCTGACATCTTTCAAATTCCACAGTGCAAAGTTTAAATACACTGTTTTCCCTTCACCGGTTGAATTCACAATCAAGGCAGGCACACTACCTACTGTTGAGGCTGCATAAGCCTTGGCTCCACTCCTAAGCCTAAGCTTTTGGACAGGCGGACAGCTCAGCGTTGTTCCAGGTACTAATAGCTCCGTAAAGGCATCTGTGATATTAATATAATCAGTTCTCTTGCTTGGAGCAGCCAAACGATCGATCCCAAATAAGTTGTCTAACAGCGGTTGCGCCAAGGAACGCACATGATCGTCCGTCAGGCCGGTTAGGCCGTCGGCAATAACTATTCCGCCTTCTCTCACAAATTTCTCAATCTGCTGGGCCTCTCGCGCCGAAATAGCTATCGATTCCGGCATGATCAAAAGATCATAATTAGCCAGCAATCCCTGCTCAATTTGTTCATAAGCTAAGAAATCAAATTGCAGGCCAAGATCTTCTATCAGATCCACATAACCCGTCCAATTGTCAACGGGAGCGCCGCGGCGCTGAAAATATTCCGCCGCCTGCACCGACGCCTGCGAATAGTGAATCGCTATCTTCCCGTCTTGACGTTTGGCTTTTTGGATCAAATCCCAAATCCCGCTTTTGAACTCCTTCATGTTTTGGCTTGTGTCTTGTCCAATGATGCTCAGAGTATAATCGTTCCACAAAAAGTTGTTGCTCGTCCAGGCGCTGATCCCGCTGGTAGCATGAAACAAGCTCCACCACATATCGTACTCCGCGTGCTTCCCGGAGCCGGCAGCATAGCCTGCCCTATAAGGAGTCATGTAAATTTTACGGTCTTTATTGAATGAACGCCAGACCTCAATAAGCCATGTCCGACTATTATAGGTGTTCATAAATTCAAAGATTCCATTTTTGGCCCATTTCCAATAATCATAGCCATTTGCAGCCGCAGGCTTCTGCGTGCCGGAAATGCCCAGTTTCCCATTTGGGTCCACGCTCTTTACGGTATTGGAAACAAATTTGAAAAAATCAACCATGCCGTCATCAGTAAAGGTACGAAAGTCCGCCCATGGTGCCGGTTTGTTATTTATTCTGGCTTCTTCCAGCGTAAGGGGTACAATGTCTTGCCAGCTGGTATAGTTTGTTCCCCAAAGCGCGTTGAGCTGAGCTATAGAGCCATATTTTCCCTGGCACCAATTGCGAAATTCAGCCTGGGAATACTCAGAGAAATCATAATCGAAGTATTCCACATAATTAGTCAGGCTCATTTCATCTCCAACTACATACGCATACGCCCCGCCCCAAGAAACAGCCAGCTCTACGTCAGATTTCACTTTCTTTTCCAGATTCATTCTGTAAATCGGATCGTACAGGGAAGGCTCACGGATCAAGTACTTTTTATCTTTTGTCGCGTTATACAAACTCTTCTTTTCTTCATACTTAACATCCACAAATGAAGGCACATCCTTTAAGGCCACAACAAGCATATTCAAAAATGTGAAGTTCATATTGTACCAAATGTTGGAAGCATACATCCAATACCCATGCTCGGTGATACTCTCCAGGGAGCCGCGATTCAAATAGCCTTCAATGACATTTGTAATTCCTACCTTCTCCAACTGTTGATACACGATGGGATAAAAACTCGATTCTTTCCAGGTTAAACTCCCGCCATTCCACGAACTGAACTGAAATTCATCATAATTCCTATCGGGTAGA
This sequence comes from Firmicutes bacterium UBA5499, assembly GCA_002426275.1. Classification (GTDB taxonomy): domain Bacteria; phylum Bacillota; class DTU084; order DTU084; family DTU084; genus UBA5499. The sequence continues at coordinate 20,036 of DIPB01000003.1, forward strand.
AAATAAATCCTTTGCTTTATTCCATCAAGCTTATTTGCACCCTCCCAGAGACTGATGCGGATTTCATGTCCCTGGCTGATGATGATCTTCCGAGGAATTTCCGCGGTGAGGTTATATTTGCCACTTGCTACGGCATCATCGCTGCGGCTGAATACCAGCCGCCCCCTGGAATCGAACAGCTCCCACTTCAATTTCAAACCGCTTTGGATGTTGCTGAGCTGCACAGAGGCATTGAGCAGTGCGGTATCTTCAGGATAAAATTTATCTTTGACAATCTCTAAACCACCGATTTTGGGGAAATTCCGCACTGTATACGCGGCTGAGCCCCAACACAACACCCGCCGCTGCTCATCTTTCACAACGATATCCAGCGTGTTGAGCCCTTCCCAGCTTTTGAAAGCAAACGGCAAATGAACTGTCTCAGAAGATTTGAAAAGTAAAGCTTCTTTCTTCAAAAAGTCGATCTGTTCGGAAAATCTATTGCGCACGGTCACCTCTATGCTTATAGATTTTTCAGTCTCATTATCCTGACAAAAAACGAGAGAAAAATCCTGCTGTGCCTTAAGCTGTGCAGCTGTAAACGTAGAGACTGGAAGTTTAATTTCTTTGATCTGCAGGCCGCTCTCCTTTTGGGCGGCCCATACCACCGCTCTGGCCAGCAAACTATCGTAGTAATCCAGAGCATTAAAAGAAGGTATCTTGCCCTTCAGTTCGCTGCGATAAAGCCCCCGGCTCCAAAGCTGCGGCGTAAGGCCGGACGAGCTAAAAGCGCCGGTAATGGGAGGCCCGTAACAATGCGTATTATAGGTAAAATCCACTACCCTGCCCTTCTCAAGTTGACCCACAACTATTAAAGGATAAGTATTCTCAATCTCAGCGAGCACCTGCCCCGCCTGGGGAGGAGTGGTATTTACAATATATGGCGCCGGCGGCAGGATTTCCCATGGATATGCGTTTGTAATGTAATGGCCGGTTTTCGGAACCCATGGGTTTGTCGTTCCTATTACTTTGGCGTTTCCAATGCCGAACAATCCTGTTGCGGCTAAATCTCCGGTGATATTGAGCGGAGCAGCCATGACCAGGCCCGTGCCCATTTTGATCTGGTCTTCGATCGCGCCCCTGATCTCATCAGTGAAATTATAGGAATAGTCTAAGCCTCCGATTACAATCACATCGTAAATCTCCTCGTCAAGCTTTGCCAAAAGCTCATCCTGCGCCTCCATTAACGATGTGATGGTAGGCTCGCCAAACCAGAGATAAGGGCCTCCATTAGGATTCACGTAAAATTTCACATAAGTAAAATCCAGTTCCAAACGCTGCGCTAGCTCAATAACCTCCCGCAGGTCCGTCTCATTTGTCAGCACCAGCGCCCGAATTGGCTTCACATAAGGTCTAGCCCAGGGAAAGTGCTCGGTGACAGTATCTAGAGAAGGCGTAAATACTCTCTCCACTTTTTCATCCGACTTATTATATTTTTCCAGAGGATACTCTGGCTCCATATAATATCTGTATCTTTCAACTCTCTCAAGCCAGGGAAGCTCAAAATCTGCAATTTTTTCACCGTCCAGGAGCAATTTACCTTTGATCAGCCATGCTCCTTCCGCCAACTGTGGCAGCGCTATTTCCGCTGTTTCAACTTGTTCAGCCGCCAGCTGAAATTCCCGGCTACTCAGTTCCTTAACTTCTTCTCCACAAACTGCTTCTACCACAAGCTTCACATTTTGCTCCTGGCAGCTGCTAATCTTTACAGCGCACTTTCTCTCTTCCTTAGCTATTTGCGCCTGAAGCACCGCGCTTCCGCCTGCGCCGGATATTTCTTCCAATCCTGAAAAAGGAACCAGATAAAGTTTAGTTTGAAATTTATCGCCGGACTTAATGTTGATCTGCCTGAAGCGGAGCTCGGATGTAGGCTGCACTGCCCTCTCCGCTCCCCAATGATAAGTTACGTCCGCATAGTGAAAATCATAAGCCAATACCAGGCCGCAGCTTTCGCCGGCTACGCCTATCCAGCCCCTTGAGGGATTATTATGCCATACTTCCAGCTTTTCCGGCTGATAAGGCAACTTAACAATACCTTTCGTGGTGGGATCAAAATATGTGTTTTGCTCGCCATCAACTCCCATAAAATTGTGAAGCCAAAACCCATAATTCATATCTTGCATGGAGTTGACGTCATTTTCAATGGTATAGGCGATTTCCACGGTGCTGCTCGCCTGGCGCATGATTATCGTTTTTTCTATCTTCGTGAAAAAATGAGTGCCGGACGGACCTGTGGCTGACAATGTTAGCTCGACAGAATCCTGATTCTGCTGAATGTCAGCTAAGTAAAACTGCTCGCGAAAGTATCCGTTTGGCTGCCAAAACTGATCCCGCAGCAAGCCGAACGGGCCATCGGAATCATTGATCGTTTTTACCATTTCTTTGCCGGTAGGCTTATAGAAAAAACTGCTGATGAGACCTCCTTTTTGCGCAACTATCAGCTTTACATACTGATTTTCCATCACTATTTCCGGTGCTCCAGATTCGCTATTTCTTTCGGTGATGCTTAAGGCAAACGCGGGTAAAGCTAAGCTTAATAGAACAAGGCAAACTATTGTTATTTTTGCGCGCATACGCTCACTCCTCCCTATTTGAAGATCGCGATCCTCTCCAGGGTGCGGCTGCCTACCTTCCCCGAAGGTTTTACCGCGATTGATACTACATACATGCCGTTGGGGAACTGTTTGCCGGCGCGATCCGTACCATTCCACAAAACTTTGCCCGTCCCTGCCGGGCGCTCTTCCTTCAGCAGCTCCCGCATTAAATCTCCGGCTAGCGTATAGATTTTAATTTCCACAAGCGACGGCTCATGAACAACATAGGAAATAGTCATCTCACCGCTTCCCGGCGAGAAAATCCGCGGCTGAATATACACGTAGGCAATATTCAGATCGTCGTTTTTGAGGCATTGAAATTCCGTTGTCTCTGACCATGGCCCCATGACCCCTGACTTGTAGGCTGCCCTCACGCGCCAATACCAGGTCCCATTCTGGAGCAATTCGGTATGATGGTGCTCAGGGGCAGCAGTGGTAAAAGAACCCGCCCCAGAAAAATCCTCTGCAGATGATAGCTCCAAAAGATAATGATCCACCTCATCGTCTTCAATGGTCTGCCATGAAAATACCGCGGCTTCGTCTTCGAGAACAGGCGTTTGCAGGCTCGGTCCAATGGGAATGGGTTGCATCGGAATTCCGGCAGCGTAGCTTCCTTCTGAATACAAGAGCTCAGTTATGAATTCTGCATTATTATAACCTTCTACATAGGCTGCCACAGCATAGTAATATTGCTGGCCGAACACAGCCGTCACATCGCGATAGGAACGAGCTGCAAGCTTAGCCAGCGGCTCTCCAAAACCCAAGCCGTTCAATTCAGCGCCGCGGTATATATAGAAGCCGTCTGGTTCCTTCCCGGTTCCGTCGGTCACTTCCCAACCTAAATCCAGATAGCCTACGCCCGGGGTAACAACGAGATTCGCCGGCATTTGAGGCGGCGCTTCATCTCGCTGTAAAACAATATCCGGCAGACTTTTAGCTTCCTCACTTTCCAAGGTAACGGGTCCTTCCGTCTTTGTGAGAAATCCTTTGCAGCTTATCGTAAGCGTATATTCGCCCGCAATAAGTTTGTCAAGAGTGAATACGCCGTTGGCATCGGTCGTTACGGCCTCCCTGCCTGTCAGCGATACGCTCGCCCCCGACAGGCCAGTCTCAGCCGCGCTGACTTGCCCCTTAACGGTCGCCGTAATGCTGCTCATGCTTGAAACCTCAGCCTGAACCGACGGCGGACTTGCGGTATTGGTATTATCTACGGCCAGAACATAGTAATAATACTGCTTATCATGGTCGGCCGCAGGATCCATCCAGGTTAAACCATCTCCCGCTGTTGTGCCGCATAAGGCAGCCTCATGACCGGCTTGACCGCGATAAATCCGATAGGCAGCGATCCAGCTGTTCTCACTGACAGGCACCGACTCTTCCCAACTCAGCTCTACTTGTTCACTGTGATTGATCCGCCTTGCCGTGAGATTTTCGGGAGCTAAGGGCAGCACGCCAACGGCAGATTCAAACATTGTAACATCATCAATCCAAAACGTCCCCGTCATTTCTGCATGCTGGGGAAGCAATGCCCTGAACTTTACTTCCTGCGTTTCCGCGCCCGTGGTATACTCGGCCGTACTTTTCTCCCACCCGAAGGTGCCGCTTTTCTTAAAAAACGTTGTCGCAACCGCACCTTCAATTATAGCGACCTCGGCATTTTTCGACAGACCACTGCCGCGCACCATGACTGAAAGAAAATACTTTGTATTGGGCTTTACTGCGATGGCCTGGGTGACTATTTCCCTGGTCTGAGTATTGCCTTCGAGCTTTAAAGCCGGGGCTTCGCTATGCCCTATGGAATCATCTAACGAACAGTTCACACCTCCCACATCGCGAGTCCAATCCTTAGCAAAAACACCATATTTATCATTGGCCGTAAGCTGGAAATCGCCGTTTTTGATTAGATTCTCGGAATATCGGACCTCATCGCTGATGGTTCTAATGTTCGATGGTAAACTCTCAGCCCGCAAATTTCCCCTTGCTGTGACAAGATAGGAATAAAAGCGGCCCGCCTCTATGCTGCTATCCACATAATCTGAAGCGCTGGCGGCCACGTCCGCGAGGGCTGATGCAGGATCAGGCGAGACTGCATAGCCTTCTGCACGATAGATCCGGTAACCCCCAACCGGCGGCGTACCTCCGGGCGCAGACCAGCTCAAGCCGGCGCTGGTCTCCGATCTTCGCTCCGCCTGAAAAGCCGCAGGCGAACTCGGGATGGTGTCCGGTTCTCCTTCAAACTGAAGCTCGCAATCGTCAATCCAAATCGAGCCGACGCATGATCTCGCGGTCATAAATCTTAAATAAATCTGTGCTATTCCGGCTGGAATTACAAGTCCGCTGAACCCTAATTCTTTCCACTCAGCCGGCTGCACGTCTTCGAACACCCTCTTGAGTTCGCTTTCCACGCCGGCGGAATTAATTCCTCTCACAAACAAATACTCACTACCGCTTGTGGTGAGCGCTGTTTTATACCAGATGTGGAAGCTGACTGTCTCACCTTGCGAGACGGGTATTTTGCTGCTGCTAAGCTCAGCTTTACCGTTTGCAATCGTTGTGAACTTAACGGACTTTGCTCCTGAACGAAAGACAGTGGAATCAGGCTCCGCCACCGCTCCATCCACAGACGTATTCGTCCAGCCGAAGAATCCTGTGACGCTGCTCCGTTCAAAGCCGGCATTGATTAGGACATTGGGGCCGGTTGCCGCCGCTGCAGTACCAGCCCAAAATGCTTCGGCCAAGAGGATAGCAATCAGATACAAATAACATCCCCTTTTGAATTTAATCATGTTCGTGCCCCCTAAAAACGAATTTGACAGGCATCTTCGCATTTTTTATCTGGTCAGCAAACTCTACCGAAAAACCGCTACCTTGCCAATCACAACTTTGCCCATATTTTCTCCCTTGTAGGTGACCCTGACCAAATAGAGGCCGTTAGGCAAAAACCTGCCGAAATTGTCTGTGCCATTCCATTGAAAATGGCTAATTCCTGACGGTACTGGCGTATTTTGGGCAATTACCTTGATTAAATCTCCGGCCAGGCTATACACATTGATCGTCACCGTACAAGGATCGTTGAACGCTAAGTCGATTTTGCAAGGCTCGCCTCCTGGAGAGTAAAGGCGCGGTTCAATGTTTAGATACGGTACTTTGGCATCTCCGGGCTGCGAATTTAGCAGCGTAAAATTGGCCGGCATGGTCCACGACCCTTTGGCACCGCTCTGATATAAGGTCCGTACTCTCCAGTACCAGACGCCGTCTGAGATTTGTTCGCTCACGTAATAGTCTGAAGCCCCTGTTACGGTTTTGCTTAGCCACCTGTGGCTGAAATCGTCGGAGCGCGAGACTTCAAGCAAATATCCCCCTACAGAATCGTCATTTACAGGCAACCACTTGAAATGTGGCCTTTCATTCAAAATTACCTCTTCCGGCTGAGGAGCGTAAGTGGTAATGCTCATCGGGGTCACAGCCTGCGCGGACGCAAGCTCTGAGAGCCCGGAAAGGTTAAAAGCCAGATCTGCGCTTTGCACCGCATAGTAGTACTCGACATCCCACTGTAAATCCAGATCGGACCAACTTAAACCGCCGACTCCTTCCGCAACTAAATTCTCTGGGCTTTGGATGTTATCACTATTTCTGCTGCGATAGATCCTGTAGGCATAATCGCCGACCGCTTCATCGCCTTGCGCTAGGCTAGGTGCTGTCCAGTGCAAATCAATCCGTCCCACATTCCCGGCTGCGGTCGACATTGTGGGAGCATTCGGCGGTACCTGGTCAAATATGAGCACAACCGGCTCGCTGAAGCTATATCCTGCTTCCGATACCGTTATTTCAAATTCTCGCTTTCGATACGAACTGCATTCAAAGCGAACTGTGAAAAGCCCAGGCAACAGTTGATCGATCCTAAAGGAGCCTGCTGCATCCGTTTCCGCTTCAATATTTTCAAGCTTGACTCTGACGCCGCTCACAGCGCCTCCAAGATTTGAAACAACCGTGCCTGAGACAGCTGTTAGAGCCGGCGCTTCAACATAGTTTGAGGGAGCGCTCTCAAGGCCCAAGCTATCGACAGCGACTATACAATAATAGAACTTTTCCCCAGACGCCGCTGCCTGATCAACATACTTCACTTTCCCGGGAAGCAACCGCTTGATTAACGTGCCTTCGCTGTCAGGAACAAAATTGGGCGTTTGGGAACGATAAACCCTGTATTCTTTCAGCGAACTGATCACTCCCGGATAATGCTGCTCATCGATAGTCAATTCCACCTGTCCTGTTTTAGACAGGCGCTTTCCGTCTATGATGGGCGATTGCGGCAGCGCGCCAACGGCGGAGCCGGCTTCATACATGACGATATCATCGGCCCAAAATGTTCCCGTTGTATTGGAGTTAAGAAATAACAACAGATATACTTTATCCGCAGTGGGGCCTGTGGTATAAACTGTGCTGATTTCCTTCCAAGCGAACGATTTGTTTCCAATGAAAAAACTCAAGGTTGTACCGCCGCCGCCACTGGCCAAAATCGTGACCTGCGCTTTCCCTTCAATCTCTTCACCTCGCACCATGAGCGAGAGAACATATTCCGTATTGGGCTTAACGCGAATCAGCTGTCTGACTCGAACCTCTTTGCCCAGACTGTCGCCAGTCCCCAAGATTTTCAGAGACGGAAATTCAGAACACGCTATCCAATGGTCCAGCGAGCTCTTTTCAGGCACTCTATCCGGATCCCAATCCTCGGCAAAATTGTTAGCGTCTCGTATTTGAAAATCGCCATTTTTAACCATATTTTCTGGATAGCGAACCGCATCGGTGATCGTTACGCTGTTTGACGGCAGGCTTTCAAATCTCAAATTGTCTTTCGCCGTAACTAGATAAGCATAAAAACGGCCTGCTTCTACGCTGTTGTCCAGATAATCCAAAGCGGCAACATCCGCAAGGACTGATGCAGTATCAGGCAAGACCGCATAGCCTTCTGCGCGATAGATCCGGTAACCACCCGCCGGTAGCATACCACCTGGCGCGGACCAGCTTAAGGCGGCGCTGGTCTCTGATCTCCGCTCCGCCTGAAAAACCACAGGC
>DIPB01000075.1:0-1862 GCA_002426275.1 Firmicutes bacterium UBA5499
GATATTTTTTTGCGGAATTTAGGCTGTAATCTTTCCGCTGAGGGAAAATCCGGGAAGGAATTGCAAGCTGAAGAAGCGAAGTAATATAGATGTTTATGTGTCATCGTACATATTCTTAGAAAAAAATGGGGGGGCCGAGGTGCGACATACGATTTTGCAAACCCCGCGCGGACTCGGAGATTTAGTGGGCGGCGAGATAGCTCTCATTCGCCGGTTGGAGGAGAAACTGGGGAAGCTCCTTTCCGGCTGGGGTTATCGGGAAGTACATACTCCCACCATAGAGTTTGCCGACGTTTTGGCCAATGGCAGCGGGGGAGAACTCACCGAGGCGTTTCGCTTTGTGGACAGGCAAGGCGATTTGGTGGCGCTCAGGCCGGAAGTGACAACGCCTTGCGCTAGGTTGTTCTCCTCAAGACTTTTAGCCGAGCCTCTGCCAATTCGTTTATTTTACGCTGCTAACGTTTTTCGCTACGAAGAGCCGCAGGAGGGGAGAAACCGCGAGTTTCGCCAGATTGGAGTGGAGCTGGCCGGCCTGCCCGCACCGGTTGGGGATGCGGAGGTTGTGGCTTTAGCTGTGAGGGCTTTTGAAGCCCTCGGCCTTGAGGACTTCCAATTTACGCTGAGTCACATCGGCATTTTAGAAGGCCTGTTGGAGGCCGCCCAGATTGATGAAGCGCAGCGTCATAAGCTGGCTCACCATCTGCGACGCGGCGATTTTGTGGCCTACAGGCGCGAGGTGTCGGCGCTGACGCAGGGAACGATAGGCGAGATTTTAGAGGAAATACCCAGATTGCGCGGGGAAGCGGCTTTGGTGAAAGAGCTGGAAGAGAGGCTGGCCAAAGAGCCGGCCAGTATAGGGTTAAACGGCGCCAGACGAGCGCTGTTTGAGCTTTCAGGCCTCTTTGAGCTTTTGGATCTATATGGCGTGCTGCCGTACGTGCAGGTGGATCTGGGCATGGTTAAAGATTTCACCTACTATACGGGCTTCATCATGGAAGGTTATACCGCCGATCTCGGCTACACTATCGCCAGCGGCGGCCGTTACGATCAGCTGCTGAAGAGCTTTGGCAGGCCTGCTCCTGCCACGGGCTGGGCTTTGGGCGTGGAAAGATTGCTCTTGGCCCTCAAGCGGCAGGGAAAGCTGCAAGAAGTTGAAGACGGCTGTCGGATTTTGGTTACGCCCCAAGCGGGCACGCTGGAGCAGTGGCAACAGGCTGTGACCTTAGCCAAGCTGTTGCGTCAGGCCGGCTACCAGACTGAAATAAATCCCGTGCTGGACAGCGGCCGGGCTCTGCGCATGGCCAAAGAACGCAAGGCCAGAGTCCTTTTCGACTACAGCGAAAAACCTCGCGCAGTCTTTCTCCCCGGCGAAAAGGTCTCTGCCATCGAGGATGCGCTAAAATTTTTGCAGGGGGGAGTCAGCCGTGGTTAAGGACTGTTTGACAGTTGCCATCCCTAAGGGACGGCTATTTCCGCCCCTGACGGCTCTTTTTCAGAAGGCCGGAGTGCTGGCCGAACCGCTGGAGGAAAAGTCGCGAAAGCTGATTTTGGAGAACGAAAGCTCAGATCTGCGGTTCATCCTTGCCAAGCCGGTTGATGTGCCCACCTACGTGGAATATGGCTCTGCCGATCTCGGCATCGTGGGCAAGGATGTTTTGGTAGAGGCGGGAAGTGACATCTGCGAACTTTTGGATTTAGGTTTGGGCTTTTGCAGGATGATCGTGGCAGTGCCCAAGGACGGTCCCATCAAGCAATTGCGGCAGTTGGGCTTTGATAGCAGGGTGGCTACCAAATATCCTAATTTGGCCCAGGAGTTTTTCAACCGTCAGGGGCTGAAAGTTGAAGTGATTAAACTCAATGGT
>DIPB01000075.1:1989-2615 GCA_002426275.1 Firmicutes bacterium UBA5499
TAAACTCAATGGTTCCATAGAATTGGGGCCCATCGTTGGCCTGGCGGATGCCATCGTGGATATCACTTCCTCCGGCCAGACGCTGGCGGAAAACGGTCTGGTTCCCATCGCCACTTTGGGCGCGGCCACGGCAAGGCTGATTGCCAATCCCATCAGCTATAAGATGCATTTCTCAAGAATAATTGAGGTTGTGCGGCGGTTGGAACCCATTGTGTTGAAGGGGGAAGAGCGTGATGATCCGGATCTTGCAGACTTGGGAAGATGAGCCAGAGTTGATTCGCGCGGAGCTCACAAGGCCGCCTGTGGGGACTGCGAAAGTAGGGAAAGGAGCCAGCGCCAAGACCGTTGAAGTCTTTGGCGAAGACTTAGCTCCCGCTTCCGCCGTGGCTAGAATTCTCTCTGATGTGGAAAGAGAAGGAGCCGCTGCCGTTGTGCGCTATACAAAAGCCCTCGACGGCGTGGAGCTGGCCCCTGAAGAGCTCACAGGACAGCTCCCTGAGCTTGAGCTACTGAAAGCTCAGGTAAAGCCGGAAGCTTTTGCGGCCATCGCCCAAGCCAGGGATAACATAGCTTCATTCCACCGCAGACAGCTGCCAAATTCTTGGTTCGAGACTAAAAAGGACGGT
>DIPB01000075.1:2743-6026 GCA_002426275.1 Firmicutes bacterium UBA5499
TTTGGGGATGCGCTATACGCCGCTGGGGAGCGTCGGCGCTTACGTGCCCGGCGGCAGCGCGCCGCTGGTTTCCTCAGTGTTGATGACCGTGGTCCCCGCCCAAGTGGCCGGGGTAGAGCGCATTGTGGTGGCAACTCCTCCTGGAAAAGGTGGAGAGGTGGATCCGCATCTACTTCTGGCGGCAAAACTGGCTGGCGCCACAGAGATCCTGCGGGCAGGCGGCGCCCAAGGGATTGCGGCTCTTGCTTATGGTATCTGCGGGCTGGAACCTGTGGATAAAATCGTAGGCCCAGGCAATCTGTTCGTTACCTTGGCCAAAAAACAGGTGCTGGGCAGGGTGGGCATAGACATGCTGGCCGGCCCCAGCGAGGTGATGGTGATTGCGGACCAGACAGCCAAAGCAGGCTGGGTGGCGGCAGATCTGCTTTCCCAGGCCGAGCACGGCGCGGATTCGGCGGCCATTTTGGTCACAACGTCTAGGAGCCTGGCGGAAAAAGTTCTTCGGGAACTTGAGGTTCAATGCAAACAGCTCGCTCGGAGTGCCATTGCGGCCGAATCCCTTGCCAGATCCGGCAGAATCGTGGTTTGCCGCGATCTGGACGAGGCAGCGGAGCTGGCCAATTTGGTGGCTCCAGAGCATTTAGAGCTTGCCGTGGATTCTCCCCAGAGGCTTTTGGGCAAGATCAAGCACGCAGGTGCTATCTTTTTGGGAGCTCATTCTCCCGAGCCTGTGGGCGATTATTTTGCCGGCCCTAATCATGTGCTGCCCACCAATGGCACGGCCAGGTTCTCTTCACCGTTGGGGGTGGAAGATTACCTGCGCCGTTCCAGCATCATCAGCTACTCTGCTGAAGCCCTCGCTCGGGACAGCGCCCAAATTGAAGAATTAGCTTCTCTTGAAGGGCTCACAGCCCACCGGGCCGCCGTGGCCATCCGAAAGGAGCGGGAAGATGACCAAAATTGAACGGGAAACGGCAGAGACCAAAATCGCGCTGAGCTTCAGCGCCCGCGGCGCGGGAAAAGCTCAGATCCAAACTGGCGTCGGTTTTTTTGATCACATGCTCACCCTCTTTGCCAGACACGGCCGCTTTGACCTGACAGTCGAAGCCGTAGGAGATCTGCAGGTTGACGGCCATCATTTGGTTGAAGATGTGGGAATCTGTCTGGGGAAGGCGCTGGCGCAAAATCTGGGCGGAAAGAAAAACATCAGGCGATACGGCCAGAGCATCCTGCCCATGGACGAATGTTTGGTGCTGGCGGCGGTTGATCTGAGCGGCCGCAGCTATTTAGGCTACCATTTTCCTTCCCTTTCCGGCGCCTCCGCGGCCATGGGAGAGGGAGGCTTTGTGCCTGAACTGGCCCAAGAATTTTGGCGCGCTGTGGTCGCCAACGGCGGATTCAATCTGCACCTGCGGGAGCTTGTGGGAGGAAATACCCATCACTTGCTGGAGGCAGGCTTTAAGGCTGCCTCCAGGGCGATCAGAATGGCGGTGGAAGAGCTTCCCGGCGAAGGCATACCTTCCACTAAAGGCATATTGTAGAGGGGAGAATGATTATGCGGCAAGTGGTTCATCAAGCTGATCTCTGCGTGGTGGGCGGAGGATTGGCAGGCATGGCGGCTGCCATCGCCGCAGCCCGCAGGGGCGCGAAAGTCGTTTTGATGCACGAGCGGCCGGTTTTGGGAGGCAACGCTTCTTCTGAGATCAGGATGTGGATTTGCGGCGCCCACGGAGAGAACAATCGGGAAACTGGGATCGTAGAGGAAATCGAGCTGGAAAATCTCTATCGCAATCCCGCGCCCAGCTATGCAATTTGGGATGCCGTGCTCTATGAAAAGGTGAGGTACCAAGAAAATCTCACTTTACTTTTGAACTGCAGCTGCTGTGAGCTGCAAATGGCTGGCGACAGCATCAAAGCTGTGAAAGGCTGGCAGCTCACCACCCAGACCTGGCACACTGTGGAAGCCAAGCTCTTCGCCGATTGTTCCGGGGACAGCGTTTTGGCGCCCCTCTCCGGCGCCGAATTCCGGATGGGCAGGGAAGCTGCCGGGGAATTCGCTGAAGATATCCAGCCCCCGGAAGCTGATCAGAAGACCATGGGCATGAGTTGCCTCATTCAGGCGCGGCAGACTTCCTCTCCCCAGAAGTTTATTCCGCCTGCTTGGGCTTATCGTTATGCCAGCGAGGACGATTTTCCTCACCGCGGCCATGACATTCATGATTCGAACTTCTGGTGGATCGAGCTGGGCGGAGAGCAGGATTCCATAGGCGATACCGAAGAGATCCGCGACGAGCTTTTGAAAATCGCTTACGGCGTCTGGGATCACATTAAAAATCAGGGCGATCATGGCGCTGAGAACTGGATCTTAGACTGGGTGGGCTTCCTGCCCGGCAAACGGGAAAGCAGGAGGTATGTGGGGGATCACATCCTGACGCAAAACGATGTGCGCGCGGGCGGACGTTTTGCAGATCTGGTCGCCTACGGCGGCTGGACCATGGATGATCACAATCCCGCCGGCTTCGCTTATCCGGGAGAGCCTACGATTTTTCACCCAGCCCCGTCTCCTTTTGGCATTCCTTACAGCTGCCTATATTCTAAAAACATCGCTAACTTGTTCTTTGCCGGGAGAAATATCAGCGTCACCCATGCGGCATTGAGCGCCACGCGGGTGATGGCCACCTGCGCCACGTTGGGGCAGGCTGTGGGCACGGCCGCGGCTCTGGCGATTGCGGATTCTCTCTCCCCGCGGGAAGTATCTGCGCGGAAAATCTCAGAGCTGAAGCAGGCGTTGATGGAAGACGACTGCTACCTGCCTTGGAACAGGCGCGCAGTTCCGCCTTTAACCCTCTCTGCGGGACTCAAAGCCAGCGAAGGCGATCCCGAGCCTTTGCGCAATGGTCTGGATCGGCCGACGGATGGCGCAGACAACGGCTGGAGCGGCAAGCTGGGAAGCTGGGTGGAATATGCGTTCCAGAGGCCGGAGCGGATCTGCCAGCTGCGTTTCGTTTTCGACAGCGAGCTCAATCGCCAAGGCAAGAATATGCCTTGCAGCTTTCCTTTGGGGGGGGAGCCCCGCCGCGTGCCTGAAACGCTGGTTCGCGCTTTCCGCATTGAGACGCGGGGCGAAGACGGCAGCTGGCGGGTGGTCCGAAGAGNNTTATCAGCGCCTGGTGAATTTATCTGTGGATTTTGCAACGCGCGCTGTCCGCTTTGTGCCGGAGGCAACCTGGGGCGCGGAGAGAGCGCACGTCTTCGCCTGGGACGTGCGCTGATTAAGGGAGGC
>DIPB01000075.1:6174-13796 GCA_002426275.1 Firmicutes bacterium UBA5499
ATGAAGGAGCGTCGGCTACCGCTTGATGATTCCTGGGACGTGATCGTGGCGGGAGGAGGACCCGCAGGCTGCGCCGCGGCCATAGCAGCCGGCAGGCAGGGAGCCCGGACTCTTCTGGTCGAAGCCACCGGCTGTCTTGGCGGCATGGGAACAGCGGGCCTGGTTCCTGCTTGGTGTCCCTTTTCCGACAAGGAGAAAATAATCTACAGGAGCATTGCCCAGGAGGTTTTTGAGGCCAGCAAAGCCGGGATGCCTCACGTGGCGAAAGACAGATTGGACTGGGTTGAGATCAATTCGGAGCAATTGAAGCTGATCTATGACGATATGGTGACGCAGGCGGGGGTAAAAGTGTTGTTCAACACTGTGCTCAGCAGCGTGGAGGTCGGCGACCAGGGCGCGGTTTCCGCCATTATCGTCAGCAATAAAGCGGGACTTGCGGCTTATCGGGCAAAGGTTTATCTGGATTGCACGGGAGACGCGGATCTGGCAGCCTGGGCTGGGGCGGAATTTCAGAAGGGCGACGGGCGCACAGGTGAATTGCAGCCTGCCACGCATTGCTTCACAGTTGGCAATGTTGACGAATACGCCTATTTGAACGGAGAAAATCTGCATTCAAGCAATCCCCGCAGTCCGATTCATCAAATCGTGGCGGACGAAAGATTTCCCTTGGTTGACCATAGCCACATTTGCCACAGCTTGATTGCGCCCAAGACGGTGGGATTCAACGCAGGACATCTGCAGAATGTGGACAACACGGATCCGTTTTCAGTCTCCCAGGCTTTGATGAAAGGGCGGAAGATGGCCGCGCAGCTCTGCGCCGGACTCGCCGCGTATCATCCTAAAGCCTTTGCCAACGCTTACGTGGCCCAGACCGCGCCGTTGATGGGAATCAGGGAGACCAGAAGAATAGTGGGAGACTACACCTTGAGCCGCGAGGATTATCTGGCCAGAAGAACGTTCCCGGACGAGGTGTGCCGCAACAGTTATTACCTGGATATTCATTTGTCTGTCTCGGAAAAGAAGAAACAGCTTGATCCGGAAAAGCGGGCGTGTAGGTATCAAAAAGGCGAGTCCCACGGGATCCCATACCGCTGCCTGACTCCCCGGGGCCTTACGAATGTGCTGGTGGCAGGACGGTCTATTTCTTGCGACAGAGAGGTGCAGGGCAGCGTGAGAGTGATGCCCAATTGCCTCGTCACAGGGGAAGCTGCCGGCATCGCAGGGGCTCTGGCGGCGAAGGAGAAAGCGGTCGACGTCCATGAGATAGACGTTAAAGAATTGCGGAGCATTTTGAAAGCGCAGGGAGCGTATTTTCTGTAATCGTATCGTTTGTTTTCTGAGCGCGTTTTTTGCGGAGAGCGCAGCTTGCCGGAAGTCGCTGAATTATCAGCAATGGTGAGCTGCGCTTTCATTTTAGTCTGCCGGAAATGCGTCGCTGTGAAGTCAGAAATTAAGGCAGGAATTCTCTGCCCAGGGAAGACCGCGGGCCGGAGAAATCAAGAATATCTCGAGCCGCCAAGGAACTTTAGCAAAGCGTAACCGGCCGCGCCCGCGGCGTTGACGCTTTCTGTCAACGGTCTTTTAAATTCAACCCCCAAGGCGGAGCCTTTTTTCTCACAGGCTTCGCACTCTAAAGAAGAGACGAGCTCTTTAGGAAATCAGCGGGGAATGCCGTCTGCATTTTTTGAATGGTATGGAGTTGAATGCCAAACTGCGGTGAAGAGCTAGACAAAAGCGGCGGCAAAACGCCCCTTTTAAAGCTTGCTCTGGCTGTTCTGGGCTCGTAGATCGTATTTATTGCCAATGAAATTAAGAAACAGAACGAGTTGCAATCTCGCTGGGGATTCGTTGAATTCCTGCATGTTATCGTTGAGTTACTTCATGCTATACTGTTCGAGTCGCTGCCGATCTGCCCGTATGGAACTATATAGTACAGGCTGGCCTAGAGCCGGCACAGAGAGCAAAACCGCAAAAAATACAAGTGAAATGTATTTTTGCTGCATCATTCTCCTAGTTGATTTGAGGGTTTACTGTAAATCGCGAATGAATTTTTTATTTGGAGAATAATGTTATCGGAACAAAGGGCGATCTCATTGTAATTGACCGTAAATATTATTTAGGGGCGTTATTATGGTCACTGAGGGAATGTAAAGGATTATCCGCTGCCGATCCCATCGGGATGAGCAGCTTTTTTTGGCTGAAGTTTGGGTGTTATTGCCGATTTCTTTGGCGGGCTTTGTCAGGATTGTTGAGGAAAAGGTTAAGTTTAGTCATTGCGGGTCAGCCGCCCTTGATTTTCCTTAATTCGTTCAAACATAGCTAAGCCTCTTTCCTTTGGAAATACAGTTCGCAGCTTTTAAGGGAAGAGGTAAAGTTTATTCTAGCTTTTCGTAGTCATTAAAGCCTGCGGCACAAGCGGCTTCCACAAGCTCGCCGAAGGCGGCTATGGTTTTGGGATATCTTAGTTGCAAGTCTGCGGCAGAAGTTCGGCGAGATAGAGGGGGAGAACATCTTTGCGCACAAACAGCCCGCCGATTAACATGACATCACGCGAAGGGCTTTTCAGTCGTTCACTGTTGCTCCCCCAAAAAAGTTAAAGAAATATTTCTAAGTTAAGAAGGAATTCTTAACAAAAGAAGCGAATTATACTATAAAAGCGCTTTTAAAACAAATAGGATGTCAGAGCTATATTTGTACAATTGAAAACAATATATAGTGGAGTTTAATCTAAAATTGACTTTAAAATCGTTTAATCTAAGGGGTGGATGTTAGTGAACGAGATCACAAGTGCGAGAAGAAGAAAGCGCCTTCTGAAAGACAACATAGAGGGCTACTGTTTTATCGGCCCCTGGTTAATCGGGTTTTTTCTATTTACATTCGGCCCCATGCTTTATTCAATTTTTTTGAGCTTTACATCGTGGGATATTTTAACTCCGCCTCGCTGGGTGGGAGTTGCAAATTTCAGGGCTGTGATACATGATTCTGTTTTTTGGAAGGCCTTATACAATACTTTTTATTATGCCCTCTTCTCCGTTCCCAGCGGATTAGTTGTGGCTTTGTTGCTGGCGGTGTTGCTTAACCAAAAGGTAAAAGGGCAAGGATTATTTCGCACTTTTTTTTATTTGCCAAGCGTTGTCTCTGGAGTTGCCACCTCTTTTTTGTGGCTGTGGATCTTTAATCCGGATTATGGGATGGCGAATCAGGTTTTGCAATTCTTGCATCTACCTACTTTAGGTTGGCTTACCAGTATGCGCTGGTCCAAACCGTCGTTAATAATCATGAGTTTGTGGGCCTGCGGAGGTTCAATGTTAATCTTTTTGGCCGGGTTGCAAAACATTCCCCGAGAATTGTATGAAGCGGCGCAAATTGATGGAGCCAAAAGGTTTCAAACATTTAAAGCGATCACGATCCCATTGCTCAGTCCGTCTATTTTTTTCAATTTGATTATCGGCTTGATAACTTCTCTGCAGATCTTCACGCCGGCCTATATAATGACCAAGGGCGGTCCGGTTAATGAAACGCTTTTTTACGTTTTATATCTTTATAGGTCCGCTTTCGAATGGTTCAAAATGGGTTACGCTTCTGCGTTGGCTTGGATTTTGTTTGTGATCATTTTAGTCTTATCTTTGATCCAGATGAAATCTTCATCTCACTGGGTTCATTATCAATAAGGGGGAAAGCGCGAGGTGTTATTCACAGCAGCGGCTCAGCACAATCTAAAAAATGGTGAAGCGTGGCGTCAATTATCGGTTTATTTGATTTCAATTGCCTTCTCTATTGTGTTTCTGCTTCCACTGTTCTGGATGGTTTCAACTTCACTGAAAACCCCGGATAAGATTTTTTCCCTTCCAATTCAGTGGCTGCCGCAGCCGATTGCCTGGGAAAATTATAGGAAGGCGTTTACCGTTCTTCCTTTTGAGCTTTTTTACCGCAATACTTTAGTCATTACGCTTTCCTGTATTATAGGTACGCTATTTTCGGCTAGTTTGGTGGCGTATGGCTTTGCCAGATTGAATTTTGCCGGCAAGAATTTGTGGTTTACAATTATGCTTAGCACTATGATGTTACCCTCTCAGGTAACGATGATTCCCATTTTCGCTTTCTTCCGGTCGCTCGGCTGGGTAGATTCATTTAAACCTCTGATTGTTCCTTCTTTTTTCGGCGGTGGAGCTTTCAACATATTCTTGTTGCGGCAGTTTTTTATGACTATACCGGTCGATATCGAAGAGGCTGCGCGCATCGACGGCTGTAGCACGTTTTCCATCTTCTATAAAATCGTCTTGCCATTGTCTAAACCGGTTCTCACTACAATCACGATTTTTACATTCATCGCGCATTGGAATGATCTCATGACTCCCTTGATCTACATCAATTCACTTGAGAAGAAAACCATCGCTATGGGGTTACTGCTGTTTCAAGGACAGTATGGCACGCAATGGGAATTATTAATGGCGGCGGCAACTATTGCCTTATTGCCTGTTTTATTGCTTTTCTTTTTCTTGCAGAGATATTTTGTCGAAGGCATAGTTATGTCTGGGTTGAAGGGGTAGGAAGATGATTAGAAAAACAACAATTAAAGACGTTGCCAAAGAAGCGGGTGTCTCCATTGGGACTGTTTCTTATGTCATTAATAATTCCGCGCCAGTCAGCGCTGACACTCAAAAGAAGATTGTCAGCGCAATTAAGAAATTAGGATATCATCCCAGCAGTATAGCTCAGGGGATGGCAAAAAGGAGGACCAATCTGATTGGACTTGCGGTACCGCAAAATCATATAGGCGCGTTCTCCGATTATATGATGCTCGATCTTTTGCGAGGAATTGCCGATGTGGTTACAAGCAGGAAGTTCCATCTGATTTTAGATTTTCAAGAAAACGAGAAGAATAATTGCAGTTACATGGAGATGTATAATTCCAAGACCATCGATGGGATGATCCTCATGAGCCCCAGAAGATTCGACAGGAATTTTGAAAAATTGATCGACGCCCAATTCCCTTTTGTAATCTTAAACAGCAGCATTCAACAGCCGTCTTGCTGCTGCGTTGATGTGGATAACGTTCATTGCGGTTATTTGGCAACCAAACATCTATTTGAATTGGGACATAGAAGGATAGGATTCATTGCGCCTGATGATCTTCAGTATTATTTCAGCTTCGACAGGATGGAAGGATATCGCCGCGCGTACTTGGAGGCAGGAATAGCTATTGACGAAGATTTAGTGCAAGTGCCGCCTAAAGGGAAAATGGGAGCCGGTGCCTTTGCCGTAAATAAGTTATTAGGTTTAGCCGAGCCTCCCACAGCCATTATCGCGGGCTCGCATTGCATTTTAGAAAGCGCTTTAACCGAGCTCAAGCGCAGAGAGATCGGCATCGGAAAAGATCTTGGCCTCATCGGCATTGATAATTCTCCCCTTTGCACTTGGGTGAAGCCCCAAATAGACGCCGTAGCGATACCAGTCTATGAAATCGGCAAAGAAGCGGCTGAGATGGTAATCGACCAAATCGAAAAGGGTCCTAGTAGCCCCAGACGTATTATTTTACCGGGAGTGCTTATCAAGCGGGAGTCTGCAGTTTCCGTCTGAGATATTATTTGTTTGATTCGCGCGTTCATCCAGAGCTTCCAAAGAGATTAGCCATTACGGCTTCAATAGTCAATGCTGGGCAATGGTATTTATTTAATGCGTAGACTGCTTAAGCGAACGTCAATGCAGCTTAGTTATTTGAGTTGAGCCTAAATTTAGAGACAGTTCTTACAGTTATAAAATTTAAATGTTGAAAAATCGACACTGGCAAATAAAACATAAAAATGAGATGGGAGGAATAGTTGTGCGACCACGAGGAATGTTCGATGTTATTTTGTTGATTTCCATAGTTTTTGGAAATCAAGCGCTGGCTTCGACTTTGGGAGGGGCTTTTGCTAATTTTACTTCTGGAGCTAGGCCGTTGGCAATGGGCTCTGCTTTTACCGCTGTGGCAGATGATGTCAATTGCCTCAATTGGAATTCTGCGGGTTTGTCCGCTCTTAACCAGTCGCAGCTTTCTTTATTTCATACAGATTTATTTAATTTTGGAATTAATCGTAATTATCTTGCCGTTGCAATTCCACGCTTGTGGAACGGCGCTTTCTCTTTAGGGGTAACTCAGACGGATTTTCAAGAGGCCTTGCCGTATGCTGAAAATATTATAACGGCCGCGTATGCCCGCAGCTTAGGGAAGAATTCGGTGGGGTTGAATTTTAAGGCATTAATTGCCAAAGGCGATTTTGCGGAAACAGGCATTCTCACAAAAGAAAGAGGCTTTACAATAGATGTGGGCTTGCTGAGAAATGCGGGGAAGTTTAATTACGGGATCGTTGTCAATAATTTGTTATCGCGCCTCAATTGGCATACTACTTATGGCGAGACGGAAGAATCATTGAGCGAGGCGCTTAAATTTTCCGTATCTTGCGGTTTAAGCTTGAAATATGACAGCACAACGCTTTTTGCTTTGGATTTGGAGGATCTCACAGATGCCAAGATCGTCCATTGCGGTTTTGAACGGTGGCTCAATAAAGAGAAAACAGTTGCCCTGCGCGCTGGCCTGGTGGGATCAAATCCCACGTTTGGTCTCGGCTTGCGCAAGGGAGCGTTAGTTTTTGATTGGGCATATGCTACGCACTCAGTTTCTAATAACCAGCTGTTCTCGGTAACGTATGACTTTTGATCTTGACGAAAAAAGGGGGGGAATAGCTTGGGAAAAGTTTTTTTGGTTACTTTATCAGTGTTCCTAAGCCTGCAGCCTCTGGTGCGGGCGGGAGAGAATGCGACGCGGGAAGATGTCATAGCTTTGATGAGCGATCTATTAGCCGAGCAGGAGTCATCCGTGTCCGAGAAGCAAAAAAGGCAAGAAGAGCTGGCGGCTTTAGAAATGCGGCTCTTGAACTATAAAACAGAGAATGATCAGTTGCTAGAGCGATCGAAAAATATTCTAGAAGGCGCTGTTGAAAATGCTAGTGCGCCCAGAGATTTTTCTGGGACTGTATATTCACGGCTTTCCTACGATATAAAAGACAATGAGCTTACCGGCAGCGCCTATCAGCTTCCCAGACTGGCATTTCAACGCGTGATCAAGGGAGCGCTTTTTAAGCTTATATTTACGGGCAATCAGATCTGGGGCGGGACTAAAGGGTATCTCCCTTCTGAGCTGACGCTGCAGACCCATTGGGTTCGGCAGAATGCTCCTTATACTATAACCTTCGGCCATCAAGGTTTGAGCCTCACTCCGTTCACCTTGGGGAGGAATTTTAGGGAAAGCAACATTCTCAAAGACAAAAACCATTGGTTTAAGGGGATTTGCTTCAATGGATCTTTTGAAGGTATACCTGTGAATACTTTTCTCAGCAGACAGATTTCCGGAAAAGGTAATAGCTATGACAGGATAGCCTTTATCTTGTGGGCAAAACCAAGAATAATCACAAATGGTGAATCTCAGCTTACATACCTGACTTTTTTTGATTCCCCGAGTTCAGCGGTGAACTCAAATCAGGCGGCTAAAAAATATGAGATTTTCAGCTTTGACTTTTCCAAGATGCTCTTTGTCTCTCAACAATTAGTCAGCATTCGCGGGGAGCTTGCGTCCAGCCGTG
>DIPB01000075.1:13884-15551 GCA_002426275.1 Firmicutes bacterium UBA5499
GAGCTTGCGTCCAGCCGTGTGGATGACGATACGCTCAAGGATCCGGATCCGCATCAGGATTTGGCGGTCACTTTAAGCGGTAAATTTAATGTCAAACCGTTCAAATTGCCGCAGCCGCTGCCGCTTGCTGTGGAATTTTACCATATTGGGCCTGATTATCCGATTACTTATGGCGGCGCTGAGGGTAATTTCATTTTATCCGCGGCGGCTTGGGATTTTGAGGAAGATCCATATCTTTACGGTGAATATTCTCTGAATAGACAGGGGCTCGAACTCTCTGCCGGCGCCGTCAAGCTAGCTTCTCAAACTTCTTTAAAGGCAGCTTTGAAACTCGCGCGTGAAGTCTCGCCCGAAGAGATTAATCTCCAGCGGACTGTCTTTTTTCAGCAGGGCTTGGAACTGAACACTAAGCTGAAACTGTTGCAACAAAATTTTTCTGTCGGCGGTTACCTGGACAGATATAGCGCTTACCGGAGCGGAGCCGCGTTGCGGGATCAAGTTGCTTTGAGAAGGGAAATCCGAATTTCAAAATTTATCAAGAGCTTGAACGCTGAATTTGCGTTGAGAGATCAACCGTTATGGTCGCCTGGCTATGAGCAGAGGAAACTCAGCTATATCACAAAATGGTCCGGCCCATTGGCCAAGGGCTTAACTGGGAAATTAGAAGGCCGCATAGAAGAAATGAAGATTCCCGGGGGTGGAGGATATGTCAATTTGGTTCGCGCCGCGTCTATTCAAGCAGCGCTTGCGCAACGTCTCTCCTTGACAGTGCAAATGTGGCTGACGAACAAGAGTGAAGTTTTAGGCGGGCCTTCAATCGCAACTACCGGTTCGTTTTACGCTGAGCTGGTGACGAATTTTTAGTGCCGAGACAGACGGGAGGTTAAAAGATGCGAAAAGTTTGCCTTTTTTTGATGGCCCTAATTTTGGGCTGTTGTCAGATGGAAGCCCTGGAACCAGAGCTCAAAGAGTTGGGATGGCTGGATGACCAGGGCAGAGTTATCCAGGCAGATAAGGCTGTGACCAGAGACGAATTACAAAGACTATTGGAGCAGCTCGATACAATGCGGCAGCGAGAAGCATTCAAGCGGAAATTACTGGAAACCACAGAGGATGTTTCAGCGCCGGAGACGCAGTCAAAAGAGCTAGAGAAAGAGTTAGCAGCTGAACAGCAGAAGCGGCTGGAGCTAGAAAGCCAGCTTTCAGCTGCAAAGCAAAAGGTTTCTCAAATTGGGCTATCCGTGCTCGCCTTTGGCGGTAGCTCGAAGGTCAAAGCAGCCTGGCTCAAGCTCGACGGCGGCACAGATGAAGCTGTAGATTTTGATGGCAGCCCGTTTGGTTATGATCCCATCGAATGGAATGGCGCTGTTCAGACCAGAGGCAGTGTAGCAAACGAAGCCTTTCGCTTGAAGATAACCGGCCGGCCGACGGAAGAACTGCGAATTGTTCAGGAATGGTATGGGCAAGGGATCTGGCCGTGGAGCGGCAGATTGTTCAAACCGGTGAATTTCTATGTGGATTTGCAGAAGAATTATCATTTGCGGGCGGGAAGTTTTTTTCTTCAGTTATCGCCGCTTTTATTGGCGACGCCTGAGCCTGACGGCTGGGAGACGAGTCCTTTTCTCTTGGAAAGAAAGGAACGTTGGGACAGTCCCGATGAAGTGCCA
>DIPB01000075.1:15665-16878 GCA_002426275.1 Firmicutes bacterium UBA5499
CGGGGCGCGCGCTAGAGGGAGTCCTCTGGGAGAATCAAACCGCTAAAGGCTTTTTTTCCGTACTCAAACAAAATGATACATATTTAGTGGGCGGTACGGTGAAGACGCCGCTTGCGGCAGGTTTGGACATTGATTTTGGGACTGTGGAGATGATCCGCCGCGCGGAGCGACCTTTGGCGGGGTGGCCGGGCAATAAGGTCGTCAGCTGTACTCTCTCCTGGCAGCCCCGTGCCAGTCTCTCTTTGCTGGGCCAGTGGGCGGGAAGTTCATTTGACGATGGCTCTTTGCCTGAATTGGATTTTTTAACTGGCAAAGCGAGGTATGTTGAGCTGGCCATAGGCGATGAAAATCGAAAGTTAAAAGTTGAAAATTGGCGCGTTGATCCGGATTTTATCTCAATTGGAGCACAATCTCCATCCCAGACGTTGCTGACGGTTCAGGATCCGCTGGATGCTTTGACTATCCAAGGCAATCCCCTGGAGGAGGCAGACTTAGAGCTTGCTCCTTTCGGAATTGCTTCCGCCAATCGTATGGGCTCACGTTTGACTGTTCAGCTGCCTTTGGGCAACAATACGATTGCCTTTATGCTCTCCCGAGGAGCGCAGATTCGTCCCAGTTATGAAGAGCTCGATCAAAGCGGAGCGATTCAGAGCATCCCGCAACAGTTAATTCATTATGGAGAAAGAAAAACGCGCTTCACGCTGGATGTTTCGAAAGTCATAAAGGGCGCGACTTTAGAGCTGGCACTAGGCAGCGTTCGCACCAGCAGAGACGATGACGCGAACACAACTGTCAGTGAGCTCATAAAAAAGGATCAAGCCGTCTTTGAAGTGGGATTGAACGTCAATAGGCTGGCTGTAGGCTTTCGACAGGTGAAAGCTGAAGGATGTAATGAGCAGTTTGGCTTGCTTAAATTCAAACAGAACGTCGCTGCCGACTATGCCATGGAGTGGAAGTATCAGCTAGCGAGGAGAGTACGCTCTCCCCAGACTGAATTTTTCGGGCAACTGGGCACTTGTTCGCTAAACATAGACTTTTAGTAGGAAGGGGAGTTAGCGCATGAAGAGAATCTTGAAATCACTTTTCTTATTGGCTGCAATCGCTCTTTGGACTTTGAGCACAGCTGCCGCGTCTTTGGTCATGCCCAATCCCTGTTTTACCGCTTCGGATCTTTCTCATTGGACAGTGGGAACCGGCTCTTCGCTGGAAAGAG
>DIPB01000077.1:0-5576 GCA_002426275.1 Firmicutes bacterium UBA5499
AGACCGATCCCCAGGCGTCGACATATGCTCCCTCTTTCCCGGCTTCTCCCCGCTGCCGTCTGCCCCTGCCGTAACGAAAACGAGGCGCCGCGAAATCCGGCGGGTATTTTCGCCTGACTTCTTCCAACTCTCTCAGGCAAAGCGTTGCCGCTTCAGGCAGTACCCACAGATCCCTTGGCGGCCTGTCTACTTCTTCGAAAGCCAGCGTCCGCTGCACGCGCCTGCGACTGTCCACACTCTCCCCTCCTCAGCTCTTGGGCTTAATCTCGCCAGCCGCTGAGAGCGAAGAGCCTAGCCGCACGCTGAGCCGTCTCTTCAAGGAGTTTTTCCCCTTGCTCCATGGCCGTCTCAAGTGATATGGGTCCCGGCGTGATGCTGAGCATGGCGCCAATTCCCTGCTCATAAAGCTCGTCCGCATCCTGGGCGATGGCCCCGCCGATGGCCAAAACTGGAATCCGAGCTTTGGCGGCCAGCCTGGCGACCCCCACCGGGGTCTTGCCTCTGGCGCTTTGGCCGTCCAGTTTGCCCTCGCCTGTGATCACCAGATCGCAGTTTTGCAATTTCTCTTCCAGCTCGGACGCTGCCATTACCATCTCAATGCCCGGGACCAGCTTCGCACCCAAAAAGGCGACCAAACCCGCTCCCAAACCGCCTGCAGCTCCCGCCCCGGCAAGCCGGTCTACCTGAACGCCTAAATCCCGGGCAATCAGCTTCGCGTAGTGCGCCAGGTTGCGATCCAATCGCGAGACCTCATCCGGCGCGGCTCCCTTCTGCGGCCCGAAGACAGCAGCCGCCCCATTGGGCCCCGTGAGGGGATTGTCCACGTCGCAAGCTGCCAAAATTTCAACTTTGCCAACTAGCCGCGGCAGCTCCCCCGGCTGAATTTGGGCCAATTCTCCCAAGCTGCCGCCGCCCGGTCCGATTGGTCGGCCGGCGGCGTTCAAAAGCTTGGCTCCCAAGGCGCTGACCAGGCCCGCGCCTCCGTCCACAGTGGCGCTGCCGCCCAGGCCGATTAACAGGCGGCTGATTCCTTTCCTCATGGCCGCGCGGATCAATTGCCCCGTACCGTACGTTGTGGTCAGAAGCGGATTCCGCTCCGCGGCGGATAAAAGGGGCAGTCCTGAAGCTGCCGCCACTTCCACCACAGCGGTTTGGCCATCGCCTAAAATTCCGAAACTTGCCTCAAGCGGCCTGCCCAGCGGATCCTGGACAGCTACGGTTTCGGTGGTTCCGCCCGTGGCCGCCACTAAAGCTTCCGTGGTTCCTTCGCCGCCGTCGGCCATGGGCAAAGTCATCACAAGCGCGTTGGGAAAAACTTTTCTCCACCCACGAGCCAGCGCCTCGGCCACTTGACCTGCCGAGGCGCTGCCTTTAAAAGAATCCGGCGCGATTACAATCTTCATGGCTTCGCTCCTAAAACTTATTGATCTGCTCTTCATTCAAAAATTCGATGCCGTTTTCCGAGAGCACCACCCGAGCGCGCTGAGGTTCTTCCACCCGGAAAACCACCACCGCATCTCCGCCTGAGCGGCCGACAAACGCGTAGAGATATTCGATATTGATGCCGGTCTCTTCTAGAAGGGCTAAAATGCGAGAAAGCGCCCCGGGTTGATCTGGAACGCGGACCGCGATGACCTCCGTCTTACTCACAGCGAAACCGTGCTCTTTGAGGCAAGCTAAGGCGCGCTCGCTTTGGTCTACGATCAGGCGCAAGATCCCGAAATCACTGGTATCGGCGATGGAAAGGGCGCGAATATTGATTCCCGCCTCGCCTAAGGTTTTGGTTACTCCCGCCAGCCTTCCGGCTGTGTTCTGCAAAAACACTGAGATTTGAGTAACTTGCATCAAAGCTCCCTCCTCGAATTTAGATTTTCCGCCTGTCGATAACTCGCTTCGCCTTGCCGCTGGTACGCTCAATGGTTTTAGGCTCAACCAGCTTTACCTTGCAGGAGATGCCAAGCAACCCCACGATGCGGTGATGTATTTTTCGCTCCAGTTCCTCCAGCCCTCTTACTTTATCCGAAAACATGTGCTCGGATACTTCCACCAGCACCTCAAGCTCATCCATCTGGCCATGGCGATCCACGATCAGCTGATAGTGGGGCTCAGTCTCGCCGATCTCCAAGAGGACGCTTTCGATCTGGGAGGGGAAGACGTTCACCCCGCGGATGATCAGCATGTCGTCCGTACGGCCGCAGATCCTCTTAATGCGCACATGGGTGCGCCCGCACGGACATGGTCCTTCGATGATGGCGCTCACGTCCCGGGTACGATATCTGATGATGGGGAAAGCCTCTTTGCTTAAGGAAGTGAAGACCAATTCTCCTTCCTGTCCGGGCTGCAGTGTCTCCCCGCTCACCGGATCGATGACTTCCACCAGGAAGTGATCGTCGAAAACGTGAAGCCCCTCTTTAACCTGGCACTGGCAGGCGACGCCGGGGCCCATAACCTCGCTGAGCCCGTAGATATCCACGGCGCTGATGCCAGTTTCTGCCTCCAGCTTTTTCCGCATATTATCGGACCAGGGTTCCGCGCCGAAAATTCCGGCCCTAAGGGGCAGCTCCCTGAGATCAGAGCCCATCTCCCGGGCCACCTCCGCGATATGCAGGGCATAGGAGGGGGTGCAGGCCAGGACTGTGACGCCGAAGTCTTGCATCAAGGTGACTTGCCTTTCCGTATTGCCGCCGGAGATGGGCACCACTGTGGCGCCTATCCGTTCGGCTCCATAGTGGGCGCCGAGGCCCCCGGTGAACAGACCGTAGCCATAGGCGACCTGAACAGTATCCTCGTGGGTGGCGCCGGCACAGACTAGCGAGCGGGCCACCAACTCGGCCCAGTTATCCAAATCAGACCTGGTATACGCTACCACCGTAGGCTTCCCTGTGGTGCCGGAAGAAGCGTGGATGCGGACGATCTCGCTTTTGGGCACCGCGAACATGCCAAAGGGATAATTATCCCGCAGATCTTGCTTGACGGTAAACGGCAGCTGCTTTAGATCAGCAAGGCTGCAAATATCCTCGGGCCCTATTCCCCGCTCCTGCAGCGCCCGGCGGTAATGCGGCACTTTTTGGTAGACTCGTTTGACCGTCGCCTGCAGCTTCGCAAGCTGCAGGCGCTCTTTCTCTTCCGGCTCCATACACTCCCGCGCCTTATTCCAAATGATGTTCTCAACTTTTTTCTTAATCACAGGACTTCTCCCCCCTGCCACTATCTTTTCATAAATATCCCAAAGCGGTCATAAATTGTAAAAGTAGTTACCTCTATTCTAGCATACACGGCCAGCTTTCGTAAAGCACGGGAGGCGAACGGAATGAATTTGCTTTTCACCACCACTGTGGGGCTGCTCAGCGGCGTGGTGGGCACAGGCCTGGGCGGGATGATTGCCATCGTCCTGCACCAAAGCCAAAACCTTTTGGGGTGGCTGTTGGGTTTCTCCGGCGGCCTGATGTTTGCCGTTGTTTCTTTTGATCTGCTCACCAGCGCCTTCGACATTGGCGGCCTGCTGTGGGGCTTGGCCGGGATGCTTTTTGGTTTCGTCGTCATTGTGGCATTGGACTGGTGTCTGCGCAGACTCAAACCCATAAAAGATCAGAATCTGGCCACCAGTATCCTGTTGGCTTTGGGAGTTGCCATGCACGATTTTGCGGAAGGGTTAGCCGTGGGAGCCGGCTTTGCCGCCACAGCCAGCCTGGGCTTTGGGGTGGCTGTGGTGATGACAGTCCACAACATCCCGGAAGGATTAGCCATCGGAGTGCCAATGCGGATCGCCCGGGTGAGGCGGGGAAAGATTCTTCTGGCCACCGTGCTCACAGGTCTGCCCATGGCGGTCGGCACCTTCATCGGCGCCGTCATCGGCCGCTTCTCCCGGGGGCTCTTGGCCGCCTCTTTGGGCTTCGCAGGAGGCGCTATGCTCTGCATTGTGGTGGATAAGCTGATTCCGAGCTCTCAGGAGCTGAGCCGCCAGTACTATGCCACCGGAGCTTTTGCTCTGGGAACCGCAGCGGGAATCGTGCTCTGCTGGTTTTCCTAGGCTATGACTTTACCTGCCAAATATTCTTTCAGCGCGGCGCCCCCTCCGGGGCCAGCCGTCACCAAGGCCAGCCTAGAATCTGAATCATAGTCCAAATGCGGCTGGCCCACCGGCGGACAGATCAAAGCTGCTTCCCGCACGCAGCGCACGTTCGGTTGGTCGATGGCGGAAACCGAATATTTATAGGCTGAAATCTGCTCCATGGCGGCGGGCCACTTCACTCGTTCGCCGGTTAAAACTCTCCTGTCCCAAATCCTGCTGGGATGCCTGTATTTCGCATCCATGATGGCCGTATAGCTGTACTGGCCGCGCCGGTAAAAATCCAACCTGAGATCCGGCCGATCATGGGGCGAGAACACCATGAGAAATTGTCCGCGCCCGCGGGCTTCAGCTGCGGTGTGAGGCAGAGTCTCATCATAGGTGACCACCACCGTCTTCTCTCCGCTGGCCAGCTCCACCTTCGTGCCCGGCTTGAGCGAGACCACGGCGCCTTCCTTGGCCAGCTGTCCTTCCAGCAGCGTCCCACCCGATAAACTGAACCCCAGCTCCTGCAAGGCCGTAATGAGGCGCAGAAAACACCAGTATTCAAACAATAAATCCGTCCGCTTCCAGCCCAACTGTCCTCGGAAATGAACGGCGCCGGGCTTAAATAGCTGCCGCCAGAGTTCATAGAGCAGCCGGTACCTGCCGTCTTTGAACATGGTCAAAGACCAGCCTTCGCTTTGCCCGGCAAGGTGTCCTAAGGGCGGCCGTCTGCGCAAAGCCCGCAGCTGCTCCTGCATGTGTTGGGCGCATTTGCGGCTATCCTTATCCGCGGCTGCGGCTATTTGCTGCAGGCAGGCGATAATCTGATCTAGAGCGTCTGCCAGCCAGCGGTTTTCCGGCAGATCATAGAGAACCGTGCCTTTACCCGAAAGGATAAAGCTGGGACCGTCGGCTGCCATGGCCTGGGGATGTTTGCCCAGCCAGCTGATGCTCTGTTTGGTGATCCTCTTGGCACACGGAAAAGGTACAACCTGCCAGCTGCGGGTGACCTGCTGGGAAGGCCGCTGGATGATATCCGTGACCGCTGCGCACAGCCTGGGGAAATTCTGCCACAGGAGCTGCAAACGATAATAGTCCGCAGCAGACATATTAGCTCTATTGCTTCCCACCACGTCCATAGCCAGGCCAGCCGCTAAGTCTTCAATCTCTTGGCGCATCAAATCCAGTTGGCCGGTGGTCATGCCTTTAGGACAAACGTAAAGCAAATTATAATAACGCTTCTGCCCGCAGCGAACCTGCACGTCATAATATCCCGGGATCCATGGCTCGTCGTCCGCATAGCCGCTCAGCTTGATCCTCCGTCCGGCCGGCAGCCAGACCTCTTTGCCTTCCCGCTGGATAGAAAGATCATCGCTGCGCTCAAGGCCCGCCAGGTATAACTTCCAAGTCCCGGGTTCCTTGGCCACAAGCTCCACTTCAACTTGGGAAAACTCTCTCATCTGTACGTAGCTCGATTCAACGGCTTGCGGGTCCTCCACAAAATCGTCCATGACGGTGAGAG
>DIPB01000077.1:5665-11700 GCA_002426275.1 Firmicutes bacterium UBA5499
AAATCGTCCATGACGGTGAGAGAGCAGTCCCGATTATCTATCGCATTACGGTAGAGATAAAACCGCAGCTCAAAGGGTAAGTCGTTACGACGCATACCCATACCAGCCCAGCTCCTTTGCTTTCCGCTTCAAGGCAGAGCGGGAACGGGAAAAGTCGCTCACCATGGGATATTGATTGAAGACCTTCTCCAACAGGCTATCGGCGAGTTCTCCTCCCTTAAGCCTTCCGATCAGAGCTTCCCATTGTTCCTTAGGCCCTCTAAGCTTAGGGAGAATCCTTTGCTCTACCTGCAGATCCAGAGCCTCGCCTCGGGTAAGCCAATCTTTCATCTGGGGAAGATTGGCCAGATAACAATCTATCTGCCGCAAGACGCGGTAGCCGAATCCGCGCTGCAAGTCTACTTCCT
Organism: Firmicutes bacterium UBA5499; assembly: GCA_002426275.1. Lineage (GTDB taxonomy): Bacteria > Bacillota > DTU084 > DTU084 > DTU084 > UBA5499. The sequence goes on from DIPB01000077.1 coordinate 6,073, forward strand.
CAAAAGCCGCCTGCAGTTCTTCAAAAAAGGCCAGCTCGCTGTCTCGCAAGGAAAGGCCGGAGCAGGCGCTGTAACGCCAACCGTTATAGCTTCCCGCGCTGACAGGATAGATTCTGGGGGCCTGGCAGGGAACCAGTCTCGCCAGCTCAGTGAAAGAATCCAGCTGGAGGCTGATCACATTGGCCCGGTCCAGGAGTTTGTCGCTGAAAGCGTAAGTAGATTCGTCCACATTGATCGTGCCTGCAAACAGCACATTATCGCCGATTCTCACCTTAGCCGGATAGAGGCCGGAGTTATAAACCCGGCTTTGCAGTTTGGGATTATACAATGTGAGATACCGCTCTTCAGCAGGCGCTTCCAGGACGCTGAGAAACTGCGCAAAATAATGCTCAGGCCGCGCCAGATTCATCTCATCAAAACAGATCAGGTATAAAGCCTCGGGATTGGCCTGAGCAGCCAAAAGCAAATCCACCAGCTCTGTGGAAGGCCTGTAGAGCATATTTAAAGTATCCAAATAGCCGATGAGATCCGCATCTTCATGCCAAGTGGGACTTACAGGCAACATCAAAAACCTTTCTCCCAAGCCCAACATCTTTCCGTAAAGCCGGACAAGCTGGGACTTACCGATGCCGGTCATGCCGGCTAAAAGCACTAAACTGCCGCATTTGAATGCTAAATGCAGGTTTTCCATGTCTTCTTTGCTGTATAAAAATCCCGCGGAGCGGGTGAAGGCATGGAAATCTTCCAGAAATCTAACTTCTACAGGAGAACCGGCCTCATGAACGATTTGCCCACTGTCCGGCGCGGTTACCTCTTGGCCTTCTTTTAGCTCCTTCTCCAGCTTTTGCGCTACGTTTTCGGCAAGCAAAATCAAATTTTCATAAATGAGAGCCGTCTGGGCGAATTGGCTGGGAAACGGCGCTTTGCGTAAAGGCTCTTGAATTATGGCTGTCAGTTCATCACGCCTGCTCACCAGGCCCGCTACCGGACCGTAAACCTGAGCAAGGCAGCTGTCTACCACGGCAATCGGCTGCGGCATTTCCCTGGGATAACTCTGGAAACGTCCCAAAGTTTTTCGCTCCAGCAGCGCTTCGCTCAAGGCATCTCCTTCAAAGCCGGCCAGCAAAAGCGGTAGCAATTTCGTTTGGCTGTCCACTTCCGCCGGCCTATCTAAGAGGGCCTTTGGTTCCGCGATATAATGTATCCTTCCGTCTCCGCTATGACTGGCGCTTGGCTTAAACAGTATTATTTTATCTTGCAATAATTTGACCAGTTTATCTGTGCGTACCGGTTCATATAAACGGGAATCATCTTCAAAACCAAATCGTTCTATCTTATTGCCCCAACAGGTGAACAGCTCGTCTGTGGGGCAGTCTTCAGGTCCGTAGCTCTGCACTTTTAGCAAGAATTGCACGGCGTCATTATTATTTATGAAAACCGGCTCTTGTCCTTCCAGAAGTTCTTCTTTTAAGGCTAGTCTGCCGGCCAACAGGCACTCCCATTTTTTTGTCATTTTCTCTCCTCCAAAACTTTTGCCAGCTTTTCCAGCACTTCTTCCTCTCCCGTCACTTCCAGCGGCTGTTTGCCCAACCGCAGACAGAGCGTGTAAATCTTAGCCCGCAGTAGATTAGATAAACCCGTTGATTGCAGGAAAATGTAATCTTGCTGCCGGAACAGATGCGAGATGTCTTCCCCCTGGCAAGCCGCATAAGTGATGATGACCTGTTCATTTCCAATCCTATTTCTTTGCGGAGGACGATCTTCCGTGCCTGCCACCAAAATCTTCCGGCACGAATCAGTCAGCTCTTGTTCCATTTTGCTCTTTTCCGTTTCTAGCTGTGCGACCTGTAATTTTATTCGTTCGTTCCTGCTCTGCCACAATGCGAGCTCTTCGTCCTTCCGCTCTATGCTCTGCTGGAAGGCGGCGGCTTTTTTCTTCCAGCTCTCCCGCTCCTTTTCTAACTTCGCCTGCAAGTTTTCATTTTTGCTTTGTAATTCCTTATGCTGTTTTTCGATTTTCTTGAGCTTTTTATTTAGTTTTTCGAGTTCAACCTTTAATTCCCCGCTTGGTGGTTCCGCCTTTGCCGCTGAAGCTTTTTCTCTATTGTTTGCGTCTTTTAGAATATCGAATAATTCATCTGCCAACTCTTGAAGTTCTTGTACATCGCTGGAAGCTAGCGCCGCGGTTAATTGCAAGCACCCATAAGAAGAGATATATTCCGCCAGATTTTCTTTGATATTTTCAATTTTGTTTTCTGTCTCGTCCCTGATCTGCTTCCTGATCTCCGCAAGCTCAAATACTCTTTTGGCTAAAACCGGATATTTTCTAAAATGATTCAAGAGAATCTTCTTGGGAGTATTCTTATGTTCTTTGCGATACCCGGGCACCGGCAGAGCCAGCATCTGGGCGAAATCCCGTAGCTCTTTCAATGAGAGCGAGTCCAGATACGCGCTCCATATTTCTTCGTCCATTGCACGTTTCCCCCTCTTTTTCCATTTTTGCCAACAACACCTTCTCTCTCCTATATTATCAGTTTCAATTTTTCCATACTGTCATAATTCTCTATTTGGCGGCTTAAAACCTGCAGGAACTGCCATGCTTTGGCAGAATACTTTATTAAAACCTATTGGGAGGAGTCTTTCTCATGCAATCGTCAATTCCTCTTTCGCAAGATCATAAAGCGTTGCTCTATCCTTATCCGGTTCCTTCCAAAAAACCAGTTGGAGCCATCATCGTCTGCCCCGGCGGCGCTTACGCCGACTTAGCTCCCCACGAGGGAGAACCAATTGCCCGATGGGCAAACAGTCTGGGCTATGCGGCATTCGTTCTGCACTATCGTCTGGCTCGCCATCCAGCGCCGCTCAATGATGCGCAAAAGGCGATCCGGTATCTGCGCAGCCAAGCGAAAGCTTTCAATATCGAGCCCAGCCAGATTGGCATTTTGGGTTTTTCCGCCGGCGGCCACCTGGCGGCCGCAAGCGGCGTCTTCTTTACCCCCGGCAACGTCGCCTCCGAAGATCCTCAGGCACGGGTGTCTTCTCGTCCAGATGCCATGATCCTCTGTTATCCTGTGATTTCCTTCGGTCCCTATGGACATCGGGAATCGATGATTAACCTTTTGGGTGAAAATCCGCCTGCAAACCTTGTGGAGGAGTTTTCTTTGGAAAAGGCAGTAAGCAGCCAAACCCCTCCCGCCTTTATCTGGCATACTGCAGACGATGACGGCGTGCCTGTGGAAAACAGCCTCTTATTGGCAAAAGCCTTGCGGGATCATGATGTCCCTTTTGCCCTGCACGTCTTCCCTCACGGCAGACATGGCTTAGGCCTTGGCGAAGGGCTGAGCGCAGACTGGACGGAGCTTTGCGGCAAGTGGCTGCGGGATCTGGGCTTTACCCGCGCCTCGTGATGTTTTATCTCTGCTGACATCATCTGGGGGATAATTAAAACTAGAAATAGAAAATACTAACAAACGAGGAGGGAACAGAATGTCTAAAATCTCGACGATGGTCATTGTTCTTGGCAATCGGGTGGATACCGCGCCTCAACTTCAGAGCATCCTCACTAAATATGGCTGCCAGATCAAAGCCAGATTGGGGTTGCACGAGGGAACTGAAGACAGATGCACAAACCATGGGGTCATCTTTCTGCAGCTTGCCGGCGCAGATGAGAGCCTCAAGGCGTTGGAAACAGAGCTGAACGCGGTCTCCGGTACCAAGGCGAAGCTGGTGCAAATCTCTTTGGACTGATGGAGCGCCGCACTCTCGCCTCTGGCTTGACATGATTTTCCCAATGCAGAAAAGCCATCCCGCGGGATGGCTTTTCCTCCTTTTCGTCCATAAAGCTGCCTGAGCTGCTTGAACGCTGAAATGACTCCTCAGCCGCAAGCTGAAGACGTTATTTTATTTCCACGCCGCCCATCAGCGTCCGGCAGGTGATTGTGACCTTTTTCCCGGCAGTTACGCTGCCCTGTTGCAAGGTGCGTCCCCCATAGATTCCGCCGGCGCTTTGCCCGAAAAATTCCAGGCCTCCTAAGACAGCGGAACCCTGGCAATGAACTTCAATATCTTCAGGCACGCGAAGATCAACGCCGCCCATGACTATAGTGAAGTCTAAATTCGTTTCCCCTTCCGGTATAACCGCATCTCTTAAATCCAAGTCCACTCCTCCCATAATAACAAAAAACGAACCGCTTTTTAGCTCCCAAGGCGAGCCTTTGCGTTCCAGGCCGCCCATCACGACTAGATTGGGCTTGCCGGCTGCTCCCCCGCTGAGGATCAGCCAACCGAAGAGGATCAAGGCCAGCGCCCAAAATATATTCCAAAAATTACGCATATTAAACGCAAACCAACCCAGGTGATCGCCTAAAAGTCCCAAGCCCAAAACGACAATGAGCAAACCAACCGCTTTGCTTTCCTTTCCAGATTCCATGAAATAGGTGAGACCAAACAGTACAATCAAAAGCGGCCAAAACTGACTCAAAAAATCCCTAAAGAAAACGAGATTGAAATTCCGGGCAAGTAAGGCGAGGCCTAACCAAATGACGCCGATCCCCCAAACTTTACTGCGCATGCTATTCATGCGTATCACTCCTTCTCGTATTAATTCCCAGCAAAGAAGACTTCTTCCTTCATAAAACCACGGGTACAGGGCTTCCCAGCGTTATTGCCTGCAAAGTGAGCGAGCATTTATATGCCCAGATTTCCACGCCCGAAACGTACGCTTGTTTTAACGTCTCAGTAAAGACCGGATCCATTTTCTTATGCGGTGAAAATGCGGCGGCGTCGGATCTTTGAATGATGAATAAAACTATGGCGCGCATTCCTTCCGCTCTGGCTTTGCTCAATTCCCGCAGATGCCTGGCTCCTCTTTGGGTAGGGGCATCGGGAAATAGAGCGAGCTTGTTCTGCACCAAAGTCACTGATTTCACTTCCAGCAGGCATTTCTCCTCCGGGCCTGTGAGACAAAAATCCAACCTGCTTGCTCCATATTGCATTTCCCTCTGAATTATGGGATACCGGACCAGTTCTGAGAAAAAACCCGCCTCAAGGGCCCGGGCAACTAGTCTATTGGGGAGGATACTGTCCAAAGAAATCAGCGTTTCGTCCTTCTTAACCAGCACAAGATCAAACTTCGTTTTTCGTGGTCCTGCCGCAGGCCGCAAATAAACCTCCGCGCTCGGCAGCAACAGTTCTTTGAGCCGTCCCGGATCCGGAACATGGACCAAAGTCTGGGAGCCTTCCACCAGGACTTCGGCTAAAAATCTGTTGGGCCTTGCCAAAAAAGTTGCGGAAATGAGTCTAGATGGATATTTCAGCGTTAGTTCCATGATTTCTCCTTATTATCGCTCTAAACCAAAATTCGCTTCCGGCATATATAATCCTGCTTGGCAAGAGGAGGAAATATTTCCAGAAGCAGGAACTCCGTTTTTTTTCGCGAATATGCAGCTAAGAGAGGTGAATTTCCATGAAGCCAACTCTTCCCATCTTCCTGAGCTTATTTTGCCTGATCGCTCCCGTGAGCCGAGCTACAGACACCTGGTCTTGCGGCATTGGCCTACATGAAGGCGTATGGCTGCACTCTCAAGCCGCTACCAGCCACTGGACAGTTCAGGACCAAAGCGGCTATCT
>DIPB01000044.1:0-1571 GCA_002426275.1 Firmicutes bacterium UBA5499
TAAAGGAGCAGCAGGCGCAATTGCAAAGGGTGCCCTTTGCGATTGGGAATTTCAGGGTGTTTAACTCTACGCTCCGTTGGAAATATTATCCTCTTTTCTCCCAGGATGCTCCGGTGACGCACCGCCACAAGCTGGAATGGAAAACGCCGGTTGGGCCGTCTACTTCGCTGCGGCTCGTCTTTGAACTGAGCAGCAGCAAAAAGGTGAATCAAACGCAGAGACTGGCGGTAGAATACTGGAGCGGATTTTAAAGGAGGCCGGCAAATGAAACGTGCATTGATTTTCCTGATCTTAGTCTTTTGCGCTGCTGCGGCTGCGGAAGATTATCCGCTTCCTTTCATGCAAATGGAAGCGGAACAACAGGATAGCGAGGATTTGGAACAGCAATTATGGGACTTCCAGTATAAATTGCTTGACGTGCAGAAAACCATCTCTGAATTGAAACAAGAGCAAAGCCGTTTGGAAAACGCACAAAAAAGCGTGGAGCTCCAAGGAAGCGGCGCCGCCAAGGTCAGCGCTTTTTCCATTACCGGACCCGGCGCCGGCTCAGCGCTGGATTTTTTGGGACGCCCGCTGTCCTATGATCCGGTGGAGACGGAAACACAGAAAAGCGGCAGCAAAGCCAATGAAACCCACAGCCTCTTTTTTAGCGGCAGGCCGTCTCCCAATATTACCATCACAGCCGGCATCAAAGGCTCAAATATTTGGGCTGGCTCAAGTAAATTTCTGGTTGATCACCTTGCAATTTCCACAGATTTCGCGCAGCTGAAAACGATTGTGGGATCATATTGGGCGGAGTTCACGCCCCTGACTTTATCTTACCCGTCGTATCCCGTCTGGTTCGAATCCGAACTCTTTAGCGATTTGAAAGCAGCGTACCGGGAAGAACAGGGGATCAAGGGGACTGGCAGACGCTTGGGAGGACTGTGGAGTCAATACCAAATCGATAATTTCAGCGTTCAGGCGCTGGCCGCCAAGCTTCGCAGCAGAGACGGTTCCAATCCCGGACCCAGACATCGTTTCCTCACCGGTCTGCAAATGAGGCTCTTGCCGCAAGCGGACATTGCCGTAGGGATTAATTGGTTGGAAGTGAAAGACGATTTGGCGTCCGGCTCAGGCGCGGCCGTGGACGGTAAAACTCTGGGCCTGGCATTGCAAGCCCGGAACCTGTGGCGCGATTTATCGCTCAATGGAGAATATGTGAGAAGCAGTTATAATCCGGATCTGACGCGGCTCAGTCCTGTGGCCGAAGATCGCGCCTGGTATGGGGAGCTGACTTGGCAAGCCGAGCGGCTGAGCGCGCTTTTGCGAGCGTCGCAAGCGGGAGCGCTCTACCGCGCGCCCGCCGCTCAGTCCAGAGACTATGCGCTTTCCGAGGCGGGAGTTTTCGGCTCTCAAGGCGCGCTGACGCTCATGGGAGGAAGCAACGCGGAGGCCGCAAACGAAGCGCTGCCTTACGGCCTGGCCACTCCCAACCGCCGCGGCGTGCAGCTGGAAGCCGCATATAAACCTTGGCCGAGAGTGAAAGTGGCGGCTTCAGGCGTCTATGCGCGAGAGCTCTCGCCTGCCTT
>DIPB01000044.1:1870-3966 GCA_002426275.1 Firmicutes bacterium UBA5499
TCTCTGCAGGACGCGATTGTAGACGTGGCTCTGAGCTACGAGCTGCAGCCTGGCTGGAAAATCTTGGCCGGGAATAAGCTGACCGGCAGAGCCGGTTCGGCTGCCGCAGAGTCCCGCCGTGAGGTGCATAACACGTTCATGCTCGGCTTGAAGCTCGTCGTTACCCCGCAAGTCCAGGTGAGCCTCACGCAGCAATTCGTCTCTTTCACAGATCAGATTGCGACAACAAATTCTTACGACGGCAATCTCTCGGCCTTGACTGTAGAAGCAAGCTTTTGATTGTATACGAGGCAGTATGTATTGCCTGTGAACTAACTCAAATATAACGCAGGAGGGAAGCAAATGAGTTGGAAAAGCGTCAGACTGGTCGCGTTTTTGTGTTTACTGGGGTGTCTTAACTTCGCCATGGCTGAAGAGAAACTCTTCCAAGTGGAGCAAGCATTGCCGTTTACCAGCGTAACCTGGTCAAACGGCGGTCAAAACCACGGCCCCGGCACGGCCAACAGATTGGTAACCAACCCGCTGAAAGTAGGGGAGCAATCGTTAGAGCTCACATATGATTTTCTCGGTGTGGCAGGTCAGTTTAATAACTGTGACTATTCAGCCGCGCTCCCGCTTCCCGTCACGGCAGATGTAGTAAGGATTTGGCTCTATGGCGACGGCTCCGGCCACAATTTCATTCTTCGTCTGGGCGACGATTTCGGACAAATATTTCAATACCGAAGCGTTCCCATTACCTGGAACGGCTGGAAGCTGCTTGAGTTTAAGCTGAAAGATCCTTCGGCGCTGAGCACTCATTGGGGTGGCGCCAATGACGGCGTGATGAACGGTAAAATCAGCATTAAATCATTATTGGTTGAACCTCGCACGGGGACCACAGTGGCTAAGGGGAAAGTATACGTCGGCGGCGTCAGCGTAGTGGCTCTCTTGACGGAAGCCGAAAGCGTGACGCTGGAAGCCGGCAGCCCTAAATTGGGGAATATTTTTACAGACAAAGATGAAATCCAATTTTCCCTGCGCTTCACGAATTACTCTGATCAAAGGAGGCAGCTTAATGTCCGTTATTGGGTGGAAGCTAACGATCGGTCCTTCCCGCGGAATACAATGGGGGTTGCTTTAGATGCTGGCGAAAGCGCGACTCGGCAGATAGCGCTCGATGATTTTAGACTCAACGGCTGTTTCAATTTAGTCCTGCAAATCAGCAGTTCCGATCAGAAGATCATGCTTAAAAAGCAGATACCTTTCAGCCGTTGCCTTTCTCCAAGCGAGAAGCCCAGAACCGGCATTGTAGGCGCGCAAACGCATTTTCAGCATGGTTTGGCGAAAAACCCACTGGCGGAAAACTTAGAGCTTTTGCGGCTCAGCGGCGCCACTTGGTATCGAGATGAGATGTGTTGGGGAAATGCCGAAAAAACAAAGGGCAAAATTGAAATTCTCCCGGAATGGGATGAAAGAATCGATACATCTCTGCAAAAGGGCTTGACGCCTCTGTTGGAATTGAACTTCGGCAATCGCTTTTACGATCAAGGCGGATTTCCTTATACAGATGAGGCAATCGCGGCCTTTGTTAAGTATTGCACTACCATGGTTGAACATTTCAAAGGACGGATTAACCATTTTGAGATTTGGAATGAACCCAACATTAAAGGTTTCAATCCCACAAACAGGCCGCCTGAGGATTACGCTAAGCTCATTAAGGCTGTATATCAGGCGATTAAAGCTGTCAATCCCGACGCGACAGTGATCGGCTGTTCCACCGCCGGCGTGGATTTAGGTTGGATAGAACGCGCTTTTAAAGCGGGCGCGTTAGATTACATGGACGGGGTTTCCGTTCATCCTTATTGCTATCCGCGCAGTCCCGAAGACGGCGGCTATCTGAAGAATCTGCAGCTGCTCAAAGAGTTGATGGAACGTTACGGCGAGCTTAAGCCCATTTGGATCACGGAGGTCGGCTGGCCGACGCATAGCACGACAAGCGGAGTTCCCGAACTTAAGTCAGGCGCCTACGCCGTAAGAATGAATGTTTTATCGCTAGCTTCCGCTGTCCCTGTGGCTATGCTCAATTGGTATAATTTGCAGAATAAAGGCATCCGACC
>DIPB01000044.1:4168-6963 GCA_002426275.1 Firmicutes bacterium UBA5499
AATTTCATCGCTTTCAATACTATGAATCGGATGTTGGACGGCGCTAAGTTCCTGGAGAAACTGGAAGCGTCTCCCGCAATATCCGCCTATAAATTTGCCCTGCCGGAGCAGAAGCAGCTGCTCGTTTTGTGGGCGCTCAACAGTCAGGAAACCATAGGAATTAAAACAGCCAGTTCGAAAGTGGAGGTCGTCGATTTATTTGGCAATCGTTTTTCGCTTTATCCGACGGACGGAGTGCTTACAGTGACTGCGAGTGACCAGCCGCTTTATCTGCTGGGCGATTTTAATGCCGTTTGCAAACCGCTGTTTTCACTGACAAACCACTCTTTAAGCAGCGTTGCCGGCGAAGCTGTGACAATTCAGCTTTACGGCGCGGAGGCGGCCGCTAATGTTGAGCAGTTGGCAGTCGACTTGCCAAACGGCTGGACAATGAAAGAGCAAAAGGATTTTTCAGCAGATAGTTTACAAGCGCAGCTTGTCATCAAGCTGCCTGCCGGGGCGGCGAAAAAGGATTACCTTCTGCCCATCTATCTTTTAGGTGGGAAGCGAGTCTTAGCCAAGCTTCAAGCCACGGTGAGTGTAAAAGAATCGCTGGCTCTGGAGCTCAGCCCTGCCCTGAGAGATTCTGCCGATTGGAAGAGCTGGGACGTTGCCGTCACTGTAATTAATCGTACAAACACCCGCAGCACCAGCGGCTTTGTTAACGTTGCAGCGCCAGTGGAATTTGCTAATCCGCCCTCTCCGCTCACCTTCACATTGGCGCCTAATGAGCGGCGAACGTTTATGCTGCCGCTCAAAACCGTACCGCAGACGCCAATTCGTGTGGAGGCCGAGGTCTCGTCAATTCATGGCGACGAACTGCTGCTGGAAAAAGACATGAGCTTTTTGGCGGCTGTACGGCGCAAGACACCTCTTGCAGTCGACGGCGAGCTCTCAGAGGCAGAATGGGGAAAAGCGATGCCGTTCCGGGTGAACCAGGCAAGTCAAATCAAGGAAATTAAAGACTGGGGAGGACCGTTGGATCTGAGCGGAGTCGGCTACCTGCAATGGGATGACGAGTATTTGTATTTGGCGGTTGCAGCCACAGACGATGTTTTCAACCAAAATGGGCTCGGCTCTGATATCTGGTCCGGAGATAGCGTGCAATTCGGCATTGATCCCGCCCGCAAATGGAAAATAGGGGCTGACGGCAATCACGAATTGGGCTTCGCCTTAGGCCAGACGGGAGCCATCACCTGGCGGTGGGCGGCTGCTTACGGAAGAAACGTTGGACCTTTGCCGGAGACGGTCAAAGTTGCCGTGACCAGAAAAGGAAATATCACAAGTTACGAGGCTGCGATCCCCTGGAGCGAGCTTGTGATGCTGAAACCGGCGGCGGGAACACTATTAGGCTTTTCTCTATTGATCAATGATAATGACGGCTCTGGGCGGGGCTGGATTGAGTATATGAGCGGCATTGGTTCCGCTAAAGATGTTACTTTATTCGGCGATTTGCTCTTGATTGAATAGCCTGTAACCCAAGGAATTGACAATCTTATAGAACGGAGGAGGAAAATGAAAAAGCTTTGGATTGTCATCGCGGTTATTGCAGTGGCTTTAGCGGGCGTTATCATTGGAAATAAACAAAGAAAAGCGGCTGTAAAAACAGAACAAGATGGGAAAGTTGTAGTGGTAATAAACGCCGGCCCTAAAGAAACGGATAAAGTAGCTGTGGAGAGGCTGAAGACTAATATTGCCCGTTTCAATAAAGAATATCCCAATATTGAAATTCGCTGGACAGATCGTCCATACAGTCCCGACAGCTTTGCCACCAGCATGGCCGGAGGAACAGCCGAAGATGTAATCGACCTGTGGGCCACGGAAGGATATGTGGCTGAGCGCGGCTATGCTTTGGATTTAACCGAGTTTCTCGACGACTGGAAGTATAAAGAGCAGTTAAACCACGATGTCATGAAGCCTTTTATTCGCGAGGGCAAAATTTACGGTCTGCCAAAGGACGGCTATCTGATGGGGTTGCTTTATAACAAGGCTCTCTTCAAAAAAGCGGGTTTGGTGGATGCAAACGGGAATCCAGACCCGCCGGACACCTGGGAAGAATTTGTCAAGTGCGCTGAAAAGCTCACTAATAGGAAAGCCGGCATTGCCGGGTTCGGAATCATGGGTAACGGCGCCGAAGCAGGCTGGGGAATGCTCAATTGGGTCTGGCAAGCAGGGGGAGAATTTCAGAAAGAAGCAGATGGCAAATGGAAAGCGGTTTTCGATTCTCCCGAAGCTGCAACCGCATACACGTTCGTTCAAAGTTTAAAATGGGAACACGACGTCCTGCAATCAAATTTGATGTTGACATCCCAAGATCTGCAGGCCAGGTTTTCAGCCGGCCAGATTGGCATGCTGATGGCGGCGCAAGATCGGGTGACGCAGCTTGTCAACCAATATGGCATGGAGCTTTCGGAAATCGGCGTGGCAATGCTGCCTGCGGGACCCGCAGGCAGAGCGAATCAGATGGGGGGAGCGTTTTACATTATCAACCCCAAGTCTTCGCCTCAAGTACAAGAAGCGGCATTCAAATGGATAGCGTGGAATCTTTTGCGCAGTGTGACGCCGGAGACGGTTCGGGAAAAGGCAGAGGATTTGCGCAAACAGAAGCAAATCGGCAATTTAACAGCGCTGCCGCTCTTCGTCGGGGAAGTGGATCAGAAGATGCGCGAGACAGCCGTAGAATACGATGATGTTTTGGTGGATTATCACGGGGTGTGGCAGGAAGCTGCCAAGTATCTCCATCCTGAACCTTCGTT
>DIPB01000060.1:0-1645 GCA_002426275.1 Firmicutes bacterium UBA5499
CATGAGCGCAGCGTCTTTTATGCTGTCCTCCCAGCCGCCAGGTCGGGAATCTTGGCCGGCGTGATCTTGGGCGTGGGCAGAGCCATCGGCGAGACCATGGCAGTGATCATGGTGGCCGGGAACCAGGCGAGATTTCCCCATAGCATGTTCGACGGCGTGCGCACAATGACAGCCAACATCGTTTTGGAAATGGGCTACGCTGCGGATCTGCACCGAGAAGCGCTGATCGCCACAGCCGTGGTCCTGTTTGTTTTCATCTTAATCATAAATCTGTGTTTTTCACTGTTGAAAAGGAAAGAGGGCTGCTAATGGAGAGCATCAATCAAATCACGCTAGGGCAAAAACTCAAATCCTATGAGAAACATCCCCAGTCGTTGCTGCTGCTGATTTTGGTGATCTTAGCGGCCGTGCTTACCTTTGGCGTGATGATTTTTCTGGTGGGCTATATCATCGTCAGCGGCGTCCCTCATCTGTCGCTTAAACTTTTCGCTTGGGAATACAATAGTCACAATGTTTCTATGATGCCGGCGATCTTCAATACCGTGACCATGACTCTGCTCTCGTTGGCCTTTGCGGTGCCGATCGGCATTTTTTCCGCCATCTATCTTGTGGAATACGCAAAGCGCAGCAATAGATTGGTGTCCATCATCCGCGTTACCGCTGAAACTTTGGCCGGCATCCCTTCCATCGTCTACGGCTTATTTGGCTTTTTAATGTTTTCCATAGCTTTCGGTTGGGGATATTCTATGTTGGCCGGCTCGCTTACTTTAGCCATCATGATCTTGCCCTTAATCATGCGCACCACCGAAGAAGCGTTGAAGTCAGTCCCGGATTCCTATCGGGAGGGCAGCTTCGCGCTGGGGGCCGGCCGCTTGCGCACCGTGTTTCACATTGTCTTGCCAGCCGCGGTTCCCGGCATTTTAGCTGGTATCATTCTGGGCATCGGCAGAATCGTGGGAGAAACGGCGGCGCTCATCTATACGGCCGGAACCGTGGCCGGCATCCCGCACAATTTGCTTTCTTCCGGCAGAACTCTATCAGTTCATATGTTCGCTTTGCTTTCAGAGGGACTTTATGTTGAGCAGGCTCACGCCACCGCTGTAGTCTTGCTTCTGATGGTCGTATTCATCAACGCTCTCTCTGGCGCCATAGCTCACAAACTCCAGGGGGGTAGGTAAATGGAGAAATTTTCAATCAAGCATTTAGACTTAATGTACGGCAATTTTCAAGCGCTAACCGACGTCAACCTTGATGTTCAGCCCTGCCAGATCACGGCATTCATCGGTCCTTCCGGCTGCGGTAAATCCACGCTGCTGAAAACGCTCAACCGCATGAATGACTTGGTGGAAGACTGCAAGATTACAGGGAAGGTGCTCCTTGACGGAGTAGATATCTACGGCAATATGGATGTCAACTTGCTGCGGAAAAAAGTGGGAATGGTTTTTCAAAAACCTAATCCCTTCCCCATGAGCATTTATGATAATATCGCCTTTGGGCCCAGAACCCACGGGGTTCGTTCCAAGGGAAAACTGGACGAAATGGTGGAAAATTCGCTGCGCGCCGCGGCGATCTGGGATGAGGTTAAAGACAGGCTGAAGAAGAGCGCCCTGGGTTTATCCGGAGGGCAGCAGCAGCGGCTTTGCAT
>DIPB01000060.1:1788-2023 GCA_002426275.1 Firmicutes bacterium UBA5499
TGCTGCTGATGGACGAGCCGACCAGCGCCTTGGATCCAATTTCCACTTCGAAAATAGAGGATTTGACCACGGAATTGAAAAAGAAATATACTATTGTCATGGTCACGCACAATATGCAACAAGCTGCTCGCATTTCCGATCAGACGGCATTTTTTCTTTTAGGTGAATTGATCGAATTTGGCGAAACCGAAGCCATTTTCTCGGTGCCCAAGGACAAACGGACTGAAGATTATAT
>DIPB01000060.1:2134-2525 GCA_002426275.1 Firmicutes bacterium UBA5499
GATTATATTACGGGGAGGTTTGGTTGATGAGAACCCGGTTTGGCGAACAACTGGAACTATTGAACGTAGAGCTGATCAAAATGGGCGCGCTGTGTGAGGATAGCATTTCCGCTGCCAGCAAAGCATTGTTGGAAGACGACGCTTCCCTGATGGAAAAAGTTTTCGCCACAGACCATGAAATCGACCAAAAAGAGCGGGACATCGAAAATCTGTGTTTGAAATTGCTTTTGCAGCAACAGCCGGTGGCTAGGGATCTGCGCACCATTTCCTCGGCTTTGAAGATGATCTCGGACATGGAGCGCATCGGGGATCAAGCTTCCGATATTGCGGAAATCGTTAAATATATCCGCAATAACGATACCAAAAGCAAGGTCCACATCGGCGATATGGC
>DIPB01000060.1:2611-2824 GCA_002426275.1 Firmicutes bacterium UBA5499
GATATGGCCAAGGCCACCATCAAAATGGTCAGCGACAGCATCGAGTCTTTCGTCAAAAAAGATTTGGCCTTGGCGCGCTCGGTCATGAAATACGACGATATCGTAGATGGGCTTTTCACCAAAGTGAAAACAGAATTAACCCAGCTCATCGCGGAAGATAAAAATAACGGCGAGCTTTGCCTGGATCTATTGATGATCGCCAAATATTTCGAG
>DIPB01000184.1:0-1974 GCA_002426275.1 Firmicutes bacterium UBA5499
CGTTGCCGGACAGCTTGGTTTCATCATCGCCGGGGGACTGGTGCTTTCTTTAGTCCCCTGGCTCTTATCGCTGGTTTGACAGAAAGGAGCGCTTGCAGTTGACTAACATGATCTTAGGCTGGAAATTAATGGGCTATGGTTTGGGCGGAACTTTTCTGGCGCTGGTTTTGTTCTACTTCCTGATCCGTATATTGCTGCTTTTAGCTAAAAAAAGCGCTTAGTCGCGGTCCCGCTTTCATCCGGAAGCGGGACTTCTCTTTTCGGCGGGGAAAAATAGACACCGTCCCCCATCTGACTGCACTGCGTGCCAAATTCCTCGGAAAATTTTATCAGCTTGCCGCGGATAGTCTCGCCTTTCTGGTCTTTTGCCAGCGCGGCCTGCCCTTTCTCGTACATGTAAATAGGCAGCGCCCAAACCAGCTGCAATTGCGCGCCTCGATACTGGAGCGTCAGCAGCATTCCTTCTTTATTGGCTTCATCGTTTTGATCGAAGATGCAATTGGCCAGACTGTAAACAATAAGCCGACGTTTATAGAATTCCAGCCCTTGCAAGACATGCGGGTGATGCCCTAAAATCAAATCCGCTCCCGCGTCTATGAGCTGACGAGCTAACAGGCGCTGATCTGTCGTTACCTTACTACTATCCTCGGTTCCCCAGTGCAGCGAAACCACAACCAAATCCGCCTTTTCTCTCACCGCGCCGATGGCAGCGCATAGCCACTGAGACTCTAAAGGCGCGATGCCAGGCCGTTTTTCTGTGGCCCTGAACGGTCGCGGATAGCTGTGACTGAAAAACAGATCCGCCATTTGGCTGGCCGCCAAAAAGGCCACCTTTTGTCCGGCCACATCGTACCAAAGCGGCGCGCTTGCAGCCTGTATGTTTTCCCCTGCGCCCACAGAGGCGATCTTTTTTTGCTTCAGGCGCAGCTTTGTCTCTCTCAGGGCCTCTTCGTTATAGTCTAAGATGTGATTATTCGCCAGTGAAACCACGTCGATTCCGGCCGAGACTAAAGCATCAGCGGCTTGGGGCGAAGCCCGGAAGGTGAGTTGCTTGCCGGGAAACGGCGAACCTGAGGCGGCAATAGGACACTCCAAATTGGCAAAGGTGAGGGTTGCTTTTCGCGTCAAGCTGGCGATCTTCGCGAACGGATACGCTGTGCCATGCTTAGCCATGGCCCGTCCTGCATTGCGGCCTTCGGCCAGCATAACGTCTCCTAACGCCATCAGAGACCAGCTTGGATTTCCCCGTGGCGCCATCACAGGCTCTAATTTGAGCCTGAATATACAGAATAATACGATAACTATTGCCAAAAAATACCTCACACCGGCCCTCCAACTCATAGACAATCCTCCTATCGCTGTGCAATTACCGTCCATCTTTGACATTCTTCCTCCGGCTCCCGCCAACTGTATGCGTCAAAAATACCCCGCCAGCTAAAGCCGCAGCCCGCGAGGCTCTCGCCCAACTCCTCCACGGTATAGATATACTGGGTATGGCGCTCCTGGTATTTTTGGTACCGCCGGCCTTCCTTGAGAAAAATCGTCAGCATAAAGTCACAGCTGTCCGCCTTGAGGTCATTCTCCCAGATATATGAAAAATCAGGAAAATTTTCCGCGAAGACATTATGCGCAAAAATCTCCCGAAATTTGAAAGGAGTTGTGAGATCGAAAATGAACAGCGCTCCCGGCTGTAAGCACGCGGCAAGCTGCTTAAACAATGAGCAAATTCCGTCTTTAGAGAGATAATTTAATCCGTCGCAGCTGCACACCGCCAAATCAAACGCCTCTTTGGGCGCTTGCCACAAAGCCAGATCTGCTTGTTGAAAGCGAAATCTACCGGAAAGCCCCAGATTTAGAGCGCGCGCTTTTGCCTGCAATAGCATTTCCATGCTTTGATCCACAGCCAGCACGCCGACGCCCCGCTTTGCCAGCTCCAAACCGACGCTGGCAGTTCCGGCAGCCAAATCCAGAGCC
>DIPB01000184.1:2124-7361 GCA_002426275.1 Firmicutes bacterium UBA5499
TCCGGCAGCCAAATCCAGAGCCTGTTTGGGAAATGGTAGTTGCAGCCGCTGATGCGCCTGCCAGACAAAATCAACCCAAGCAGGGTAATCTGCCCGGGTCATGATTGTGTCATAAATTTTCGCCAACGCTTGATACATCTGCTTCCATTTCCACTCGAGGCGCGTCGGCCCAGAGCCGCTCCAAATTATAATATTCGCGATCCTGTTCCAAAAAGACGTGGACAACCACAGCTCCATAATCTAAGAGGATCCAGTGCGCGTCTTCGTAGCCTTCCCGGCCTTTGGGAAGAAGCTGCGCGTCGGCGGCCAGCCTATCGCTAATGCCTTCGGCTATGGCGCGTACGGCGATTGCCGTACGGCCGCTTGCGATCAAAAAATAATCGGCAACTATAGTTAAATTCTTCATATCAAGGATGACGGGAGAGAGCGCTTTTTTTTCATCCGCACCCTGCCAGGCTAATTTTACCACCTGCACAGGTTCAAGTGTCATGAATTTACCTCCTCCAATAACCAATTGCGCGTAAGTAAAGTCTGCGGGTGAACCAAATCTTTGTTGTCAAATAGAAAAGTAATGGTGGCTTCTAAGGAACCAAGTAAAGCCAAATCTAAATCTTCTTTGGCTAAAGCCCGCAGCTTTTCCACTCCGTAAAAATTCCTGCCGGGCTCCAAATAGTCCGCAAGACAAATCAATCGTGAAAACTTGCTCATGCCCGGCTTGCCCGTGGTGTGATCCCTGATGGCTGCCAAAATTGACGGATCTTCAATTCCATACTCTCGCCTTGCCAGCTCGGAACCCACCGGACCATGCAGCAGCATGGGGAGTTTTCGCTCTATGTTCCCTATCACTATACCAAATTCTTTGCTTTTCCGCAAGAGGACGGCGTGGGGCAGATCGTGCGCGCAATCGTGCAGAAGGCCTGCCTGCCATGCCTTCTCTGGCTCCTCTCCGATACGCGGGGCGTACCGCGCTGCCAATTCGGCCACAGCCACACTGTGTTCATAGCGCGCCGGCGAGAGCTGCTTTTTAAGTAATTCCATTTTCATCACCTAAAAAAAGAGCCCGAAAATCGGGCTGTAGCTTAATGTTCTCTTTCTTTGGCCTCGTTTACAATCAAAGCGCGGCCGTTAAAATCTGCGCCGTTTAAGGAGTCGATGGCCTTCTGTGCATCGGCATCATCCACCTCAACGAAACCGAAGCCTCTGGATCTGCCTGTCGCTCTGTCTGTGATGATTCTGCTGGAATGAACGGTTGCCACCTGGCCAAATGTCTCCGCCAGCTCTTCCTCTTTTGTAGTCCACGGCAGATTTCCCACGTATAATGTTTTAGTCAATTACGATTCATCCTTTCTTCAACCCGACCTTTTGTGTTATTATATGCAATCCTGACCAGGCCTATGCGCACCATAGAGTCCGTGCTTATAGATATATGACGCCACTCCTTCAGGTAAAAGATAGCGAATGGGCTCTCCAGCTCCGACTCTCCTGCGGATCTCGCTGGAAGAGATGGCTAAAGCAGGCACCTCCAAAATCTTGATCCTGGTTTTGTAAAGTCGCCAATGATCACCGAACTGGGAGCGAAGCTGAGAAAGCTCATAACCTGGCCGCGTGGCTGCGATCAAAAAGCAGGAAGTAAATAAATCTTCCACATCTTTCCAGGAGAGAATCTCCAGGATAGCGTCCGCGCCGGTGATAAAATAAAGTTCACAATCAGGACCAAATTTTTCCCTGAACGAAGCGATGGTGTCCACAGTATAAGAATATCCTGGCCGATTAATATCAACCCTGGAAACTTTAAATGCAGGATTGGTTGCAGTTGCCAAAACGGTCATTAAATAACGGTGTTCGGCCTTAGTGATGATCCGCTCCCGTTTATGTGGCGGACGTCCCGAAGGCACAAAGAAAACCGATTCCAGGCCCAAAACCGCTCTCGCCTCTTCGGCAGCTACTAAGTGTCCGTAGTGAATAGGATCGAACGTTCCTCCCATGATTCCATAGCGTTTCATTTTTCAACCTCAGGAATCCTCACGATTCTTTCATCCGTAAACAGATCGCTTTCATCGTGACTTGGCGAGGAAAATTCGGAGATCACGGCGCCTTCTTTGCCTGCCTGAAACCAATGCAGCGTGTCTGGCGGAATCGTGTGCTGAGCTCCCGGCTCCAGCACCGATTGCCGCGCCGCCGTATAATATCGCTCATCTCCCTTGGGAGGAGCCACCGCTGCGTTCGCAGAGGCCTGGCCTTCCACAAACAGATAGACCTTACCCCAACGGCAGCGGAAAGTCTCCTCCTTGCCGGGCTGAGAACCCCCAGCCGGATGACGATGCTCCGGACAGGTCTGTCCGGGAAAGAGCACCATCTCTTTGGCGCAGTATCTGTCCGTATTCACATAGGTGAGCAGTTCCAGGCCAGTACGATTCAGATCTCCCAGTCCAAAATCAGCTACTTCGATTCTCTCCTCTTCCAGGGGCGTGATGACAATTCCAGCCCGCCGAAAGTAGTCCAGGGCCCGCGCGCGGGCCTGCTGGATCTGTTGGACAGCTAACATGATCTCACCTAACGCTTCTTGAGCTTGTCAAGTTCTTCTAAGAGGCGATCGTTGAGCACTCTGATGTAAGTTCCCTTCATACCCAGAGAACGTGATTCAATCACGCCCGCGCTCTCAAATTTCCGCAAGGCATTGACGATCACCGAGCGGGTGATGCCAACTCGATCCGCGATTTTGCTGGCCACCAACATTCCTTCGTCGCCTTTCAGCTCATCAAAAATATGTTCGATGGCCTCCAGTTCCGAGAAAGAAAGCGTGCCCAGAGCAATCTGCACTGCCGCTTTCTTGCGGGCTTCCTCTTCGATTTTATCGCTCTTAGAGCGCAAAATCTCCATACCCACCACTGTGGCGCCGTATTCCGCCAAGACTAAGTCTTCATCGCCGAACGGTTTTGTGAAGCGGACTAACAGTAAAGTTCCCAGCCTTTCCCCTCCGCCGTTCACAGGCACTATGGTGACGTATTGCTTGTCAAAAATGCAGTCCTCGCCGGTAATGAAAGCGCAGGTTCCCTTATCTTGTACGTTGGGAGAAGTTTCAATGACGTGCAAGAGCCGATCGTTAAACTCCTCTGGGAAGGTGGCGTCTTCTTCCAATAACTTGTCAATGGCTTCGCATTCAAAATCTTCGGTTGTGTTGAACCCTAGAATCTTCCCTCTTTTGCTTACAACATAAACATTTGAATCCAGAACCTTCTTGAGCACTTCCGACATCTCGTTAAAATTAACGGGGTAGCCGGCCGCCTTCTGCAACAGCCTATTGAGACTGCGTGTTTTATCCAATAGCGATGACATTTTTTTCCTCCTTTCAAATCTAGCCGATAATTTGATAATCACATAACTCTAAACTCTTCCGCAATCCGCCAACTACGGACTTGTTTGTTTTTAGGGTTTGCCTGCCCATTGACTATATGTTCTCTCACTTTCTGCAATTGTTTTCTTACGCAAAAATAAGAGGATAGCAGCTTTCCCACAAGTAAATTGGCTTGTCCACCCGAGACAGGGCGCCCGTTCACCTCCTTGCCCTGCCTCCTTTATAAAATGAACCTACTTAAATCCTGATTGCCGGCTATGTCAGCTAGATGTTCCTTCACATACCCTCGGTCAATTTTTATTGTCTGCCCGGCCAGTTCGGAGCCCTGGAACGAAACGTCTTCCAAAAGTTTCTCCAAAAGAGTATGCAATCTACGCGCGCCTATGTTCTCCGCATGCTGGTTTACTTGTTCTGCAAGTTCTGCGATTGCCTCTATAGCATTTTCTGTAAATTCGACTTTTATACCTTCAGTTTCCAATAATGCCTGATATTGTTTTGTCAGCGCGTTGCGAGGCTGCGTGAGGATCCGCTTAAAATCGTTTTGCGAAAGATCTTTCAGCTCTACCCGAATGGGAAAACGGCCCTGCAATTCAGGAATCAAATCCGCAGGCTTGCTCACATGAAAAGCGCCGGCTGCTATGAAAAGGATATGCTCTGTACGGACGGGACCATACTTCGTCACCACGGTGGTGCCTTCCACAATGGGCAGGATATCTCTCTGCACGCCTTCCCTGGAGACATCCGGTCCAGCTCCGCCCGTGCCTCCGGCCACTTTATCCAATTCGTCTATGAAGACGATCCCTTCTTGTTCGGCGCGCTGAATCGCTTCGTCCCTGACGCTGTCCAAATCAATGAGTTTCTGCGCTTCCTGGCTGGTGATGATCTTTCGCGCCTCCCGGATCGTCACCTTTCTTCTGCGGCTCTTTTTGGGGAGCATGCCTTCAAACAAATCGGCCATGTTGATTCCCATCTCCTCCATCCCGGCGCCGGAGAACACCTCAAGCATGGGCGATGCCGTATCTTCAACCTCTACCTCGACTGTGCGCTCTTCAAGCTTTCCCGCCTGTAATTGCTGAGCCAGAAGCTGACGGGTAGCAACCTCAGAGTCGCTTTCTTCTTCCTGCCGAGACTCTTGTCCGCCCGCGAAAAGATTGAAAGAATTAACGCCAGAGCGCCGCTTGGGAAGCAGTAAGTCCAAAAGCCTTTCTTCGGCCGCGACGCCGGCCTTGCATTTCACTTGCTTCATCCGCTCTTCTCTCACCATCCGCACGGCTGTCTCCGCCAGATCGCGAATCAAAGAATCAACATCCCGCCCCACATAGCCCACCTCGGTAAATTTGGTGGCCTCAATTTTCACAAAAGGGGCGTTGGCTAATTTCGCCAGGCGCCTGGCAATCTCGGTTTTGCCTACGCCGGTGGGACCAATCATGAGAATATTTTTGGGAATAATCTCATCTTGCAGTTCCTGCGCCAAAAGACGTCTGCGCAGACGATTGCGTAGAGCGATAGCAACTGCCCTTTTTGCCCCTTCTTGTCCCACAATGTATTTATCAAGCTCGGCAACTATCTCACGCGGCGTTAAATTCATCGCTGCCCCTCTTTTGAAAGCTTTTCTATGGTGATATTGTCATTTGTATAAATGCAGATGGTGCTGGCGATCTGCAAAGCTTTCTGCGCGATTTGCTCCGCGGATAGATCCGTATTTTCCATCAGCGCTCTGGCCGCAGCCAAAGCCTCGGGACCGCCTGAACCTATGGCCAGAATATCTTCATCCGGCTCAATTATATCCCCGGTGCCGGAAAGCAGCAGCATTTTGTCAGCATCCGCCACGATCAACAAAGCCTCGAGCCTTCTCAGCGCTTTATCCGTGCGCCATTCCCTG
>DIPB01000184.1:7488-8455 GCA_002426275.1 Firmicutes bacterium UBA5499
ATCCGTGCGCCATTCCCTGGCCAGAGAAACGGCCGCCCGCAGCAAGTTCCCTCCTTGCTGTTCGAGATACGTTTCAAACCGATCGCAAAGAGCGAATGCATCGGCCGCGGCTCCCGCAAAACCGACTAAAACCTTGTCGTGGTACAGGCGCCTTACTTTGCGGGCTTGATGCTTGATCACCTGCTGGCCCATGGTAACTTGACCGTCCGCAGCCATGGCTAGCTGTCCGCCTCTGTGCACCGCCAGCACTGTCGTTGATCTGATCTCCATAAAAATTGGGCTCGAAGCAGCGAATTGCGCTGAAGCCCTTCCTCACTTCCCCCATTTTGTTTTCAGTAACGATTGCCGCCGCGCTCGGTCGGCGATTATTTCGCCCTCGGATGAGCGCTATTATAGACGGCCAACAATTTCGCCGTTCTGACATGAGTGTAAATCTGAGTAGTGGAAAGACTGCTATGACCTAACATTTCCTGTACTGAGCGGAGATCCGCCCCTCTTTCCAACAGATGTGTGGCAAAACTGTGCCTGAGGGTGTGAGGAGTTACCTTACGGCCCGGCAAAACAAGCCCGGCATATTTTTGCACCATCTGCTCCACGGCTCTGGCGGAAAGCTTTCCCCCGCGGCAATTTACAAACAACCATTCCGTGCCGCCCAGTCGGTCGTAAGCTCTTTCGAGATATTCTCCCACTGCGCGTTTAGCGTAAGTGCCAATTGGTACTATTCTTTCTTTTCTTCCTTTACCCTGCACTCTCAGCATGCTCGTCTCAGCTTCAAAATCAGCTAATTTCAGGCTCACCAATTCTCCCACCCGCAAACCAGCGCCATAGAGAAGCTCTAAAATCGCCCGATCCCTCAAACCTAAGGGTGTGGCGCTGGAAGGCGCCTCTATAAGCCCTGCCGCTTCCTCTCCGCTTAAATACTCGGGCAGGCTTCTGCCTACTTTGGGAGTTGTCATGCCTCGCAAGG
>DIPB01000184.1:8570-11339 GCA_002426275.1 Firmicutes bacterium UBA5499
CGCAAGGGATTGGTTGTCAAAAATCCCTGCCGGCAAAGGTAACGAAAGAAGGTGCGCGCCGCCGTGAGCTTTCTGGCAATCGAAGTTCGTTCCAGACCTTCCATCGAAGCCAACCAATGACGAAAGCGCGGCCTGGAGAAAAACTCGGGAGCTAACTGCGCCTCACAATCCCAATAGCCGGCATCTTCGCCAAACTGCAGAAGCTGCGCCAGATCCAGGCTATATGCGGCTACTGTATGGGGAGAATAGCGCCTTTCTCCTTCAAGATACTGTAAAAATTGATCTAGACAACTATTTAAAGACATTTTATCATTGTCACATCCAAAGATCAAGTGTGAAAATAAATTTTTTTCTTTCTCCTTATTCTTTTCCCTTAGTTTTCCGGCATTCTTTATTGGAGCAAACCTCAACTTGGCCGTCGCGTCTGCTCTTTATCACAATGGGCGAATTGCAAATTGGACACAGCTTGCCTGTGGGGCGGTCCCAAGCGATGAAGTCACATTTGGGATACTCGGCGCAACCGTAAAAGATCCTTCCGCGCTTGCTGCGCCGCTCCACGATTTGGCCGCCGCATTTAGGGCACGAAACGCCGATCTCCTTGAGCAGGGGCTTAGTTGTTTTGCACTCCGGATAGCCGGGGCAAGCCAAAAATTTCCCGTACCGGCCTTGTTTGATCACCATCAGCCGCCCGCAATTGGGGCAAGGCTCGTCAGTGGCTTCGTCCTGTACCTGAACCTTTTCCATCAAGTTCTGGGCGCTCTGAAGGGTTTGGCTGAAAGGCTCGTAAAAATCAGCCAGCACCTTAACCCAATCCTGCGTTCCATCGCCTATAGAGTCCAATTTGCTTTCCAAATCAGCGGTAAATTGATAATCAACGATCTGGGGAAAATGTTCTTTGAGCAGTTTTACAACCACTCTCCCCAATTCAGTGGGATGGAGCTGCCGCTTTTCGCTTACCACATAGCCCCGATCTCTGACGGTGCGGATGGTTGGTTCATAGGTGGAAGGCCTGCCAATTCCCATCTCTTCCAATGTTTTAATCAGCGAAGCCTCGGTAAAAGGAGCGGGCGGCTGCGTGAAATGCTGACTGGGCTTTATCTGGCCGCGTTCCAGCTCTTCCCCTTCCTTCAGGGACGGAAGCTCGCCTTGGGAGTTATCTTCCTCCGCCAGAGGATAAACCTTCAGGAACCCGGGAAATCTCAGCTTAGAGCCGCTGGCTTTCAAACCCCACTGGCCTGCTGCCACCAGCACTGAGATGGTATCATAAAGGGCCGGGTTCATTTGGCTGGCTGTGAAGCGCTCCCAGATCAGCTTATAAAGCCTATATTGATCCCGCTTTAGATACGGCAGCAGCGTTTGCGGATCCCAGGCGGGATTTGTGGGCCTGACGGCTTCATGCGCGTCCTGGGCCTGCGCCTTTGTCCGATAAACAGGCGGCTTCTCCGGCAGGTACGCTTCACCAAAACGCCCGGCGATCATCTCCCTGGCTTCATTTTGAGCTAAAGCTGAAACGCGCACGGAGTCTGTGCGCATATAAGTAATCAAGCCGACAGTTCCGGCTTTGCCAATATCTAAGCCCTCGTAAAGCTGCTGAGCATTGCTCATGGTGCTTTTAGCGCTCATCTTCAGCCTGCGGAAGGCTTCTTGCTGCAAGGTGCTGGTAGTAAAAGGCGCGAGGGGCTTGCGTTGCTTTTGTTTTTTGATCACGGACTGCACATAATACTGCTCGCGCTCAAGGGCGGCTACGATTTCCGCAGCTTGCTCTTGAGTCTGGATTTTCAGCTTCTTTCCGGCGCGCTGGCTGAGCTCCGCCATAAACTCGCCGCCCTCCGCACCGCGCAAGCCCACTAAAATCGTCCAGTATTCTTCCGGCTGAAAGGCGTCGATTTCCTCCTGCCGCTCCACAATCAGACGCACGGCCACAGACTGCACTCTTCCTGCGCTCAGACCTGATTTTACCTTTTGCCACAAAAGCGGACTCAGTTGATAGCCAACAATCCTGTCTAAAATCCTGCGGGCTTGCTGGGCATTGACCAAATTTAAATTTATGGCGTGGGGATCCTTCAACGCACCTTTCACCGCGTCTTTGGTAATCTCATGAAATTCCAGCCGGCAATCCGTGGCCGGATCAACGGCCAACAGCTGCGCAAGGTGCCAGGAAATGGCCTCTCCCTCGCGATCCGGGTCTGTGGCCAAATAAACTCGTTTCACTTGCTTGGCCGCTTTTTTCAGCTTTTTCAGCACTTCTCCCTTGCCGCGGATATTAATATATTTAGGAGCAAAATCGTGTTCCAAATCCACCCCAAACTGGCTGCGCGGCAAATCGCGAACGTGCCCCATTGACGCTTCAACCTTGTATTTTGAGCCTAAAAACTTGCTTATTGTTTTCGCCTTGGCCGGCGATTCCACAATCACTAGCGCGTCTGCCATTGATAACCTCCTAGTTCATGCGCTCTTCAACCTGAACGTAACTTGCAAGGCGTACGCCTGTGAGAAATAATCTTTCCGGATCTGTGATCACGTTTGCCAGCAATATTTCCAATTCCCGCTTGCCAAGTTCGGGGATCTCCAAGAGACAGGCCTCCCACAGGACAAGCTCAAATTCGTATTTACCCAGCAGACCCCGCTGCATAATTTGATATAGAAAAGTTTGGGCTTCACCGTTTAGCTTAACGCGCTCTTGCGGTACAAGCACGCGTTGAGAGAGATAAGCCGAACCTTCCTGGGAATTTGGAAGATTGAAGATCAGCGCTATGGCCTCTTGGATTT
>DIPB01000184.1:11460-12127 GCA_002426275.1 Firmicutes bacterium UBA5499
AGCGCTATGGCCTCTTGGATTTCCTCTTGCGTAAAATGTTCCGCCAGCTGAGAGAGCAGCGCAGTAGGATCTCTGCCCTTTCCCAAAAGCTTCTTCATTAAAAGGCTAACGATCCGTATTACTTTCTCTTGCATTTTCTCCACCCCAGTCGCCTTGCCATCTATTATAACCAGCAATAACCAAAAAGTAAAGCCAACGAAACTACCGGCGACTCGCTTTCACTCGTCGGACTGGGGAGGCTCGGGAGAAGACTGCCAGTTTTCCTCCCAAAGTTTTAACGCTTGATCCAGATCGGCTTCCCAATTTTGCTGCTCGAGATATTGTTCCTGAGTCAGCAAAGTTGTGAGCCCACAGGCAAGGCAAGTCAGCGCATAACGCTCTCCCGCAGCCGCAGTAAGCGCATGCCAGGTTTCTTCTTGACATGACGGACAGGTATGTAAATGACGAATCCCGGCGGTGTTATTCATCTTTCTCCTCCTCCCGCGCGGGCAAGTTTGTTCCTTAGTATCTTCTCCACCAGCCGCCTCGCTATTCCTTAGATGTCTTCAAATTCACCCAGGCAAGCAAAACCTGATCTAACTCTTGGGAAAGCGCAAGGAGTTCTGAAGTGGCAAGGCTGTCTTCCTTCTCTAAAGCAAGTCTGTTCAATTCGTCACGGATTCGCTCT
>DIPB01000184.1:12287-16112 GCA_002426275.1 Firmicutes bacterium UBA5499
CATACTGCTCCTGGAGCTTTTTGCCTTTGCCGTCATACAACACCCGGACGATAGGTCTTGCGGGATAACGTTTGTTCACGTCCACAACAACTCCTGAAGTGCCATCGGACAGGAAAACCTTACTGCCAACAGGATAGAGCGCGATATTTTTCACGAAATGGGCCAGCAGCTCCGGATCAAATTGATAACTGCCTAGACTTTTGAGCACGTGAATAGCTTCGGCGGGCAGAACTCCTTTCTGATAAATGCGATCCGCAGTGATGGCGTCATATACGTCCGCAATGGCGGCGATCCTGGCCAAGAGATCGATCTGCCGGCCAACGAGTTTTTGCGGATAACCGGAACCGTTCATTCGCTCATGATGCTGATAGACAACCCATGCGGAACGTCTGGGAAACTTGGAAATATTTTTTACCAACTCATAGCCGATGCTGGCGTGTTTGATCACCGATTGATATTCTTCCTTAGTCAGACGTCCGGGTTTATTGAGAATCTCCTCTGGGATTCTCAACTTTCCGATATCGTGCAAGATGGCTCCCAAAGTAAGTTCCCGCAGCTCCAGAGGAGTCAGCCCCACTGAGATGCCGCAAACTAAGGACAGGATAGCTACGTTAACGCAATGCCCGTATGTATAATTGTCAAAGCTGCGAATATCTGTCAGACTAATGAGAATATCACGATTGGAAAGCACCTCGTCGATGATTTTGCTGACACAGCTCTCCACTGATTCCAGATCAAGGGTTTTGCCCAGCCTCACTTGATTGACGCTGTTCCGTAAAATTTGAATCGCTCTGTTGCGCGTGGCCTGGGAAATAACATCCAGAGGCACATAATCTCCCAGTTCATCTTGAATATCGATGGAAGCGATCCCAAGCTCCTCCAGGCGCCTGATGAAGCGTTCCTTCAGCACAACGCCGCTGTTGAGCAGCACTTTCTCGTCATTGGAATAAATTGGCCGCGCCACGATCATGCCCGGTTCAAGCTTTTCCACTCTGACTCTATGCAAGAAGATTCCTCCTTGCCATGGAAGCTACGGGCTCAAACGAAAACCTATGAGCTGGACTCGGCCCAAACTGCGCTAGAGCTGCCAAATGATCCCGCGTGGCATAGCCACGATTATGTTCCCAGCCATAAAACGGATAAAGCTTTGCCAAGTCATCCATCAGCCGATCTCTTGTGACTTTGGCGATAATGGAAGCCGCGGCAATGCTGAAGGAAGCCGCATCGCCGCCGATAATCGGCTTTTGAGGTACGCAGAGGCTGCTGATGGGAAACTTCCCGTCCACCAAAATATAATCCACGAGCCCGATTGCGGCAAGAGCCCGTCGCATGGCCAAAAAAGTGGCGTTCAGAATATTTAATTCTTCGATTTCAGCCGGCTCAGCCAGCCCGATGCCCGTGCGAACAGACTTCTGCAATTGCTGGAAAAGGAGCTCTCTTTTTTTGACGCTTAATTTTTTTGAATCATCTAAAAAAGAAGTGTGATAATTATCAGGCAGGACAACCGCGGCCGCCACCACGGGACCGGCTAAGGGGCCGCGCCCGGCCTCATCCACGCCCGCGATCGCTTTATATCCTTCCTGCCTGGCGTTTCTTTCGTAAAGCCAACTAGGCATCTTCTCCCCCCCTGTGGAATATTTCGCCTTCTGCCGAAATATTCCTTCTCAATTGTCAGGAACTATCGGGTCTACCTGATCTCCTCCAGAGTCCATCTCCCCATTTTTCCGCTTTGAAAAGCCGCTAAAACGCCCTGCGAGGTGCGGGCATAATCCGGCTGCGCTCCCCGGCGAAGCCAGCCTTGTTTTTCAGCGATGGCAGAAAGTTCCTGCCCAGGCTCAGGCGGAGAAGCAAGGCCAAAACACGCCAGCGCCCCAGAGCTGCGGGAGAGCAGCCGCGCAACTAGCCAGCTTGCTGTTGGCTCGCTGTCAGAGGCAACTATTCCTAAAGCGGCTAAAATAGGGCTTTTCAGATCCGAGCTGGCTGTGAGCACTCCTGGCGTATCTAAAATCACCAGATTGCCGACTTTCACCCACTGGGGGCCGCGGGTGACGCCGGGCCTGTTTTCCACTTTACTGGCTTTTCTGCCCAGAAGGCTGTTGAGGATTGTGCTTTTGCCCGTGTTGGGCAGCCCCGTCACCGCAACATGCAACGGCTTTTTCCCCTTGGCTTTGCTTTCCAAAACCGCTCGCAGCTTGCCCATTCCCGTTCCGGCTTTGGCGTCGACAGCCAAGGCGGTGAAGCCTGCGCGCGTGAAATGCTCAACCCAGCGGCCGGTCTGCTCAGGGTTTGCCAATGCCGCCCTGTTCAATACCACCACCAGCTTATGTTGAAACCGCGCCGCCAACCGGCTGTCCCAAGTGCTGTCTGGGGCCCTGCTATCCAGCACCAACAAATAACAATCCAAAACCTTGGCGTATTTTGCGATGGCAAGACGCGCTTTTTGCATATGCCCCGGCATACCGTGCAACAATAAATCTCCTCCGTTCAGCTTCCGGCAAATGATGCTGAATCATAGCATTTTAAAAGCGGCGCTATTGCGCCGCTTTATCAAGCTGTAAAAATACTCCTGGTCGCCGTATTACCGTCATCTTTGTGGGAGGCCACCAGCGGAAGCAAGCTCTGCCCACCACGTTTTCATAGGGGACGAAACCAACATCCTGAAAGCGACTATCTTCGCTGTTGTTCCGATTATCTCCCAATACGAACAGATGGCCCGGCGGAACATAAACTGGACCAAAGTCTCCGTAAGTGAGGCTGTCCAGATAATCTTCCTCTAATTTTGCGCCGTTTACGTAAACCTTATTCTCTCGAATCTTAACTTCATCGCCTGGGATGCCGGCAACCCTTTTGATGAACTTCCGCCGCGGATGAGCGGGATATTTGAACACGACCACCTCTCCGCGTTTGGGAGCTCGAAACCGATAGCTGAGCTTTTCCACGAAAAGCCGCTCGCGATTATGGAGATTCGGCTCCATGGAGCTGCCCTGGACAACGAAATTCTGACCGATAAAGATAATGATTACGGCAGCCAAGATGGCTGCGGTGACAAAAGACTCCACGTACTCAAGCACTTGAGATTTGGCGGTTGGCGTCACAGCTTTGCGCCCCCTATCTTCTTTCCTTAATCCTGGCGGCTTTACCGGAGCGCGTGCGCAGGTAATACAGTTTAGCTCTCCGTACTTTACCATGCCTTACAACTTCGATTTTCGCCACCCTGGGGGAATGGATCGGGAAGGTCCTCTCAACGCCCACACCGCTGGAGATCTTCCGTACGGTGAAAGACTCTGTGAGACCTCCGCCCTGTTTTCTGATCACAACGCCCTCAAAGATCTGAATCCTTTCCCTGCCGCCTTCCACGACCTTAGCGTGAACCTTTACGGTATCGCCGGGCCTGAACTGGGGAATATCGTCTCTGAGGTATTGGCTCTCAACTGTTTCTATCAAACCCACTTTTGCTCCTCCTTGTGAACTACGGTGAAAGTATTGCTATTCCACCGGTAGGCTTCTGGGGTGTCCGGCCCCCATACTGTGTCGGCTCCTCCAACACAGTTACGTATACTTCCTAATACTGAAATTATAGCATAGGTGAACCGAAAGTCAAATTTTCCTAGCCAACATTTCTTCTTCCCTGATCTGGGCCAGCAGCGCTTCATCTTCCTCGGTCAAAACGGCCGTGGCCAGAAGATCCGGCCGCCGCAAGAGAGTGCGGCGGAGCGATTCTTTGCGCCGCCAGCGGGCAATTCTGCCGTGATCGCCGGACAGCAGAATCTCCGGCACCAGCTGACCGCGGAAATCGCGCGGCCTGGTGTACTGCGGATATTCCAG
>DIPB01000184.1:16222-16483 GCA_002426275.1 Firmicutes bacterium UBA5499
GTGTACTGCGGATATTCCAGCAGCCCTGTGGTGTGAGAGTCTTCTCTGGCTGATTGCTCTTCGCCTAAAACTCCCGGCAAAAGACGACTGACCGCGTCCACCAGCACCATAGCCGGCAATTCGCCGCCTGTGAGCACGTAATCTCCGATGGAGATCTCTCTGGTCACAAGCCGCGTGCGCACCCGTTCGTCCACGCCTTCGTAATGGCCGGCAATCAGCACTAGCCGCTCTTGCCCCGCCAGCTCCTCCACCAGCTTCTGC
>DIPB01000184.1:16743-18404 GCA_002426275.1 Firmicutes bacterium UBA5499
TCTGTGAGACGATGTTTGTCCAAAGCCCACTGGCGGAGATAATGAACGTGGATTTCGATCAATGAGCGCTCTTGAGCCCGCTTGAGCATGCTCTGAGAAAAAGGGCCTTGAAACATCTCCGGGAAGAGGGTTAAAATATCAAAACGCATTATTTTTCACCTAATCGCTAAGGCCAGGGAGCAGATGGACCACAATCCGCTTTGCCTCTAAGTCCACCCCGCGGATCACCTGGCGGATGGCGGGAAGCAAAATCTGTCCGGTCTGTGTCTGCACCACCCAAACGTCATTGCCGCCTGTGGGCAAAACCTCGGCCAATTTTCCCAAAAGCCGCCCTTGTTCTGTGTAAACGGGAAGCCCCAGCAGCTGATAAATGTAATAACGATTTTCCGGCAAAGGAACCACGCGTTCTTCGCCCACCAAAAGAAAAGTTTCTCTCAGCTTTTCGGCCTCTGAGCGTTCGCAGACGCCAGCCAGCTTCAGGATGCACATGCCACCCTGCAATTGCGCCCGCTCCACCTGATGCACCACAGGCCCGGCAGGCAATTCCAGGGCCAGCTCCTGCGTGGAGAGAAACCGCTGGGGAAAATCGGTCAGCGGATAAACTCGCATCTGCCCATGGAGACCATGGGGAGCAACTATCTTTCCGATGCGCACCCAGCCGGACGGCGGGTTCATTCTACAATCTCCACCATAACTTTCTTGCCCAGCCGCGTTGCCGCCGCTTTGGCAACGGTGCGGATGGCTTTAGCTATCCTTCCTTGCTTGCCGATGACTTTGCCCATATCGTCTGGAGCGACTCTCAGCTCCAACAGCAAAGACTGTTCTCCTTCCACCTCGGTTACGGAAACAGCATCCGGGTCATCAACTAAAGCGCGAGCAATCAGCTCCACAAGTTCCTTCATTGATGATCACTCCTTTGACTTCAAATCATGGAACTTCTGCATTACGCCAGCTTTGCGCAGCAGACGCCTGGCCGTGTCCGTGGGCTGGGCGCCATTCTGCAGCCAGGAGATTGCCTTATCCTCATCAACCTCTAATTTATCATCGGCGGTGAGGGGATTGTAATAGCCTAACTCCTCAATGAACCTTCCGTCTCTCGGCGAGCGGGAATCAGCTACCACCAAACGATAAAAAGGTTGTCTTTTCGCACCCATCCTGCGCAGACGAATCTTTACTGCCATTTCTTTTCACCTCCTTTCAATGGACGGCAAACGGAAACCCTTTGCCTTTCTTGCCGCTCGTAAACTGTTTAAGCATTTTCTTGGTCTGCTCAAAATCTTTCAGCAGCCTGTTCACGTCCTGTATTTGAGTGCCGCTGCCGGCGGCAATCCGTCTCTTTCTGCTGCCGCTGATGATGCCCGGATCCAGTCGCTCTTCCCTGGTCATGGAATGAATTATGGCTTCGATTCTGTCCAGCTGCTTCTGGTCCACTTGGAGGTTTTTCATGGCTTTGGCTCCGGGAAGCATCTGCAGGAGCTGATCCAATGGCCCCATCTTCTTCATTTGTCCAAGCTGGGTGAGGAAATCTTCCAGCGTGAACTGAGCCTTGCGCAGGCGTTCTTCCATCTCTTTGGCCTTTTCCAGGTCGACGGTCTGCTGGGCTTTTTCCACCAAGCTCACAACATCGCCCATACCCAAAATCCGAGAAGCCATCCGGTCCG
>DIPB01000045.1:0-6888 GCA_002426275.1 Firmicutes bacterium UBA5499
ACACACCTGCCTGTCACGCAGGAAAGCGCGAGTTCGAGTCTCGTCGGCTCCGCCATCTGGCCGAGATAGCTCAGTTGGTAGAGCAGAGGACTGAAAATCCTCGTGTGGTCGGTTCGATTCCGACTCTCGGCACCAGTGTTCACTGAGCGGAAGTAGCTCAACGGTAGAGCATCGCCTTGCCATGGCGAAGGCTGCGGGTTCAAATCCCGTCTTCCGCTCCAAAATGAGGCGACATAGCCAAGTGGTAAGGCGGCGGTCTGCAAAACCGCTATTCCCCGGTTCAAATCCGGGTGTCGCCTCCAAGACGCTAATTAAAATTTGTCATAAATTTTTGAGCTCCGTTGGATACGGAGTTTCTTTTTTGACAGCGCTTGTTACTTGACAATGAATATAGTAAAATTTGATTTTGGCAAATGTTGAAATACGATTCGGAGGTATAGACGTGGCTGTATTTATCATGGATATAGAAGAAATCAAAAGCAGGACTGTTGTCATTAGAGCGGATAATCTTCAGCAGGCAATAGAAAAAGTGAGATCCGGCAAGGATTTCGCAGTGCTCTCCGAGCATCCTGTGACAGAACTGAAAGTTATCAGGCACAAGTTGAAGAATCCCGAGTAACGTTTGGATATTTAAAGCTGTAGAGCAGGAATTTCTCCCCTGAGAGCGAACGATATCAAGGTAGGACAGTAGAACGGAAGGAGAATGAAAAATGCTCTGGAAGCTTGCCGTTGTTTTGGGTTACCTAATTTTAATGGGAATAGTTGGGTTTCTCACGCTCAAAAAAAACCATACTCCCACAGATTTCTTTTTGGGAAGCCGTAACATTGGACCTTGGATGTCCGCCTTCGCCTACGGCACCACTTATTTTTCCGCGGTGATTTTCATCGGCTATGCCGGCAAAATCGGCTGGCAATTCGGACTCAGCTCCCTGTGGATTGTGCTAGGCAATGCCATAGTGGGAAGTCTTTTGGCATGGAAAGTTTTAGGACCCAGGACAAGAGAGATGACAGCGCGCCTCAGTACCCTCACCTTGCCTGAATTTTTGGAGGCAAGGTTCGGCAGCAAAAAGCTGAAACTGTTGGCTGCGCTGATCATCTTTATTTTTTTGGTGCCGTATTCCGCTTCTGTCTTCATGGGCCTCAGTTATCTGTTTGAACAGACCTTAGGCGTTCCCTATGAGCTTTCCCTGATTTTTATGACCGTTATTACCGGCTTTTATTTGGTGCTGGGGGGCTATCTTGCCATTTCCATCACTGATTTCATCCAGGGAATCGTGATGCTGGCCGGCGTGGCCATGATGCTGTATTTTGGCATCAGCAACGAAAAAGTGGGAGGATTGCTGACAGGCATTCGGAGGCTGGCGGAGATCGATCCCAAGCTGGCCGGTCCAATCGGTCCTCCCGGTTGGCTGCCCATGGCAGGCTTGGTTTTCTTGACCAGCGTTGGGCCTTGGGGAATGCCGCAGATGGTGCAAAAGTTTTACGCTATCCGAAGCGAAGCGGACATTAAACGGGCCGCGACGATCTCTACGCTGTTTTCTTTTATTATCGCCCTTGGCGCTTATCTGTTGGGCTCTTTCTGCAGACTTTATTTGGCGGAAGTGCCTGCGGCCGGCGGGGTTTTGAATTATGATGCCATTATGCCACAAGTGCTTTCCCAGGCCCTGCCCGAAGGCCTTTTGATTTTGATCTTGCTGCTGGTGCTCTCCGCTTCCATGTCCACGTTAGCTTCTCTAGTATTGGTGGCCAGCTCCACCGTTGTGATTGATCTGATCGGGAAAGAGCGGCTGGGCAAAGATAAGACCGTGGGCTTTCTGCGGTTTTTCTGCGGCTTGTTTGTGTTGCTGTCTTTGGCGCTTGCCATGAGACGCAATACGCTTATTCTCACGCTGATGACCCTCTCCTGGGGCACTGTGGCCGGAAGCTTTCTGGCTCCATACCTGTACGGCTTATATTGGCCTCGCACCACCAAGGCGGGAGCTGCCGCCGGAATATTGAGCGGGTTTGCGGTTTCCGTGGGATTGTCTTTATACTTTAGGCTTGATGCGGCCTTAATGCCGCTTCTGGGATCTATCGCCATGATCGTGCCCTTGTTTGTGGTGCCGGTCGTCAGTTGGCTGACGAAGCCTTTGCCGGAAGAGCATTTGGTCCGAGCCTATGGGCAGGGAATTTATCCAGCGAGTTTATCGGGTTCAAAAGAAATAGGAGGTTAAGGGAATTGATT
The DNA here is from genome assembly GCA_002426275.1 of Firmicutes bacterium UBA5499. GTDB lineage: Bacteria > Bacillota > DTU084 > DTU084 > DTU084 > UBA5499. The sequence goes on from DIPB01000045.1 coordinate 2,225, forward strand.
TGGGATCAACACGAGGTTTGGCCCCGGGAGGAAATCGAGAAGCTACAGCTCTCCAGGCTGAAGGAGACGGTGGCGCGGGCCTATGGAAACGTGGCCTTTTATCGTGAAGCTTTGGACAGGCAGGGAATAAAACCAGAAGATATTAAGAGTTTGGCGGATTTGAAAAGGCTGCCGTTCACAACCAAAGACGATCTGAGACGTTACTATCCTTACGGAATGTTTGCTGTTCCCATGCGTAAAATCGTGCGCGTCCATTCTTCGAGCGGTACGACCGGCCTTCCCACAGTGGTGGGCTATACCAGGCGCGATTTGGACAACTGGACGGATCTGGTGGCCAGAATTATCTCTCAGGCCGGGGTCACCGCGGATGATATCGTGCAGATTTCCTTCGGTTACGGCATGTTCACCGGCGGTTTTGGCCTGCACTATGGGATGGAGCGAGTGGGGGCCACTGTGCTTCCCATCTCTTCCGGCAACTCGCTGCGGCAAATTCGCACCATGCGCGATTTCGGCGTTACCGCGCTTGTGAGCACTCCTTCCTACGCGCTGCATCTGGCCGAGGTAGCTGAAGAGAACGGCATCGATCCGAAGCGCGATCTGAAGGTGAGGGTGGGCCTCTTCGGCGGGGAAGGTTCTTCAGATTGGCTCCGATCAGAAATCGCAAGCCGGTGGGGCATGACGCCCACCGATAATTACGGATTAAGCGAGGTCATGGGTCCGGGCATTGCAGGCGAATGCGAGGCTGCCTGCGGGATGCATATTTCCGAAGATCACGTCATCGCCGAGGTAATCGATCCGGAAACCGGAGAACAATTGCCATACGGACAAGAGGGAGAACTGGTTCTCACAGCCGTCAATAAAGAGGCGTTGCCGGTTTTGCGGTTCAGGACTAAAGATCTCACAACGTTATCTCCGGAGCCTTGCGGCTGCGGCAGAACCACAATGCGCATGGCTAGGGTTTTGGGCAGGACGGACGATATGATGGTAATCCGGGGCGTGAACGTTTTCCCTTCGCAAATTGAGGCGGCACTGGCGGAAATTCCCGAGGTGGAGCCTTTCTATCAATTGATAGTGGAAACGAAAAATTACTTAGATACCCTCACCGTACAGGTGGAGGTCCCGGAAAGATACTTTACCGGCAGCTTTGGAGAATTGGAAGCGCTGCAGAAAAAGATCGCCGGCAAACTGCAGACGATTTTAGGGCTGTCCGCGAAAATTAAGCTGGTGGAGCCCAAAACGCTTCCCCGCACGGCGGGAAAAGCGCAGAGAGTTATCGATAATCGCCAAGTTGGCCGCGCGTAATTCTACTCTCCCTGCAGGGTCGGTTGTTTCCGACCGGAGGGGAGAGCGGTTTCGTCATATTTAATCTGAAAATTCTGCAAAATATACTGCATAATTGCCCTTGACAAGGACTACGAAGTATTATATATTTTAAAGAAAACATTTTATAACTTTCATGGGAAAAAGCTCCTTTTGTCTATGGGGCCCTGCCGCCGTGAGACAAGGGGCTGCTTTTTTATGATGGAGAGGGGAGAGGTGAGTACATGCGAACGATCACAGGTGCTCAGGCAGTGGTTGAGAGCTTAATTGCCGAGGGTGTTGAGGTCGTCTTTGGCTACCCTGGTGGCGCAGTGTTGCCGTTATATGATGTCCTCTATAGCTCACCCCTCAGGCATATTCTAGCCAGACATGAGCAAGGGGCGGTGCATGCTGCCGACGGCTACGCCAGAGCCACGGGCAAGGTCGGAGTTTGCATTGCAACTTCCGGGCCCGGCGCCACTAATTTAGTGACTGGGCTTGCCAATGCGTACATGGATTCCATTCCGCTGGTGGCTTTTACCGGGCAGGTTGCCACTGCCGCCATCGGCAGGGATTCATTTCAGGAAGCTGATATCACAGGGATCACATTGCCCATCACCAAGCATAACTGGTTGGTAAAGGATGTGCGGGAACTGCCGCTGGTCATCAAGCAGGCCTTTCACGTCGCCAGAACCGGCAGGCCGGGTCCTGTGCTGATCGATCTTCCCAAAGACGTTCAGCTGGCGCGCCTGAACTATTCGTACCCGGAAGAAGTTGATATTCCAAGTTATAAACCTACTTACCGCGGCCATCCGCGGCAGATCACCCAGGTTGTGCGCACGCTTTTGACGGCCGAGCGGCCCGTGTTTTACCTGGGCGGCGGGGTGATCAGCTCCGGCGCCTCGGAGGAAGTGAAACAGATCGCCGAGCTTTTGGGCATTCCTGTGACCATGACCATGATGGGTCTGGGCGCCTTTCCCAGCTCGCATGAACTGTCCTTGGGGATGCTGGGAATGCATGGAACGGCGGCCGCCAATTACGCGGTTACAGGCAGCGATTTACTGATCACAGTGGGCGCTCGTTTTGACGATCGGGTGACGGGCAAGCTTTCCACCTTTGCGCCGAACTCGAGAATCATTCATATTGATATTGATCCGGCTGAGATCAGCAAGAACCTGCCCAGCCAGATTCCGGTCGTGGGCGACGTGAAGCTGGTGCTGAAGGATGTAATTGCGGGCTTGGAAGCAAACAAGGAAAAAATCCCCAAACAAGCGGCTAAACGCAAAGCCTGGCAGGAGCAGGCGAGCCGGTGGCGCCAGCAGTATCCGCTAACTTATGAGCCGGCAGAAGCCATCAAGCCGCAGCAAGTCATTCAACTGATCGATGAGCTCGTAGGCAAGAGAGCGGTGATTGCCACCGAAGTGGGACAGAACCAAATGTGGGTCGCTCAGTTCTACCCGTTTGAACGGCCCAGAACGTTGATCTCCTCCGGCGGCCTTGGCACCATGGGCTTTGGGCTGCCGGCAGCCATCGGAGCCCAAGTGGGCAGACCTGAGGAGATAGTGATCGATGTCGCGGGCGACGGCAGCATTCAGATGAACAGTCAAGAGATGGCCACTGCCAAATGCGAAAACCTTCCCGTGAAAGTAGTGATCCTCAACAATAGTTATCTGGGCATGGTTCGCCAATGGCAGGAATTTTTCCATGGCAAGCGCTATTCCAGCGTAGATCTGAAAGGCGCTTCCCCTGATTTCGTGAAGCTGGCCGAGGCTTACGGTTGGCTGGGACGCAGGGTCAGCAAGCCGGCACAGCTCAAGGATGCGTTAGCCGAAGTGCTGAGTTGTTCAGGTCCGGCCCTTTTGGACGTGGTGGTGGAACGGGAAGAGAACGTGCTTCCCATGGTGCCTCCCGGCGGCCAGCTGGATCAAATGATTTTCGCCATGGAAGAGGAGGGAGACAAATGACGCCCAAGCGGATTATCTCCATCCAAGTGACAAATCACCCCGGCATCTTAACCCGGGTGGCAGGCCTGTTCAGCCGCCGCGGCTTCAACATCGACAGCATTGCCGTGGGCAGAACGGAAGATTCTGCGGTCTCCCGGATGACCATCGTCTTGGAAGCGGATCAGACCACAGGCGAACAGCTGATTAAACAGCTCAACAAGCTGGTGGATACCATTAAGGTCAGCGATGTCACAGACGATCCAACAGTTGAGCGGGAACTGGCCTTAATCAAAGTTTCGGCGGACAGCGGCAACCGTTCCGAAATCCTGCAAATCGTCAGCATTTTCAGAGCCAAGATTGTGGATGTCAGCGAGCGGGCCGCGATCATTGAGGTTACGGGCGACGAATCTAAGGTAGGGGCTTTAATTGAGATGCTCAGACCTTTTGGCATTAAGGAGCTGGTGCGCACGGGCAAGATCGCGTTGGTGCGCACGGGTAATTAGCCGACTCTGTCCCAGAGCCGGGACAATTAGATATACAAAATGAGGAGTGTGGATGATGACTAAGATGTATTATGATCAGGATGCGAACCTGGATTATCTTTCAGGCAAAACCGTTGCTGTGATCGGCTTTGGCAGTCAAGGACATGCCCAGGCACAAAATCTTCGGGATAGCGGCGTGAAGGTGATCGTAGGCCAGCGCCCAGGCTCGGCGAACTGGCAGCTGGCAAAGGATTTGGGCTTTGAGCCTGTCTCTGCCAGCGAGGCGGCGTCCAAGGCAGATGTGATTCAAATCCTGGTTCCTGACGAAGTTCAGGCGCAGCTTTACAAAACAGACATCGCACCGCACATGTCAGCAGGCAAAGCATTGGTCTTCTCACATGGCTTTAATATTCATTTTGGGCAAATCAAGCCTCCCGCAGATGTGGACGTGTTCATGGTGGCGCCTAAAGGGCCGGGACACTTGGTGCGGAGACAGTACGAGCAGGGCGCCGGAGTTCCGGATCTGATCGCAGTGTATCAGGACGCCACGGGCAAAGCTCACGATTTAGCTCTGGCATACGCCAAAGGCATCGGCGGCACCAGGGCCGGCGTCATTGAGACCACGTTTAAGGAAGAGACGGAGACAGATTTGTTCGGCGAACAAGCCGTGCTTTGCGGCGGCGTCTCGGAGCTCATCCGTTCCGGCTTTGAGACCTTAGTCGAGGCGGGATATCAGCCGGAGATCGCTTATTTTGAATGTCTTCACGAGATGAAGCTGATCGTGGATCTCATCTACGAAGGCGGAATCAGCAAGATGCGCTATTCCATCAGCGACACGGCCGAATACGGGGATCTGGTAACAGGCCCGCGGATCATCAATGAAACTTCCAAGAAGGCCATGCGAGAGGTGCTCAGCGAGATTCAGTCGGGAGAATTTGCC
>DIPB01000045.1:7035-7977 GCA_002426275.1 Firmicutes bacterium UBA5499
CTCTTAGAAAACCAGGTTGGCCGTCCGGTATTCAATGCCATGAGAAACCAGCAGTCAGAGCATTTGATCGAGCAGGTCGGTCGGAAGCTGCGCTCGATGATGCCTTGGATCAAAAATAAGAAGTAGGAGGGGCTCATATGTTTGCTGAGAAGCGCCAACTGAGAATTCCAGGACCCAGTCCGGTTCCACCGCAGATTGCGAGGGCTGGAGCCAAACCGATGATGGGACACCGCAGTGGTGACTTTATGGAGCTCTGTAAAAAGGTTGCGGCCGAAATCAAGGCCGTATTCCAAACGGAGAACGATGTCTTCATCCTCACAAGTTCGGGCACGGGCGCCCTGGAGGCGGCGGTGGCTAACACGGTTTCCCCAGGTGACCAAGTCTTAGTGCTAGTCTCGGGAGTCTTCGGAGAGAGGTTCGTGAAAATCGCCAACGCGTACGGAGCCAAGGTGGAGACCATTAGCTGTCAGTACGGTCAGGCTATTGATCCGGAAGAAGTAAGTCGCTTCCTGAAAGCAAATCCCCAGATTAAGGTTGTCTTCGCCACTCACTGCGAAACGTCCACCGGCGTGGTCAACGACCTGGCGGCAATAGGAGAAGCCGTACATACTTCTCCCGGCGATCCGCTGTTGGTTGTGGATACGGTCAGTTCCATGGGCGGAATCGATTTTAAGACTGATGACTGGGGGATAGACATTGTGGTCTCAGGCTCCCAGAAAGCCTTCATGCTTCCTCCCGGACTTGCCTTCCTGGCGGTAAGCTCCAGATCTTGGGAGCTCATTGAGGCCAATACCAGCCCTCGGTTCTATTTCGATCTGCGGGCGTATCGGAAATCTCTGCCCAAGGGTCAGACTCCGTATACTCCCGCCGTATCGCTGTTTTATCAGTTGGAAGAGGCGCTTTCCATGATCCTGGAGGAAGGCTTGAGCAGCATCTACCAGC
>DIPB01000045.1:8039-19872 GCA_002426275.1 Firmicutes bacterium UBA5499
AGCGGCACATCCTGATGCGCGATCTGGTGCGCGCCGGGATCAGGGCGTTAAACCTGCCTTTGCTTGTGGATGACGCTCACGCTTCCGCCACTGTGACCTCAATCCGCGGTCCGGAAGGACTGGATGTGGAGGCACTGCGGAAGCTTTTGAGTCAGAAATATAAAGTTGTCCTGGCGGGCGGTCAGGGCGATCTCAAAGGCAAGATCTTCCGGATTGGGCATATGGGTTATGCAGAACCAGCGGATCTGCTTCAAGTGTTGAGCACCGTTGAGCTGGCCTTAGCGGAATTGGGCTGGCCGGTGACCAAGGGTGCTGCGGTCCGCGCGGCTGAGGAGGTGCTGCTTGGTGCCTGAGCGAGTCTTAGTGAGCGATCCCCTGAGCGAACAGGGGATCGCTGTGCTTAAACAGGCGGGCTTGGACGTAGATGTGAACACAGGCTTGTCTGAAGAAGAGTTGATTGCCGTCATCGGTCAGTATGACGGCTTGGTTGTCCGCAGCCAGACCCAGGTGACAGCCAAGGTGATTGCCGCAGGCAAGAAATTGAAGGCTGTGGGCCGGGCCGGCGTGGGCGTGGATAACGTAGATCTTGAGGCAGCCACAGAGCACGGCGTGATCGTGCTCAACGCTCCCAGCGGGAACACGATTTCCACTGCCGAGCATACAATGGCCATGATGCTGAGTCTGGCCAGGAATATTCCTCAGGCTCACCTGTCCATGCAGGAGGGCCGCTGGGATCGGAAAAAGTACACAGGCGTGGAGTTGAACGCCAAAGTTTTGGGGATTATCGGCCTGGGTCGGGTTGGTTCGCAAGTCGCATCCCGGGCGCAAGCCTTTGGCATGCAGATTTTAGCGTACGATCCCTATCTGGCCGAGGAGCGGGCCGAGGAACTGGGCATCAAGCTGGCCACAGTGGAAGAGATCCTGCAAAACGCGGATTTCATCACCGTGCACACGCCGCTTACCGCTCAGACCAAAGACCTCATCGGCAGCGCCGAGTTCGCCAAGATGAAAGCAGGCGTGCGGATTATCAACTGCGCCCGGGGTGGAATCATCAATTACGACGCTTTGGCTGAGGCCGTCCAAAGCGGCAAAGTGGCCGGAGCGGCCATCGACGTTTACCAGCAGGAACCTCCGCCAGAGGATCTGCCGCTGCGCGGGCTGCCAGGCGTGGTTCTCACGCCTCACCTGGGCGCTTCCACGGCGGAAGCGCAGATCAACGTGGCCATCGACGTGGCCAAAGAATTGGTCCGGGCTCTCGAGGGAAAAGCTTTCAAAAATGCCGTCAATATGACGCCGCTGCGGCCTGAGCTTCTGGCCCAGCTGGAGCCGTACCTGGATCTCAGCCAAAGGTTAGGTTCCATGGCGGCGCAGCTTTCAACAGGCGGCATCGCCAGCGTGGAGATCACCTACAGCGGCGAGCTGGCCGAGCTGGAAGTGGCGCCACTGACCACCGCGCTCTTGAAAGGCATCCTGAGCCTTCCCTTCGGCGACGAGGTGAACATGGTCAACGCGGGGTATCTGGCCAAAAAACGCGGGCTCAAGGTGAAGGAAAGCCGGGCAGCAGCGCCGGAAGATTACACTAATCTCATTTCCGTCACCGCTCACTCCACCCGGGGCAGCCATCAGCTGGCTGGATCGCTCTTCGGACGCAATGATGCCAGAATCGTGCAAGTGGATGGCTATCATGTGGACGTGATCCCCCAGGGGCATCTTTTGGCGATCGATCACCATGACCGGCCTGGGATCATCGGCCAGGTGGGGACGCTCTTGGGCGCAGAGGGAATTAACATCGCCACCATGCAGGTTGGCCGCAGGGAGATCGGCGGCGAAGCCGTGATGGTGTTGTCCATAGATAATCAGCTGACAGCGCAGACGCTGGCGAAGATCGGTGAAATTCAGGATATCAGAAATGTCCGTTCAGTGAATGTCTAGAAATTCGGAGGTGGCGACGTATGAGGCGAATTAAAATTTTCGACACAACTTTGCGCGACGGTGAACAAACGCCGGGCGTAAATCTCAATCATGCCGAAAAATTGCAGATTGCGCGCCAGTTGGCAATTATGGGGATTGACGTGATCGAAGCGGGTTTTCCCATTGCTTCTCCTGGCGACTTCGAATCTGTACGCGCGATTGCAGGAGAAGTTGAGGGCCCCACTATAGCGGGCCTGGCCAGGGCCTTGCCGCAAGATATTCAAAAGGCTGCGGAAGCGCTTCAGGGAGGCAAGAATGTGCGCATTCATACGTTTCTCGCCACCTCGCCCATTCATATGAAGTACAAAATCCGCAAAGGCCCCGACCAGATTCTTAAAATGGCGGTGGAAGCGGTACGGCTGGCCAAAAGCCTCTGCCCGGAGGTGGAGTTTTCAGCCGAAGATGCCACCAGAAGCGAGTGGCCGTTCTTGGCCGAGGTGCTCTCCGCTGTGATCGAGGCTGGGGCTGATGTGGTAAACATCCCGGATACCGTGGGCTATACCTTCCCCGGGGAATACAGCAGGCTCATCAGTTACCTCAAAGAACATGTCATAGGCATAGACAATGTGGAAATAAGCGTCCACTGCCATAATGACCTGGGGATGGCGGTGGCGAATTCTCTGGCTGCGGTTCAGGTGGGCGCAACTCAGATTGAAGGGGCAATCAACGGCTTAGGAGAGCGGGCCGGAAACGCCGCTATCGAAGAGATAGTGATGGCTTTGGCCACCAGATCCGATTTGTTTGAGGCGGAGTTCGGCGTCAAGACCGAACACATTTACCGCACCAGCCGGCTGGTGAGCACCCTCAGCGGCGTTGTGATTCAGCCCAATAAGGCCATCGTAGGGGATAATGCTTTCGCCCACGAGGCGGGAATTCATCAGGACGGCGTGCTGAAAGAAGCTTCCACTTATGAAATCATGCGTCCGGAGTCTATCGGCCTGGCCCAAAGCAAGTTGGTCTTAGGCAAACACTCTGGCAGGCACGCAATCCGGGCGAAGCTGGAAGAACTGGGGTACCGGCTCAGCCCTGAAGAGATGGAAAAAGCTTACCAGCGCTTTATCGCCATGGCGGACAGGAAAAAAGAGGTTTCAGTGCGCGATTTGGAAGCGTTGGTTGAAGAGGGTCTCTCGGAGATACCCGAGACCTATAAACTCGACTATCTTCACGTCACCACAGGCGATAAGACCATTCCCACCGCCACCGTGCGCATTTCCCACGGCCAGCAGGTGACGGAAGAGGCGGCCTGCGCCAACGCGGGACCTGTGGAGGCTGTGTTTAGAGCCATAGAGAGGGTAGTGGGACTGAACTTGAAGCTGGAAGAATACAACATTAAAGCCGTCACCGGCGGCCAGGATGCTTTGGGCGAGGTGACGCTGAAGGTTCGAGGCAATATCAAGTCCTACTCAGGCCGCGGCGCCAGCACAGATATCATCGAGGCCAGCGCCAGGGCCTATTTGCAGGCCATCAACAAATTAGTAGCAGCTAGTTAAGGAGTTGAGAGCAATGGGAATGACCATCGCAGAAAAGATTCTCGCTCAGCATGCCGGTTTGGACTCTGTGAAGCCGGGACAGCTCATTAATGCAAAGGTAGATATCGCCTTGGCCAATGACGTTACCGCGCCGGTTGCCATCCGCGAGTTTGAAAAAATCGGCGCCGGCGTTTTCGATCCGGACCGGGTGGTCTTAGTGCCGGATCATTTCACGCCCAATAAAGATCTCAAAAGCGCCGAGCAAGCCAAAGTGGTGCGTGATTTCGCCCATAAGCACGGCATCGCCAATTATTTTGAAGTGGGCAGAATGGGCATTGAGCACTGTCTTCTGCCTGAGCAGGGCATCGTCACCAGCGGCGATTTGGTGATCGGCGCTGATTCTCATACCTGCACTTACGGCGCCCTGGGCGCTTTTGCCACAGGCATGGGCAGCACTGATTTGGCTGCTGCCTGGGCCACAGGGCTCGCCTGGTTTAAGGTACCGTCGACCATCAAATTCGTCTATCACGGCAAATTGCCCGCTTGGGTCGGAGGCAAGGACCTGATCCTCTACACCATCGGCCGGATCGGAGTGGACGGAGCCCTTTACCAGGTGATGGAGTTTACGGGCGAGGCAATTCGGAATCTTTCCATGGACGGCCGCTTCACCATGAGCAACATGGCCATCGAAGCCGGCGGCAAAGCCGGAATCGTGCCGCCGGACGAGATCACACGCCGCTATGTGGAAGGCAGAAGCAAGCGGCAGCCGCAGTATTTGGAAAGCGATTCAGACGCGGCCTATGCCAAAGTATACGAATTCGATGTGAGCAAGCTGGAACCGCAGGTTGCTTTCCCGCATCTGCCGGAAAACACCAAACCCATCAGCCAGGTGGGAGACGTTTCCATCGATCAGGTGGTCATCGGCTCCTGCACAAACGGCCGGATTGAGGACCTGCGCCTGGCAGCGCAGATTCTCAAGGGCAAAAAAGTGAATCCCAAAGTTCGGACCATCGTTTTCCCCGGCACCCAGCAGATTTACCTTCAGGCCATAGCGGAAGGCTTGGTACAGACTTTCGTGGAGGCGGGCGCCGCCGTGAGCACTCCAACCTGCGGCCCGTGTCTGGGCGGCCATATGGGGATTTTAGCTGCCGGCGAGCGGGCAGTCGCCACAACGAACCGGAACTTTGTGGGCAGGATGGGGCATCCTGAAAGCGAAGTTTATCTAGCGAACCCTGCGGTGGCAGCGGCCTCTGCGATTACAGGCCGCATTGCGGGGCCAGACCAACTATAGGGGGAGATAGAAAAGTGTTAGTAGGTAAAGCCTGGAAGTTTGGCCAGGATGTGAACACAGATGAGATCATTCCCGCCCGCTATCTTAACACAGCGGATCCGGCTGAGCTTGCCGCTCATTGCATGGAGGATGCTGATCCGAATTTTGTGAAGGTAGTGCGAAAAGGAGATCTGATTGCGGCAGGCAAAAACTTTGGCTGCGGCAGCTCCCGGGAGCACGCGCCCATCGCCATTAAGGCGGCCGGCGTCTCCTGCGTGATTGCGCCCTCTTTTGCCCGCATTTTTTTTCGCAATGCCATCAATATCGGCTTGCCCATTCTGGAGTGCCCGGAAGCCGAGGAGATCCAAACCGGCGATGAGCTGGAAGTGGAATTGGATTCGGGAATTATTCGCAACAAGACGCAGCGGAAAGAATACCGCGCGGCAGCTTTTCCGCCGTTCATGCAGCGGCTGATTGCCAGCGGCGGTTTGATTAATTACGTGAAGGAAGTGGCGAAGCGTGGCTGAATTTGAAATTGCCCTCTTGCCTGGAGATGGAATTGGGCCTGAAATCGTCCGGCAGGCCAAGCTGGTCTTGGAAGCTGTCGGCTCAAAGTGGGGTCACAGTTTCCGCTTCAGCACGTATCTTGTAGGCGGCGCCGCCATCGACGAGCTTGGCAAGCCAATCACAGACGAGACTTTGGCAGCTTGCCAGGGAGCGGACGCGGTGCTGCTGGGTGCTGTGGGCGGTCCCAAGTGGGATCGGATAGATCCAGCCATCCGTCCTGAAAAAGCTCTCTTTGGGCTGCGGAAAGGTTTGGGCTTATTTGCCAACCTGAGGCCTGTGAAAGTCTTTTCAGCTTTAGCGCCTGCCTCCTCATTGAAACCTGACGTGATCGCCGGCGTGGATATCATGCTGGTGCGGGAACTCACAGGCGGTCTGTACTTTGGTGAGCCCAGGCTGCGCCGCAAGACGCAAACGGGCCAGGAAGCCGTCGATACCCTCAGCTATACCTCCGAGGAGATCCTGCGCCTGGTGAGGCGCGGCTTTGAACTTGCCAGGGGAAGGAAAAAGAAAGTCACCTCTGTGGATAAAGCCAATGTGCTGGCAACCAGCCAGCTGTGGCGCGAGATTACCGAAAAAGTTGCCGCTGAGTTCCCGGACGTTGCACTTGAGCATCTTTTGGTGGACAACTGCGCGATGCAGCTTGTGCGCAGGCCTTCTCAGTTCGACGTTGTGGTGACAGAGAACCTGTTCGGAGACATTTTAAGCGACGAGGCCGCCATGCTCACAGGTTCCATCGGCATGCTGCCATCGGCCAGCCTAGGTGCGGGCAAGGCGGCAATGTATGAGCCCATTCACGGCTCGGCGCCGGATATCGCAGGCCAGGATAAAGCGAATCCATTGGCAACTATTTTATCTGCCGCCATGATGCTGCGGATTTCCTTTGCTCTTGAAGAGGAAGCGTCCGCAATTGAGCAGGCTGTGGAAAAGGTTTTGGCCGCCGGTTATCGTACGGCGGATCTTTACGGTGAGAACTGCCAAATCGTAGGCACCACGAAAATGGGCCAGCTGGTGCTGGAAGCTTTATAGGGGAGGATTTGTATGGCTGATCTCCTTCTGTATGATACCACCCTCCGGGACGGCACCCAAGGAGAGGGAGTATCTTTAACAGTCGAGGACAAATTGATGGTGCTCAAAAGATTGGATAAGCTGGGCATTCAATATGCAGAAGGCGGCTGGCCTGGTTCAAATCCTAAGGACATCGAGTTTTTTCAACGGGCGGCGGATCTAAAGCTGAACCAGCTGCGTCTGGCCGCTTTTGGCAGCACTAGGCGCGCCAAAGTGGCTGTGGAAGACGATCCGAATCTGGACGCGATTCTGAAAAGCGGTGTCAAGACAGCAACCATTTTCGGCAAAACCTGGGATCTGCACGTGAGAGAAGCGCTGCGCACGACTCTGGAAGAAAACTTGCGCATGATCGCAGAGAGCGTTGCCTATCTCAAGAGCCACGGCCTGGAAGTGCTCTATGACGCGGAGCATTTTTTCGACGGGTACAATGCCAATTCCCAGTACGCGCTCCAGACGGTGCGGGAGGCCGCGGCCGCAGGCGCGGACTGCATTTGTCTGTGCGATACCTGCGGCGGCACTATGCCGTGGCTGGTGGAAGAGCTGGTTGCTAAACTGCATGCCGAACTGAAGACGCCCTTAGGCATTCACACTCACAATGACAGCGGCCTGGCTGTGGCCAACAGCTTAATGGCTGTACGCGCCGGAGCCACGCAGATTCAAGGAACCATCAACGGCTATGGCGAGCGCAATGGCAATGCGGATCTGTGCGTGATCATCCCCAATTTGACGCTGAAGCTGGGACGAGAAGTTATTTCCGCTGAACAGCTGGCCACCCTGACCCAAGTTTCCCGCTATGTGCAGGAGCTGGCCAATCAGAGCCCGGATCCCAGGCAGCCTTACGTGGGCGCCAGCGCTTTTGCCCATAAAGGCGGAATTCACGTCAGCGCGATTTTGAAGCACCCGCAAACTTACGAGCACATTGCGCCGGAACTTGTGGGTAACCGAAGACGAGTGCTGGTCTCAGAGCTGGCGGGGATCAGCAACATCATCTACAAAGCCCGAGAGTTTAATCTCCAGCTGGAGCGCAGCAGTCCAGTTACCGGGAGGATCGTCTCCCAGATCAAAGAGCTGGAGCACAAAGGTTATCAGTTTGAAGGCGCGGACGGAAGTTTTGAGCTGCTTGTGCGCAAAGAGCTGTCCCAAATTCCGCCGCTGTTTGTGTTGGAAGGCTTCCGTCTGGTCACGGAGAAAAAAGAGGATAACGGCCCGGCTATCTCTGAGGCCACAATCAAACTGCGAGTGGGGGACAGCAGAGTGCATACAGCCTCCGAGGGCGACGGGCCTGTGAACGCCTTGGATAATGCTCTCCGCAAAGCGTTGGAAACTTTCTATCCGCAGCTTAAGTCCATTAAGCTTTCAGATTACAAAGTGAGGGTGCTGGACGAGAAAAGCGGTACGGCGGCCAAAGTGCGCGTGTTGATTCAGACCAAAGATGAGAAGCGCTCCTGGGGCACAGTGGGCGTGTCCACGGACATTATTGAAGCGTCCTGGCGAGCGCTGGTGGATAGCTTGGAATACGGGATCCTCTTTGCGGCCGACGAGCCGCAGCAAGGATGACTTACAACCTCTGTTGGAAAAACAGAGGTTTTTTTTTGCCTAGTGCAGGATTTTTAGTGAGTGTGAAGAAATATAAAAGTGAGTAAGCGCTTGCGCAAAAGAGGTGAAAGCATATGCAGGTATTGCTGAAGGACTTGGCGCGAGCTGCCGGCGTCTCTGAGGCCACAGCCTCCAGAGCTCTCTCCGGCAGCGGTAGGATCTCAAGCGAGACTAGGAAGCGAGTGCGTTCTTTGGCAGAAAAAATGGGGTATCATGTCAACACACTGGCCAGAGGGCTGGCAAGCGGCAAGACAAATTTTATTGGAGTGTGCGGTGCGGGGGTGTTGCAGCCTTTTATGCACAGACTGCTATCGCAATTAGCCAGTTATGCGGACCGTAAAGGGCAGAAGCTTATTTTTGCGCCTTGGCCTTTGGAAGAAGGGCTCCAGGTGCTTTTGTCCCTCGGAATTGACGGTTTGCTCATTTGCTGGGAGACGCTTTCAGCAGATCTGGCGGCGGAGCTCAGGGAAAGGCAATTGCCTACGGTAGTCTTGGGAGCTCACAGCAAATACTGCAGTAGTTTCAATGTAGACCGCATAGGAGGCGTGAAAGCAGGGATTTCAAAGCTCATCTCTTTAGGCCACAGACGGATCGCGTTCGTAGGTGAGAACGCAGCCAGCGACAAATGGCAGGGCTTTGTGGAAGCTCACCGCGAGGCGGGATTGGAAGTCTCAGAAGCAGTCATGGTTCCCTGCCAGGGGAGCACCTTGGGCGGTTACAGGGCTAAGGATCTGTTCTTGGCAGCTGAATGTTCCGCTGCCTTTGCCACAAGCGATGAGATCGCATTGGGACTTTTAAAGTCTCTAGAAGAAGATGGCCGTCGGATTCCAGCTGATTATTCGATCCTAGGTTATGACGGGATTTATCTTGATCAGCTGGGCAGGCCTCGTTTAGCTACGCTTGCTCAACCTTCTTCTGCCTTGGCCAGTAAAGCCATAGAGCAGCTTTTTGCTGCGCCTTCGCAAGTAGTGCATCAGAGCATCTTGCCTGAGTTCATTGCAGGCGATTCAATTGGAATGAGGGGATGAAGTTCAATGATAACTAAATACGCAGTTGTGGGCGTTGGCGTCAGAGCCCTGGGAATGTATATCGAGCCTTTAGTGAAAAACTTTCAAGATGTGGCAGAGCTGGTGGCGCTTTGTGATCAAAACTCGCTCAGAGCGCAGGTGGCAAATAAGCGTTTGGGGTTTGAGCTGCCTATTTACACGGATTTTGACGAAATGCTGGATAAGGAAGAGATCGACAAGGTGATTGTCACCACCAAGGACTGTTTCCATCACAAGTACATCATCCGCGCTCTGGAGCGGGGCAAAGACGTGATCAGCGAAAAGCCCATGACAATTGACGCGGAAAAGTGCCGACAGATCCTGGATGCGGAAAAACGGACCGGACGGAAAGTTACGGTGACTTTTAATTATCGCTTTACACCTTATACAACGAAAATTAAGGAACTATTGAGCCAAGATTTTTTGGGTAAGATTTTCTCCGTTGATTTTCATTGGTATTTAGACACTCGCCATGGAGCGGACTATTACCGGCGTTGGCATGCGGAGCTGGAAAATTCCGGCGGGCTTTACGTACATAAAGCCACGCATCATTTTGACCTTGTCAACTGGTTTCTGGGACAGGAACCCAGAAGGGTCTTTGCCATGGCCAAATTGAACTTTTACGGCGCCAACCGCGCGGAGCACGGAGAACGCTGTCTGACTTGCAAGTTTAAAGACAAATGTGAGTTTTACCTTGACTTGAACGGAGACAGCAGCCTTAAAGAGCTCTATCTGGACACCGAAGCCGCTGACGGCTATGTGCGGGATCAGTGCGTTTTCGGCGAGAGAATCAATATCTACGACACAATGTCAACGCTTGTGAATTACAGCGGCGGCACGCAGCTTTGCTACAGTCTTCATTCCTACACTCCCTTTGAAGGCTGGCGCATGGCGCTCAACGGCGAGAAAGGGAGGCTGGAAATTTCTAATGCAGAGACCTTCTATCGAAAAAACAGTCCTGATTTCAAAGAGCGCTCCGCCATCTTGACCGCGCAGGATCCTTATAAAGCGGCGCTGGGAATAGACAAGGAAGAAGAGAGCGATCTCATTCGTTTTTATCCGCTCTATGGCGGAGTAGAGGTGATTGAGGTGCCGCGCGTCAGGGGAGGTCACGGCGGCAGCGACGAGCGCCTGCAGAATATGCTTTTCCGCGGCTACAGCGAAGATCCCCTGGGACACATGGCGGACAGCTGGGCGGGAGCGATGTCGCTGTTGATCGGAGCTGCGTCCAATCTCTCCGTTAAAACAGGTCAGCCTGTTGATATTTTAGATTTGATCAAATGAAGCTGTAAACGCTAGAGCGTAAAATGAAATGCGACACAAACGGAAGGATGACGGCATGAACTCACAGGAGTTTTTTGTCCGGGATGAAAAGGCAATAGCTGTGACCTCCATGGTTCGCATTGGCGCCATCGTATATTGCGGGCTGACTGGAGCCAGCCGCACTGGACACTAGAACGCAGGTCTAATTTTCCCTTTTATGGCATAAAGTATGATTATGGCGGCATAAACGGCGCCCCCATGGTATGTGCGCTCCCGGAAGACAGGCTATCGCGTCGTCATGGACGATCCCATGCAGGAGGAAACAGCAAGCAGGGCCTTAGCTTATCTCCGGGACAATGCCGCGCTGCACGATGGGGTGGTACCTGTAAACCGCGTCAAGCTCCTGTATGCGACCGATTCTCTCTATGGCCGGCCTATAATGATCACGGCAAGGAGCGCGACCATCGCGATCCTTGCCGTGATCTGGCGGGAATACCTGGCGTTTTGATGGCTTTGCCTGAGCATATGCGCGTAAAGTCGAAACTGCCCGTTCTTCTTGTGGAGACGACGCGCACCGCCGGAGGGCAGTTCTGCCTGCATGTTCTGCTACCCTGTGCCGTGCCCACTGCAGATAGTGTCGCTGTAGTTTAGCGATGCGCAGATCAGGCAGGGGATGGACGCCAGGCTGTATTCTCTGGATGAAGCTTGCGCGCTGGACGGACGGTAGCGCTGTCTTGCACCTGCGATGGTTGATGGTTGCGAACAATGGCGAGCATTGTCTTCAAGCCATACGCTGAGGTAATGCCGCAAGCGGCGTGCCTGCGCGCTGTGGACGGACGCGGGGACTTATCTGGGCCGGAGTTTTGCTCGAAAGGGGCCAAAGGCTATCCGGACTCATTTTAGTGTAATCCTGTCTTTGACACTTGAACGAGATAAGAGGCCTGGGAATCGTTGGAATTCAATGATTTCCAGGCCTTAAGTCTATTATAAAAAGTGCGTCATATTTTTATCCTACCTGTAGTGACAATTTGGTAGTCAGGGCGGAAGTCGCAGGCTTAATGTAGGGCAACGGTAAAATCTGTCCATAGGATATTATTCTGATTAGTTTTCGATAGACATACTTTTTTGTACTGCTCAAAAAGTTCGTAGGTCCGGCAATGTCAGTGATGGCACAACTGTATACGCTATAATGAAATACGAAGGAGGGAGGAACCTGGCGGAAAGATGAAGAGCGTGCCCTACGGCCATAATCTTTGGATACATAATGAGCGCGCTCAATCCAGAAGATTAAAAAAGCCATAGTTCCCAATAAATGAAAAAGGAAATTTTACGACAGCTTGCTTATTTACTTTTGCTTATCGCTTATATCGCTAAATTTGACTTCTCAGCGCTTTCAGTTTTGGACTACATAATGCTTGGACTTTGTGCGTTTACTTTGGTGATATTTGTTGTTACGTTATGTTTAAGAGATGAAGAATATGAAGATGAAGACGATGAAAATGAAGACGATGAACGCTAATAAAAAGCCCTCGTGCGGAGGGCAGGCAATTACTTTGTAATGGCTGGGGCGCCTGGACTCGAACCAG
>DIPB01000045.1:20078-21376 GCA_002426275.1 Firmicutes bacterium UBA5499
CGCCCCAATTACAGACTTACTATAGCAAATGAGCCGTTGTCTGTCAAGTGTATTTTCCCCGGGCTGGCAGGGTTTTAATCCCCCAAACGAGAAAATAATAGGAGGAGGTGTTGACAAATGAAAAAGGAAATTGCGACTGCAAAGGCGCCCGGCGCCATCGGCCCTTATTCGCAGGCTGTGCAGCACGGGGAAAGGTTATATCTGTCAGGGCAGATCCCACTGACGCCGGACGGCAAGCTGCCAGAGGGAATCGAGCTGCAGACAAAGCAAGCTTTGGCAAACGTTGAGGCCATCTTAGAGGCTGCGGGGAGCGGGAAAGCCAATCTCTTGACAGTGACCATTTATCTGACCAATATGGACTTCTTCGGCCAGGTCAATGAAATCTACGCCCAGTGGCTGGGCCAGGGTGTAAAACCGGCCCGGGCTGTGGTAGAGGTCGCCAAATTGCCCAAAGGAGCGCTGCTGGAGGTCTTTGCCGAAGCAATTGTCGAATAATGAAGGTATTTCTATTAGTAAATGTTTAATTTATTAAGATATTTCGACACAATTTTACCAGCCCATCTGCTATAATTAATATTAAATATTATGGCAGCATGGGGGGATTCCTTAGTGGAGACATGGCAAAGGGCAGAGATACCCACCTTTCAACGTGTACCTGTAAGGGAGATCAAACAGCTGGAAAAAAAGCATACCAAAGCGATCAGAAGAGCGCTTGAGTTGGTATTCACCCTGGAGAATCTGCCATATTATTTTCTGGGGTTTTTGCTGGGCCGCGCCTGCATGCTGGGGGACAGCTTTCCCTTCGGCATCGCTTATCTGACTTATCTTTTGGGTTCTGGACCTAAAGGCCGTCTCTATGTTACTGGGGCGGCTGTTTTTTTAGGTATCCTCAGCTACTTCCCAGGATTGTGGGCTTTGGATTATGCGGTAACGCTGCTTTTACTGTTTTTTTGGGACAAGCATTTGCGCACCTTCAGACGTATTCCCATTGAAAGACTTCCTTTTGTGGCCATGAGCGCGGTCTTCTTAGGCCGCGGCAGCGTAGAACTTCTCCGCTGGAGAGGCTTCCCAGGCCTCTTAAGCTTAGTGGTAGAAGCAAGTTGCGCTATGCTGCTTACCGCCATTTTCATCTATGGTTTTCCGGCATTGCGCAAAGGCAAAAGCGGTAATTGGCGGCAGCGGGCTTTGGATCATGAGGAGAAGATCTGCCTTACCATTTTAGCGATAGCGTTGCTGATGGGAACTGAGCAACTGCAGATCTGGGGACTATCTTTAGGCAACATAATGGCCAGGCTGAT
>DIPB01000045.1:21511-21734 GCA_002426275.1 Firmicutes bacterium UBA5499
GCAACATAATGGCCAGGCTGATGATTCTCATGTTAGCCTTGGCGGGGGGAGGGGGAGCCGGCGCTGTAGCGGGGATTTTAGCGGGAGTCGTGGGAACGTTGAGCCGGGACTTTTCCCCCTATATTGTCGCGCTCAGCGCGTTTTCAGGGTTACTGGCCGGCGCTTTCAGAAATTACGGCAAACGGGGAGTGATCGGTGGGTTTGCTCTGGGGACTGCCATCAA
>DIPB01000045.1:21877-24482 GCA_002426275.1 Firmicutes bacterium UBA5499
TGGGGACTGCCATCATGTTTTTACAGATTGCGCAGACCGCGCAGCTTAGATATACTTTATCCGAATCTCTGGTCGCCGTCATACTGTTCATTTTCATGCCCAAAGGAGTTTCCTTGACCCTTTCTAGAGTTTTGCCGGGCACCGAAGAACGCATGGAACTGGAAATGAAGAAACAAGAACGGCTACAGACGCTGGTGATTAAAAGGTTAAGCCAATTTGCGGAGATTTTTTGCGAGCTTTCCGGCACGTTCAGTCAAACAACGGCCACTGACATAGACAACGATAATATCAGTTTAGACCGCTTAGTTGAGGTGCTCACCAATCAGATTTGCAGATCGTGCGGCGGTTATGCCAAATGCTGGCAGCAGAATTTCTATGCTTCATATCAAAAGATGATGGAATTAGTCGCTTCCGTGGAAGAACAAAAGCAACCGGAGCAGGCTGCGGATTCTTGGTGTCAGAACCAAGAGAAACTGATCACCACTCTGCGGTATCTGTTTTCCATGCAGCGCTTAGATCAATCCTGGCAGCAAAAGCTGGTCGAGACAAGCAACATCGTCTCCAGTCAGCTGCGGGGGATCGCTAAGGTAATGGATAATTTGGCAACAGAGTTGAATACGGAAGTGAGTTTTAAAGAAGACCTGGAGGAACTGGTGCAAAAAGAGCTCTCCAAATTGGGATTTACCATTGAAAAAGTGGAAGTGATGGAACTTGAGGAAGGGAAAGTGGCCGTGGAGCTGGTTAAGGGCGTTTGCGACGGCAGTGAAGAATGCAGGAAGGCCATCACCCCGCTGGTGGGACAGATTTTGGGAAGAGAATTCAGCATTTGGAATGTTCACTGCGGGCGAAAGAATTGTCAAGGCCGCTGCAAGCTGAATCTAGTTCCCAAGTGTCCATTCAGAGTGGAAAGCTCAGTGCAGCGTTTCAATAAGGCGGATGGGATCATCTCCGGCGACAGTCACGCCCTTTTGGAATTGCAGGACGGAAAACTTGCCGTGGCTTTAAGCGACGGCATGGGCAGCGGCGCGGAAGCGGCCTTGCAAAGCGGCGCCACCATTTCGATCTTAAAGCGCCTCTTGGAGAGCGGCTTTGATCGCGAGAGCGCGGTTCGGACTGTTAACTCTGTGCTGCTGGCCCGTTCAGTGGAGGAATCTTTTGCCACTATAGATTTAGCGGTCTTTGATCTCCACAAGGCTCAATTGGAATTGATCAAGGTTGGGGCTGCGCCCACTTACATCAAGCGCGGCCGGGAAGTGGTGCGCGTCGACTCCGCTTGTCTTCCCATCGGAATTATCAGCTCCATTGAGATCGAAAGCGCCACCAGAAGCTTGCGGGATGGAGATCTGGTGGTGATGGTGACAGATGGTCTGACCCAATTACGCAGATCCGGCGGCCCCGCCCTCAGAGGCGATTGGATTGCCAGAATGCTGCAGCGTCTTAAGGCCGACGATCCGGAGGAGATCGCCTATGAGTTGATTATTCGCGCGCGGGAAATAAACTTCAATAAGGTTGAAGATGACATGACAGTCTTGGTTCTGAAAGTTGTGGCCTGTCAAGACAAATACAGCCAGGTAGATTTGGATCCGTTGCTTGAGAGTGAAAATTCACAGGTTGTGGCCGGCTGATTGTTAAGAAATCAGTCTTTATGAACGCCGAGCGCGCGGAAAGTGTGGTCATAACGAGCCTGACTCGAAATACAGTTGTCCGCAAGGGCACGTGGGGCGGGGCTTGCCCGATATGCCAAGGGTTGAGGGAGATTTCTTCCAAAAATTTAGTAAACGCAAAAAAGCCCGGCTGAACGAGCGTCTGCCGGGCATGGGTGTCTGCGTATCCTAATGGGTAATGTGTATAAGTACATTCATCGTGCAGGATCGCCGGTAGTTTCACCGAGTGTTCCTCTCATCTTCATAAAAAGTTTTTGAAGCATTAATATTATGCGGGTTAATTCTATTTTAATTCGCCTCAGCCTAAGGTTAGCATCCGGAAGCCCAGAACGTATTTGTGTTTCACATGCTAAGATCTTAACCAGAAGTTCTGCTGCTTTGCTTCGGTACCGGTTGAAAGGGGGAAGGCATTGTAGTGAGCTTTTTTGATAATCTGGAGGGAGCCTTCTTTAGCATAAAAAATCCACCGAAGGGTGGCTCGTCTGTACGCGCGTAATTTACAACCCATATTTCTGCTTTAACGCCAGGCCGATCAACTCATCCGCATAGTCAGCCATAAAAAGCGGAATGTTTAGCAGATCATCGTCCAGCTTGAGATTGCCGAGCGAAAAGCGAATCCGCAGTTTAATCCTGTCGGCAAATTTCTCCTTGAACTTTTTTAGGCTTTTGCTCTCTAAATTGTCTTCCGCCTTGACCTCGACAGGGAAAATATCGTTTTCCCGCTGAATAAGAAAGTCTACCTCATAGGATGGATTCAAAACGGACCAATAGCGCGGCGTCGCTTCGAATTGATTTTGCAGAGCCTGCAGTGCATAGTTTTCGCTGAGCGCGCCCTTAAACTCGGTAAAAAGCCTATTCCCTTCCGCGAAAGCGGAGGGTGCGAGCATGGCGAGACGTCGCAAAAGTCCGACGTCGACGAGATAAAGCTTAAATGAAGACAA
>DIPB01000156.1:0-373 GCA_002426275.1 Firmicutes bacterium UBA5499
CGGTTATTCCACTGAGTTTTATACTTCTTCCCATTACAAACCTACCAGAGACCTTGCAGGCACAGCCTGCACCGGTCCTGCCACTGTGATCATCAGCGGGATGAGCGTAGGCATGCTCTCAACCTTGTTTCCCATTCTGATCATCTCCTGCGCTGTGCTGATAAGTTTCTTGCTCTCCGGAGGCGCCGCCAATTTTGGTCTGGGCTTATACGGAGTCGGCATCTCGGCTGTGGGGATGCTTTCAACTTTAGGCATTACCTTAGCCACGGACGCCTATGGACCCGTGGCCGATAATGCCGGCGGCAACGCCCAGCTGGTAGGATTGCCGGCCTCTGTCAGGGAGCGGACCGATGCGCTGGACGCTTTAGGCAAT
>DIPB01000156.1:498-20889 GCA_002426275.1 Firmicutes bacterium UBA5499
GGCAAGGGCTTTGCCATCGGCTCCGCAGCTCTCACTTCCCTGACCCTCATCGCCGCCTATCGGGATCAGGTGCTGCTGCTGGCCAAAACAAAGCACCTGCCATTGGCCCTTGATTTGAGCATCCTCAATCCGCAGGTGTTGATCGGCCTTTTCATCGGCGGCATGCTGCCGTTCCTCTTCAGCGCCCTGACCATGAGCTCAGTGGGCAAAGCTGCGGAAAAAATCGTCTTTGAGGTGCGAAGGCAATTTCAGGAAATCCCCGGGCTCATGGAAGGCACTGCCAAGCCGGATTACGCCGCCTGCATTGATATCTGTACCCGTTCTTCTCTCCGGGAGATGATCCTGCCGGCTTTGATCGCCATCATCGCTCCTTTGGGAGTAGGGCTCCTGCTGGGCAGCGAAGGCGTGATTGGCCTCTTGTCCGGCTGCACAGTCACCGGCTTTGTACTGGCCGTCATGATGGCCAATTCCGGCGGCGCGTGGGATAACGCCAAAAAATATGTGGAAGAGGGAAACTACGGCGGAAAAGGTTCGGCTGCCCATAAGGCCGCCGTGGTGGGAGATACTGTGGGGGATCCTTTTAAGGACACCGCAGGACCGTCTTTGAACATCTTAATCAAACTGGTTTCCATGGTTTCGGTTGTCTTTGCTTCTCTGATTCTCATTAACTCTCTGCTGAAATAGCACAAACCCCGCGCTCCTTTCATATAATGATTTGGATTAAAAAGGAGGCGGGGCTCATGAAATTGCTCCAACTATTGCTAAATCCGCTCTTTAAACGCGCGGGGAAAACTTGCCTGTTAATTTGGCTAAAGGGGCCTCGCCAGTAGGCCCCTCACTGACCTTGAGGAACGAGTTCCAGCTGGATGAGGTAGGGATCGGGCTCGTCCGTTCGCTCTCCCACCTCGCAGCGCAGCACCAATTCCAGTTGGCCAAGCTTCTCGTGCCAGCGAAAGAGCAGCGAACGCTCCGCGAAGGCTTCGTCCCGCTGAAAAAAAGCCTGTCTGGTATCAGTATATCCCACGAAGAACTGTCTTCTACCCTCAAAAGACCTGACCAGGCCCACTCTGCTGCGGCCCAAAAGGTAATCGTACGCAGGCTGATAAGGATAACGCTGCAGCCGCCAAAGGTGAGAAACCTCAGTCTGCCAGCTGCGCGCAAGCCCTTCCAGCCTCAGCTCCCACTGTCTTTTTCTAGTAGCCGCCAAGACTTTCAGGGGATACTCCCTCTGCCAGCTCTCTCCTTTTAAAGAGATTTTCCAGCCTTGGCGAGGTTTGTAACTGCCTGCAAAAGCGACGGAATCTCTCAAATAATCTTGCGCCGGCCAGAGCGGAAACATTTTCTCCGCCTGCTCCAACTGCATTTTGAATTGCCAGCGGCCGGCCTTCCCTTTGCCCCAAAGCTCCACCCCTCGACTTGAGCTTTGCGAGCTATAGCGGCTTTCCCTGGGGTAGGTTTTGAAGCCCTGGCCCAGCCGCCACGCCGCCTCCACAGGCAAACTGGTTGTAAAGGAAACCTGCAGCCCATTTTCCCCTGTCAGATAGTTGCGCGCCTGCTGCCAGGGAAACTGCCTGCGCTCCAGAAGCCGGCTCCCAGTTAAATTAAAGTCCGTGAACTGCAAGCCCACCTCTGCTGCCAACGTTTGAAAATGGTAATCATCCTGCCCCTGCCAAGGATATGACACTAAGCCGTCTTCGCCGCTTCCCGCGAAGCTGAGCCTGCCCCGCTGCCAGCGGGCGTCAAAATCCATCTTTGAGTATTTTTTGCCGTTTGGCTCCGCAGGCTCCGGCTCAGCCGGCTCTTCCGCCGCATGCTCGTCTTCCCAAAGCTTGTCCCACCACCACTGCTCTTCCTCCCAAAACGCCCCCGCACATGCACAAAAAAGCAACAGTAATGCGCACAATACGCGCATGCTATTCACCCCTTTGGCAAAATTCGCATTATTAATCACGGAGGGCCTTATAATTATTTATTCGCCGCTGGGGGGGTGCCTTCCTCCCGCTCGAGCGGTAAGTTTATTTAAGAGCGCCGGCAAAGATCAGCCTCACCGGAAGACAACTCTCAGCGCGGCTATTGCTTTCAGACTAAACTCTCTGGTCGCCAATGAAGCCCGCAGAGGCGTAAAACGGCAAGTCGAAATCATCTCTCTGCTGCCGACGAACTAACCAAAACTCAGAAAAGCGATCTTCGCATTATAGCATCCATACTGCAAGAGGCTGCCCCCAACCGGAACAGCCTCTTGCCGCTTCTTATTTCTTAAAAGTTAACGTCCCGTAATTGTCATTCGCATCAAACTTTCCGCCCCTGGGCCAGAGACTTTTATACTGACGGAGGGCATAACGTCTGCCAACTTTAAATTTCCAGATATCCCCTTCTTTAGGCACTGGCAACGGATTTTTATCCAAAGGAATCCGGAATTCCGCTACCCACAAATCCGGATCGATTCCCGCTTTAACTTCGTAATTATACTGAAAGCCGCCCACATCTACGAAGTTACCAAACTTCGTATCCGCTGGGTTGACAATGAAATGAACAGGTTGTGCTCCCTCGCCCGGAATGATATACAGCTCTACGGTATCGTCGTTATACCAATCCCATTCTCCGTCCTGCCGGCTCATGGATAACTCCATATCGTACTGATCTAGACAGGTTACAACCACGTAAAGAGCCATCCCGTCCCAGGCAACAGCAAATTTGCTCTGCACAGGAGCCGCCTTGTCGGTGTCATCGATCTCAGCCTCATAAAAGCCTGTGTAAAAAGGGACCTTCTGCCAATCGTCTGTTTCTCCATCGATCCAGAAACCGTCTTTGACAAATGGAGCCTGGACTGCGTCCGCGCCTTTGATTGGATCAGCTGCAAAGACAGCGCTGCTCGCCAGAAATATTGATACGGTCGCTAAGATAACCAGATACCTTCTCATGAACTAATCCTCCTCTATCATTTTGATTGTTGGGCAACTGGCCAGAGCACAAAATCTCCCCTGCAATGTCATTTATTTGTATCGTTTTTATTTTTCACCTTTTGTTCTATTATATCTCTATTTTAAAAGCATAGTCAAGTATTAACTACTCTGGAAATTATTGACAAATTATTGGTTACGCAGCTCAAAATAAGCTTCCGGCGCCTTTCCTTGCGGGTAAACCAGACCCGCTACCAGTTCTCCCAATCCCGTGGACAGCCCAAGCTCAACGCCAAAACTCCGCTTCCAATCTGGAAGCCTTTCCCAAGCTGAGCCGAATTCTGCGAACAGCCTGGCTTTTAAGCTGTCTATGGGAAAATAATATCCTCTTTGAATAGTAACTAAAGTCCTCTCTACTTCTCCGCGCGTCAGGACCGCATTGGCTCCGGCAAGGTCGGCAAAACCTGTCACAGGATGTTTATTCTCGGAAGGCAGCTTGCTGAAAGCTCCCTGAAGCGTAAAATTAAACTTGAAGCTATCCAGCCACAACCCTTGCCAACTGAAGGCAGCTTCCGCTATGGTGCTGCCCAGAGCCTGCCTGCGTTTATATCCTAAAGCGCCTTGCGCTTGCCATAGATCGTAACGGCTGTCGCGACCAGAGAGAGAATTAAAAGCCAGCCCTATTTTCCCTTGCTCCGCCGTGGAATCATGAGACAATTGTCCTGTTAGATGAAAATTGCTGTTAAGTTTGGCCGCAATGGGGTATTGCGCTGCCACGGCATAGCTTCCGGCACCAAGGGAGTCCCCTGTCGCCGAGAGCAGCGTCTCGGCAAAGCCGAATTTCTTTAAAACGGACAGCTCCACATTCGCCTTGGAAACCGGGACTACTTCCCAAAAAGCGCCCAGGTTCCAGGAAATGGTATTTAGGGCGTCGCTGCCTCCGGTCTTAAAGCCCCGAAAGTTTTCTAACGCCAAACCATTAGCTCTGGGATCCCAGAAGAGATCTGCCACCGGCAGCCAATAGCGGGGACTAGCGGAGCGCAGAGAGTCATACGAACTGGCTGCGAAGCTTGACTGCTCTTTTACGGGCGGCGCATATTTTTCCTTCGTGCGCTCGATCTTTTTCCAGGATCGCTCCTCCAATTTCATAGAAGCCAAATCATAACCGCGCGCTGAGAGGGAGACAAACGTCAGCTCATCGCCGTGGGGTGCCGGCTGGCGCGCCCCTGCGGGCAGATTTGTCACCTGAAAGTGGCTTCTTCCGTCTGTGGCATATATTTGCTCCACCCCGGACAGGTCGGAGGTATAAAGCAACCACTTTCCCCACCAACCGGGGGCTGATTCAATCGCCAGATCCTCCGTGAGGTAATCCAGAGAGCCGACTTTAAGATCAAAAAGCGCCAGATCCTGAAAGCCACCTTCCCGCCAAACCAGCAAAGCCATTTTTTTCTCTGCCGGGCACAGACGGGGCGAAGAATAACGAACTCCCTCTGTCGCCGGGAGGAGCACTCTCACTTTTCCCGCCGGATCTCTTGCTTCCACGGATGTTGACTGTCCTTGCCTCCTGACATAGTAGACGGTGCCGTCTTTGCCCCAGACAGGATCCGTGGCCCGCAAGCCCTGGGTTAACCGCCGCTCATTTTGCGCGGCCAGATCGTAGCAATATAAATCTGTGAAGATAGAATCGGGATTAACGTAATCTGCTTTGGCATAGACCAAATATTTCCCGTCTGCGGACGGTACCGCGGGACTGTCAAGCTGTCCGAACAGCAGCTGCTTGTCAACGCCATCTTTCATCCGCACCCGCACAGAAGGCACATAGCTGCCCTGTGATGTCACATAATAAAGGTCGTCATGCAAAGACCGCTGGGGCCAAATTGTATTGCCGCCGCTTTCAGTCAGCCAGACAGCTTCTTCCCTTGGCGGCGAACCCAGCGCCAGACGCCACTCGCGCCATAACTCTTCCAGAGAGCTGCCGTATACTTCACTGAACGCCAGCTTGAAATCCAGATGCGGCTCTCCAAGTTCCCAAACAAGCTCCAGAAGTTTCTCCTCACCGTATTCTGCCGCTAAATATGATATAAACTGCGCCCCGTACAGATAGGCGAAATTTTGCAGCGACGGCCAGGTCTGTCTGCTGAAATAACCGGACAATCGATCCGGAGAGAAAAATCTATCCGAGGAAGCTTCCGCCATGATTAGGGCCGTGTACTCTGGACTGTTAGCTCTCCCTCCGGAAGAAAATTTGCTCTCTTGATATATCGCATAGCCTTCAATAAACCAAAGAGGAGCGAACGCCGCCGGCAGAGTCAAATAGCTTGGAGCTTTGCCAAATAGTCCCCTCAGCATGCCCGCTGGACCGCGATTCTGATCCATTTGCAGGATATGTGTATATTCGTGGACCAAAAGATAAAAAATGGAATCAGAAACTCCGCCTGGAGCCGGTTCTGTCGCCAAATCTAGGACAATTCTATTTCGCGGAAAAACGCTGGCCGCTCCATTGAAAAGATCTGTCTGCGTATTGAGCACCAGCTCCGTCTTTTCCGAGGGAAAGAAGTGATAAAATGGTATGACGAGCCTGTGCACTTGCTCCGCCCGCCGCAGAACTTCATTCGCTAAAGCGGCGTCTTCTTCTCTGAAGTGCAGCAAAAAATTGTCGCTTTCCATGGTTTGCCAGGCAAAACAGCGCGGAAGAGCAAAACAAAAAAGCAAAAATGCGGTGATAGCTGCTATTTTCAATTTCATAATAAGAAATTTCGCCGGCAGGCAGTTCTTTTCCTGCCTTGGCAGAGTTAACTTTCTTTGAAAAAATTTACCTATATCACTTGACATTTTTTGGACGTTGACTATAATAATATTTGTTAGCACTCACCTAACGAGAGTGCTAACAGCTACCTTGACGATAAAATTGAAAAGGAGGTTGGAAAGATGATCAAACCATTAGCAGACCGCGTTGTGGTCAAAGCTCTTCCCTCTGAGGAGACAACCAGCGGAGGAATCGTACTTCCTGACACTGCCAAAGAGAAGCCCCAAGAGGGCGAAGTGGTGGCAGTTGGCCCTGGCAAGCTTGGTGACAACGGCCAACGCATTGTCCCAGAGGTTGGGGTCGGTGACAAGGTCATCTACTCCAAATATGGCGGCACGGAGATCAAAATTGACGGTGTAGAATACCTCATTCTCCGCGAATCCGATATTCTTGCAGTTAGATGAGACTCAACAGATAAAACATAAGGGGGGGCATTAGAATGGCTGGAAAACAGTTAGAATTTGACGAGAACGCACGTAGAGCGCTCCAGCGCGGCGTGGACATCGTAGCCAAAGCTGTAGCTGTTACTTTAGGGCCTAAAGGCCGGAACGTAGTTTTAGGTCGTAAATTCGGCTCGCCTTTGATCACCAAAGACGGCGTAACGGTAGCCAAAGAAATCGAATTGGAAGACGCATACGAAAATATGGGAGCTCAGCTTTGCCGCGAAGTAGCTTCCAAAACCAACGACACCACAGGCGACGGCACAACCACGGCCACAGTCTTGGCTCAGGCCATCGTCAGCGAGGGTCTGAAGAACGTAGCCGCAGGCGCCAATCCCATGCTGCTGAAACGCGGCATTGATAAGGCCGTTGAAGCCGCTGTGGCTGAAATCAAGAAGTTTTCAATCCCCGTGGTTGGGAAAAAAGACATAGCCCATGTAGCTTCTGTCTCCGGCAATGACGAGGAAATCGGCGAGTTGATCGCCGAGGCCATGGACAAAGTGGGCAAAGACGGCGTGATCACCGTTGAAGAGTCCAAAGGTACCGGCACCACTGTAGAAACTGTGGAAGGCATGGAATTCGACAAGGGCTACATCTCCGGTTACTTTGCCACGGACACGGAATCTATGGTGGCGGACATAGAGGAACCTTACATCCTCATCTATGAGAAAAAGATCAGCACTGTGGCGGATCTGCTTCCTGTGCTGGAGAAAATCGCTAAGACAGGCCGCGCTTTGGTGATCATCGCCGAGGATTTGGACGGAGAAGCTTTGGCAACGCTGGTTCTGAACAAGATTCGCGGCGTACTGAAGGTCGCGGCAGTGAAAGCTCCTGGATTTGGAGATCGCAGAAAAGCCATGCTGGAGGACATTGCCACCCTCACAGGCGGCACCTTCATCAGCGAAGATCTGGGCTTGAAACTCGAGAACGCAACCTTGGATATGTTAGGATCCGCCAAACGGGTCAGCATCACCAAGGATAAAACCACCATCGTGGAAGGCAAAGGCGAAAAGAGCGCCATTGAAGGCCGGGTAGCTCAGATCCGTAAAGAGATCGAGACCAGCGACTCCGACTACGACCGCGAGAAGCTTCAGGAGCGTCTGGCCAAGCTGGCAGGCGGAGTTGCGGTGATCCAGGTTGGCGCTGCCACCGAGACCGAGATGAAAGAGAAAAAGCACCGCATTGAGGACGCTTTAGCCGCAACCCGCGCAGCCGTGGAAGAGGGAATCGTCCCTGGCGGCGGCAAGATCATGCTCAACATCATTCCAGCTTTAGATAAGCTCCAATTAGAAGGGGATCAGCTGGTGGGCGTTAACATCGTCCGTCGCTCTCTGGAATCGCCTCTGCGCATGATCGCCAACAATGCAGGCCTCGAAGGATCCGTTGTGGTGAACAAAGTCAGCAACTCAACAGATCCTAATTACGGTCTCAACGCGGCCACTGAAGAGTATGTAGACTTAGTGGAAGCCGGCATTGTGGATCCTGCCAAGGTTTCCAGGACAGCTTTGGAAAACGCAGCTTCAATTGCATCCTTGCTGCTGACCACAGAGTGCTTAATCGCGGATCTGCCTGAAAAGGAGCAACCAGCACCTGCGGCACCTGGCGGCTATCCGGGCGGAGACATGGGTTACTAAAAAGAAATTAAGATCTCTCAGTAATTTACGTACGAACAAAGCGCCGGTATCTCACCGTGAGATCACCGGCGCTTTCATTTATCCCATTTTCCGGACAAATGCTCTGCGGTATTGCATAATTAAATGTTAATAATTTTCTATCTAGTCCGTAGCGGAATTGCTCCGAACATATTCCGGGACTGAAGCCAATCTCACAGACTAATTCTATTATAATTATACTATAAACAAGGAGGTGCCTTATGCCACGACCAATCGATCCTAACAGTCAATATAAAGTCAAACCACACACGATACGAAATTATCTATACGCCAAAACTCAGCCACCGATTGTAGATCCGGAAACTGGTAAGAAAAAGTATCATATACACTGGTGGCACCCTGGATGAAAACTTCAAGTTTATACCGGGCACTCAGTATATCCTGGCCACTCCAGAAGAGCGGGCGAAACATGGGTCTAGACGTCAACCTATCCGCCAATATGGAGCTCACATATCCTTCTGCGCTCACTCGCTTTACTTTGTCCGCACTCTTTTTGAAATTCTCTATCCTAGTTGTTTATTACGTACGTGATCTCCTCCCTTTTCTAATTGTCTATTCTACAGGGACAATTTTAAAAGGGACAACTTCTTCTTCTTCTTTTTCTGCTTCCGCAGTCACAGCCGCGCCCACGGCGATTATTTTGCTCACCGGTTTATAGTAATCGGAAGAGATCAATTCCCGCCTCAGGAGCCTTCCTCCTCGCCTCACTGTGCGCCAAACCTTTACTTTATAACCGGAGATTCCATCCCGAAGCACTTTCTGCTCTCCCGGCTGCAATAGAGGATCTACCTTCTCCTGAATGGAAGCTGGAATCTCTTCTTCAACAACGGACTCTAAGTTCACTACATCTCCCGTCCCAGCTCCGTAGATGGCTACCTTGATTTTATCGCCTTCCACATAGGTTTTAAACAAAAGCGCGGCTCCGGAAGTATTTATGAAGCGCAGATCCAAATAATCATAGGCAACGGCGGCGTCTCTGCCTATGGGCAGATATGCGACCGGCATGCTGTGGTGGCTCCTTTTTGTGGGCTTCAGATCTGCCAAGAGAATGGCGTTATAGAGGGTGCTGGAAACCTGGCAGACTCCTCCGCCTAAGCCCGGCACCAGCTTGCCGTCTACGATCACGGGAGCCTGGGTGTATCCCTCTCTGATCCCGCGGGTGCCGACAACTTTATTAAAAGAAAACTGTTTTCCGGGCATCACCACCAAGCCGTCAATTTTGCCGGCGGCAATGCGGACATTTCTGACCCGATTGACGTTTTCCGGATTGAAGCGCGTGGTGAAACCAGCTATTTGCTCCTTGATGCCCCAGGCTTTGACTTCATCTGTTGTAAGATCCGGCGCGAGCTTTTCCACCTGTAAAGTGTTGCTCTCTTCTCCAGCCAAAATGGCTTTTCTTAAAAAGTCGGAGAACTTCTCAGTTTTCAGGCGCCTGCCGGTGATTGCGGGTATTATCTTTACCTCTGTACCCTTAACCTCCAGCCTGGCATTGCGTGACCTTCTATCCACTTGCGCAGCCAACTGGACGCCAAGTGCGGCAATCTCAGCCTCATCCAGCGATAATTCAGGCGTTAAAACCACTTTTTGCCTGTTGGCAGAGATCCTCTGCCAAAAACGCTGCCACAAATTTCCTGTTCTGCCTATGCTATACGCTTTCCGAACCATGCCTTCCAAATCGAAAGCAGCTCCTAAGCTCTGGACAGACAGCTGCCAGGTACGCTCTCCGTAGGAGAGAGTAATTTGGCTTTGCAGCAATAGATTGGCTTTCCGGGCAAGGATAACCTGTGCCTCATGGGGCTGCAGCTCTGACAGAGAAATCTGCCACGCATAGACGCCGCCTGCGATGCCCTTTTCATTCAGCGCCCTGTCCTGGAACAAAATGCCAAAAAAAGCCCCCAGCAAAATGCAGACGCTAATAAATAATATATTTTTTGCTTTCACAAAAAACCTCTTCCCAGTTTTGTTTTCATTTTATCATGGACAGCCTTTTCTGTCGAGAATCATTTTATTCCCAGCAAGACAGTGGGATTGCACCTGAAGCTGCCAAAGACGGAAAACAGCGGCTCTTTCCCTAAAAGGCTCATCTCGCCTTCAGCGCATCCGGTGATCTGGCTGTCTGGAAAAAGTCCGGAGAGTAACATGCCGCCGATACCTAGTATGCCGTACCCGTCGAAAAACAACCATAGTACCCGGCCTGAGGCAAGGCCCGCGCCAACTACTTCTCACAAGGAAACTCATACTTTTTTCCTCTTACATCGTATGCCGCGGCAACAATCTCTAGAAGGTATAGCATAAAATCATCCTCCTGTGCATATACTTGGTAAGCAGAGTTTTTTAGGAGGAAAAGCATGATCACAGCATTTAAACAAAATACGGAGAACCGTTTCCATATAGAGCATCCGTATGTAAAAGAACTCTTCTCCTTAGCGTTAATGCGCCAACTTGCTTCTGAGCTGATGGGAAGCGATAAAGAATTGGTCGTAATCTGCATCGGCACGGATCGCTCCACAGGCGACTCGCTGGGACCGTTAGTTGGCAGTCAACTAGCACAAAAGAGCTCTGTTCCCGTGTACGGCACTTTGGCAGAGCCAGTTCACGCTGTGAATTTAGAAGAAAAAATAGCGGAAATTCAAACTAAACATCCGGATTCCTATATCATCGCTGTGGACGCCTGCTTAGGGAAAGCTGAAAGCGTTGGCCAGGTGAACATCAAAAAAGGACCCCTGCGTCCTGGCACAGGAGTCAACAAACAGCTTCCTTCCATAGGCAATATACACATTGTGGGCATTGTCAATGTGGGGGGATTCATGGAATATTTTGTGTTGCAGAACACCAGACTCAATCTGGTGATGAAGATGGCGGATCTAATCACTGAAGGCCTGGCTTGGGCAGTGACCAGCATCAAAAAGGCAAACCGCGCCAGCGAATGTGCCAGCGCGGTCGAATATCAAAGCTTAGCCTTTATTCCACCTTTGAATTGATGATCTTAGCCACAGAGACCACCTGATCTCCGTCGGCCAGGCTCATGATCTTCACTCCCTGCGCCGCCCTGCCGTAGCGAGAAATCTCCCCAACCTGAATCCTGATCATGATGCCGTGGGCTGTGATCACCATCAATTCATTTTCCTCATCAACCAGCTTCATCGAAACGATGGAGCCATTTTTTTCATTGATGTTCAGAGTCTTAATCCCTTTGCCGCCTCGAGTTTGAATCCTGTATTCCTCAATGGGAGTACGCTTGCCAAAGCCATTTTCCGTCACTACAAGCACGTCTGCGTTTTGCCTGACCGCATCCATGGCAACCAGCTGGTCTCCGGGCCTGAGGTTAATGCCCCGCACTCCCCTGGCGTTTCTGCCCATTGTACGCACATCTTCTTGCTGGAAACGAATCGACTGACCAAAAGTGGTAACCAGCAAAATCTCCTGGCCTTTAGTGGTCAGGTGTGCGCCCACCAGTTCATCCCCGTCTTCCAATGACAAGGCGATTAGGCCGCCGCGCCTGATATTGGCGAATTCGCCAAGAGACGTCTTCTTCACAAATCCCTGCCTGGTGGCAAAGAAGAGATAACTATCCTCCTGTACATTGCTCACGGGAATCACCGCTGTAACCCTCTCCTGAGGCATGAATTGCAGGAGATTAACGATGGCCATCCCCCTGGCTTGACGGCTGGCTTCGGGAATCTCATACCCTTTCAACACGTAAACCTTCCCCAGATTGGTGAAGAAAAGCACCTGCTTGAGCGTAGAAGTTATGAACATGTGCTCCACGAAGTCGTCTTCCTTGGGTTTCACCCCGGTTATGCCCTTACCGCCACGCCTTTGGCTGGAATATGTGGTTACAGGCAGTCTTTTGATATAACCTTGATTGGAAATGGTAACCACGATATCCTCGTCTGCGATCATCTCTTCGTCTGAGATTTCTCCGTCTCCAGAGACGATCTCAGTCCTTCTTTCGTCCGCAAACTCTTTTTTAAGCTCCAAAAGCTCCTGCTTGATCACCCCGTAAATCTTGCGCTCATCTGTGAGCAAATCTTTCAGGTAGCTGATGGTCTTCAAGAGCTCTCTGTATTCCTCCTCGATTTTATCTCGCTCCAAACCTGTGAGGCGACGCAGGCGCATATCTAAAATGGCCTGGGCCTGAAGCTCGCTGAGACCGAAATTCTCCATCAAGCCCTCTTTGGCGATTTGCTCTGTACGCGAAGATCTGATGAGTTTAATGACTTCATCCAGATGATCAAGAGCGATGCGCAGACCTTCCAAAATATGGGCTCGCTCTTCCGCCTTCCTCAAATCGAATTCTGTGCGCCTGGTGACGACCTCTTTCTGGTGCTGAAGGTAGTAATGCAATATTTGTTTCAAATTCAAAATTCGCGGCTCATTATCCACCAAAGCCAACATAATGGCTCCGAATGTTTCCTGCATCTGGGTATGTTTATATAATTGCTTCAACACCACTTGCCCTTGGGCGTCTCGCTTCAGCTCGATGACAACCCTCATTCCGGATCTATCGGACTCGTCGCGCAAATCCGAGATTCCCTCAATTTTCCTATCCCGAACTAATTCCGCTATTCTCTCCAGCATGGCGGCTTTATTGACCATATAAGGCAGCTCTGTGACGATGATTCTAGATCTGCCGTTAGATGTGGTTTCAATATAAGCCCTGGCTCGGACCCTGATCTGTCCTCTCCCTTTTTGATACATCTGCCTGATGCCTTCGCGGCCTACAATGATGCCGGCAGTCGGAAAATCGGGGCCTTTGATCACTTTATTCAATTCTTCAATGGCAATCTCCGGATCTTCTATGATCCTGATCAGCCCGTCGACCACCTCGCCCAAATTATGAGGAGGGATATTGGTTGCCATCCCAACTGCGATGCCCGCAGAACCGTTCACCAAGAGGTTAGGATAACGCGATGGCAACACCACAGGTTCTTTTAAGGTTTCATCAAAATTGGGACGGAAATCTACGGTTTCCTTATTCAGATCCCGCAGCATGGCCATGGCTCCTTTAGAGAGCCGAGCTTCGGTATAACGCATGGCAGCCGGAGGGTCTCCGTCCACAGAGCCGAAGTTACCGTGCCCTTCCACCAGCATCAACCGATAAGAAAAGTCCTGAGCCATGCGAACCATGGCATCGTAAATGGCGCTGTCTCCGTGGGGATGATATTTTCCCATTACTTCTCCCACAATACGCGCGGACTTTTTATGAGGCTTATCGGGAGTATTGCCAAGCTCGCTCATGCCGTAAAGGATCCTGCGGTGCACGGGCTTCAGTCCGTCCCGTACGTCCGGCAAAGCGCGCTCCACGATCACGCTCATGGCATAATCAATATAAGATCTGCGCATCTGCTCAGATACGTCAGCTTCGACTATTTTGCCATGATGGATGATTTCATCGTTCTCAGACATCTAAATTCGTCACCTCCCGGGCGTGATCCTGGATGAACTGCCTGCGCGGCTCTACTTTCTCGCCCATGAGGATGGTAAACATCTGATCAGCTTCCACAGCATCGTCAATAGAAAGCTTAATGATAGTCCTTTTCTCAGGATCCATCGTAGTCTCCCAAAGCTGTTCCGCATCCATCTCGCCGAGACCTTTATAGCGTTGCACGGTAATTCCTTGCCTGCCGATTTTATTCAAAATTTCTTCCAATTCCTTATCGCTGTAAGCATATTCCACGTGATTCCCCTTTTTCGCCTGATATAAAGGCGGCTGGGCTATATAGACATAACCGTTCTCCACCAGCGGGCGCATATAGCGATAAAAGAAGGTAAGCAGCAAAGTGCGGATATGCGCGCCGTCGACGTCGGCGTCGGTCATGATGATTACTTTATGATAACGCGCCTTGTCCAGCACAAACTCATCTGTAATGCCGGTGCCGAAGGCAGTGATCATGGCTCTGATTTCCTGATTGCTGAGAATCCTGTCTAAACGAGCTTTTTCCACGTTCAAAATCTTGCCCCGCAGCGGCATAATGGCCTGAAATCGCCGATCTCTGCTCTGCTTGGCGGTACCGCCGGCACTGTCTCCCTCTACCAAATACAGTTCGCAGAGAGCTGGATCTTTAAATGAGCAATCAGCTAATTTTCCAGGCAAACTGCTGCTTTCCAAAGCTGTTTTCCGCCGCGTCAGCTCTTTTGCCTTGCGCGCCGCTTCCCGAGCCCTAGCTGCGCCAATCGCCTTGCCCACGATGGCCTTGGCCACCTGAGGACTCTCCTCTAGATAAGTGGAGAGCTCTTCGGAAAACGCGGAATCTACCAAACCTTTAACTTCGCTGTTGCCCAGCTTCTCTTTTGTCTGTCCTTCGAACTGCGGATTGGGCAATTTTACTGAAATAACAGCCACTAACCCTTCCCGCACGTCGTCGCCGGAGAGGTTGTTATCGTTCTCTTTCAGTAAATTATTTTTGCGGGCGTAATCGTTGAGACAGCGAGTCAGAGCCGAACGGAAGCCGCTGAGATGAGTTCCGCCTTCCACGGTATTGATATCATTGGCGAATGAAAAGACGCTTTCATTATAGCCGTCGTTATATTGCACGGCTATTTCCAACTGAACTTCTTCAATCGCCCGCTCAACGTAAATCACTTTTTTATGAATTACGTCCTTATTGCGGTTCAAGTATTCCACAAAAGAGACGATTCCACCTTCATAATGAAAGGCTACGTTTTTGCCATCCTCAGTGCGCTGATCCGAAAGCTCTATGCGCAGACCGCGGTTCAAAAATGCCAGTTCGCGCATTCTTCCAACTAGCGTATCAAAATTGAACTCAATTGTATCAAAGATTTCAGCGTCAGGCTTAAACGTAATCTCTGTGCCGGTTTCTTCCGTTTCGCCGACGACTTCCAAATCGCTTTGGACTTCTCCGCGGCTGAAGCGTTGCTTATGAATTTTTCCGTCTCTGCGCACCACAACGTCCATCCATTCAGAGAGGGCATTCACCACGGAGACGCCAACGCCGTGCAATCCCCCTGAGACCTTATAGCCTCCTCCTCCGAACTTTCCGCCCGCATGCAGCTTGGTCAGGACCACTTCCACCGCGGGCTTTCCTTCCGTGGGATGAATTTCCGTTGGAATGCCTCGCCCATTATCTATGCAGGTAACTACGGAGTCAGGTTTTAAAATAAGCTTAATTAAATCGCAAAATCCTGCCATGGACTCATCGACGCTATTATTTACCACCTCGTAAATGAGATGATGCAGGCCGCCGGGGCCTGTGGAGCCTATGTACATGCCGGGCCTGAGGCGAACTGGTTCCAGTCCTTCTAAGACCTGAATTTGCTCGGCCCCATATTTTTGAAGCTCCGGATTAGAATTCCTTTCCATCAAAACTCTCCTTTACAGATAAAAACCCCGAAGACCGATCCTCCGGGCTTACGCTTTGCCTTATTTATCTTATCATACCATCTTCAATCAGGCAAATGCCTTCCGTTCTCCACTATCTCAGACTTGCCGTCTTTGATTTTATATCCCGTCACCTCACCGCTCAACATGTGAGCCAATCCAGCTCTGCTTTTCAGAGTCCAGGAAGAAATCGGCGAGAGAAAAACGCGGTTTTTGGTGGCTAAAATCAAAGCTTTAGCCTTTCCTTTTGCCAAATCCCTGACAAATCCTTCTTCTTTGGCGATCTGCAAAAACTCCAGGCTATCTGGGGATAGAGACTCAGATTTTAAATCCAAAATCGCCACCACTTCGGAAGCTGTAATGTCCACATCGCCGCCCAAATGTAGATAAGACATAACTTTCTCCTTTCAAAGCCTGCTAATTGTGCCGGCTACGATTTGCCAGCAGTTTCTCTGTTCCCACAAATCCGCCGCAGTTGTGGTGAGAATGGTTTGGGTGCCGGAGTCAATCAGATCGAAAAGGCGCTCCCTGCGGCCCCTATCCAGTTCCGAGAGCACATCGTCAAGCAGCAACAGCGGCCGCTCGCCCATTTGTTCCTCCAAATGCGCCAAAGCAGCCAAATGCAAAGCCAAAGCTGCGGTCCGCTGTTGACCTTGCGAACCGTAAAGCTTTAATTCCTTACCGTCGATCAGAAAGAGCAAGTCGTCTCTCTGCGGCCCGGTTAAGGTTCCCCCCCGAATGCGCTCTTGCGGCAGCTCCCGCTCCAGCTGCTGATAAAAAACAGCGGCCCAGGCTTGAGCCGTTCTCTTCTGTGGCATTGGCACAGCAGGCTGGTAAGCTAAGGAAAGTTGTTCTTTTTCTTCAGAAAGGTAGTCTTGATAGCGGCAAGTCAATTCGCCTAAACGCTCGAGCGCCTTGAAGCGATAGATCATGAGCTGCACGCCAAAAGCTACTAACTGCTCGTTCCATGGCTCCAGCAGGCTCTTGCGCCCCATTCCTTCTCTCAGCAAGCTGTTGCGCTGCTGCAGAGCTTTATTATAACCTGTCAGGTTATGACTGTAGCTTTCGCTGATTTGAACCAGACATTGATCTAAAAATTTCCGCCTGCTGTGAGGACTTCCTTTTACCAGCTCAAGGTTATCCGGGGTAAAGGTCACCACCAAAAGCTTTCCAAGCAAATCCGAATACTTCCTCACAGGCTTTCCGTTGACGGCAATCTGTTTTCCCCGTCCCAGGCGAAATTCAAGTTTGGAAGTTGTATAAGTGTTTTCCACCAGACCAAAAAGCCAGGTGGCATCTCCCTGCGGCCCGATGATTTCCAAATCACGGCTAGTGCGCCACGATTTTCCTGTGGCCAGGATATTAATCGCCTCCAGAAGATTCGTTTTGCCCTGAGCGTTGTCGCCCACCAAAACGTTCAAACCGGCCTGGGGCTCCCATTCAAAGGCCGAATAATTACGGAAATTATCCCCGCAAAGTTTGAGCAACTTCAATTGCGAGCCTCCAGTTTATACCGCTGTCCTCCTATGGTGACAGTATCGCCTGGTGAAAGCTTTCTACCCCTTCTTTTCTCTAGCTCTCCGTTCACAAAGACCTCTTCCGCAGCGAGAAGCTGTTTAGCTTCACCCCCTGTGCCCACAATCCCTGCCCATTTGAGAAACTGTCCCAACTCGATGGTCTGAGTATTGATTTTGATCGTTTCCACCGGACTTCTCTCCTCAATCAAAAGTGGGCATCAAGATATATTCAAAGCCTTCCTCTTCTGGAGCTGTAAGGAGGGCAGCACTCATAGGACCGGAAAACTGAATTTTTACATCTTCGCTTCCCATAGACCTCAGCCCGTCCAGCAGGAATTTGCCGTTAAAGGAAAGCTCAAGATTAGTTCCTTCTTTCTCCGCAGTGAGCCTTTCCTCTCCCTGTCCTTTTGTCTGATCCCTGGCCGTGAGAATCAACTGCTCATCTCCTATATTGAAACGCACAAGCGGCGTATTTTCTTTGCCTACGCCAAGAAGCGAAAGCCGATCCACTGCCGCGACAAGTTGCTCCCGATTGATTAACAATGAAGTACTAAATTTCTGCGGCAAGGCGCCTTTGTAATCAGGATACTGTCCTTCCATTTTCCGGGCGATCATGGTCACTCCAGGCAGCCTGAAGACCACATGATTGCTCCCTAAAGCCATTTCCAGAGTAGAGTTCTCATCTTGACTTAACACGCCTGCCACTTCAGAGAGCATTTTTTTATGTAAAATCACCTTGAAGGAAGGCAACCTCTCATCATTATCATACGCTTCGGGACTGCTGGCGATAGACAGACGATGGCTGTCCGTTCCCACTAATGTAAGATTCCCTCCACTTCCCTCTATTAAACCTCCCATTAATAAATATCTTGTATCGCTGGGAGCGATGGCAGGGATAATTTGATTGATCATTTTCCGCAATAGCGGTTGTGATACCGTGACGGTATGATTCACATCCACCTGAGGAAATTGAGGAAATTCCTCTTCGTCGATATATACGAGATCGAAAAATGATTCCTGAGAGCTAATTCTAACCGTATGGTCTTGACTGTTTTTCTCTACTAAGATGCTGGGACCTGCCATTTTCCGGACAATCTCAGCCATATAACGGCCATCTAGAATAGCGCCGCCTTCGATTTCGGTTTGAATGGGAATTCGGCATTCTACTCCTTCGTCAGCGTCCGTGAACGCGATAATTAATTGTTCGCCTTCCGTCTTCAGCAAAATGCCCGCCATAATCGGCAGCTCCACGTCTTTGATTCCCTTTTGAACAATTTGAGTTGCCCTCATCAAAATTTCTCTGCTACACGTAAATTTCATTTTGATAAACTCCTTTTAAAGACATTGATCATCGTAGTAGTAGGGCCTGTGGATTTGTGGATAGTTATGAAAAGACATTTATTTTCTAAGTGAAAAGTGAAGTCAAGGATGTGGGAAATCTGGGGATAGTTGTCCACAAAATACACAGCCCTTGTGAAAAGCTGAAAAAGGTAAAATTGTTTTCCACAACTTTTCCACAAGATTTCCCCAGCTTTATCAACATGTCAGGCGGATTGAATGAGCTGCAGCAGTTCCCGTAGTTGATTAGCCAGGGCCTCGCTTTTGGTCTGTTCCTGATTGATTTTTTCCCAGGCGTGCAACACGGTTGTATGGTCTCTGCCGCCAAATTCTTTGCCGATCTTAGGCAGAGAGGCGTCTGTCAATTCCCTGCACAAAAACATGGCGATTTGCCTTGGCAAGGCAACTTCCCGCGTACGCTTTTTGGCTTTGAGATCTGCCACGCTGACGCCAAAATATTCTTCGGTTTTTTTTTGAATCAGCTCAATGGAGACAGGCTTGCGCTGGGCTGGAAGAATGTCGGCCAGAACTTGTTTAGCTTCGTCCAAAGTGACTTCAGTTTGCTTCAGAGCGCAGTGGGCTGTGACTTTAACCAAAGCTCCCTCAAGTTCTCTGATGTTGGAACTGAACTGTTTGGCGATGAAGACTAAGACATCATTGGGTATTTCCAAGCTGTCTAAAGTGACTTTTTTCTTTAAAATTGCGATTCTGGTTTCCAGATCCGGAGCCTGGATATCTGCAATTAAGCCGCCTTCAAAACGGGAGCGAAGCCTGTCCTCTAAAGTGGCGATATCTTTAGGCGGACGATCGCTTGTGAGCACTATTTGCTTATTGGCTCCGTGAAGGGTATTGAAAGTGTGAAAAAACTCTTCTTGAGTTTGTTCTTTGCCGGCCAAAAACTGAACGTCGTCCACCAACAAAATGTCCACTGTGCGGTAAGCATTACGAAAATCATCGGTTCTGTGATCGCGGATGGCATTAATCAGCTCATTTGTGAAATGCTCCGAAGAGACGTATGCCACTTTCGCTTGGGGATTTCGCTCTAGGATCCAATGACCGATGGCATGCATCAGGTGAGTTTTTCCCAGACCAACTCCGCCGTAAATGAAAAGAGGGTTATACGCTTGCCCTGGGGTTTGGGCCACAGCTTGGGCGGCGGCATGCACAAACCGGTTGTTGTTGCCCACAACGAAAGTTTCAAAGGTATATTTGGGATTTAAAGGAGTAATCAG
Organism: Firmicutes bacterium UBA5499; assembly: GCA_002426275.1. Taxonomy (GTDB): domain Bacteria; phylum Bacillota; class DTU084; order DTU084; family DTU084; genus UBA5499. The sequence continues at coordinate 19,747 of DIPB01000156.1, forward strand.
CGAATCTGCAGCATTAGTTTCCCGCAAGTTTTGTAACACCTCTTCTTTTTCCTGAGGGTACACCAGCCGTAGCTTCCACTGGTCCCCGCCGACTAATTTTAACGCTTCTGAGAGCACTGGTAAGTAGCGGATCTCGACCCAGTCCCTTGTCGTGTTCTCAGTGACCTCCATATATAAAGTGTAATCTTCAATGGCAAGTGGGTTGCATTTATTAAGCCAAGTCTCTAAACTGGATGGGCTTATTCTCTGTTGGAGTAAAGACATCAGCCCGGACCATAATTGCTGCATTTGGGGATCGGTCATTCAAGTCGCCTCGCTCTAAGATGCTCTATTTGATGTATTCCGGAACCATATTCATTCCTAGTGGGGTTAAACAGCGTTTTCCCCCCTCTGTTGTTTTTACAAGTCCAAGACTTTCTAAAGTTGAAAGCTCACGAAATGCGGTTGTGAGGCTAAGCCCCAGTTTGTTTGCAGCCGTACTGGGCCCCACTTCGCCTTCCTCTGTGATCAGCAGGAAAACTTTGAGTTGTCTTTGGGTGAGCTTAGGTGGATTGGGACTGGTAGTCAATGGGGTATTATATTGTTCGAGATTTGGATTCCTTTTTCCTTCTTCTATATTTTTACTCGGCTGTTCACTTTCTTCGCTAGAACTTGCCGTTTCGGCTAAAGAAATGGTTACGACTGTACCGCCGGTGATATTTTCTTGGATTTCAATATTTCCACCTAAGCTTTTCAGGGCTTCTCTGGCAACCGGCAGTCCGGATCCGACCCCTTTTATATATTTTTTTTCCGCGGTTGTGGCGCTGGAAAAACCTGGCTGAAAAGCTTTTTCAGGGTCTGAAATTCCGGGCCCATGGTCAGAAAACCTTAGGGTATTGCCGTCTGGAAAGATCGTGACAGTGACGTCGCTGAACTTGGCATGCAGCAAGTTTTCCACTAATTCCTTGATCACGGAAAAGGGCATTGTTCCCCCTTTTTCCTGAGCCAATTGGTAGATTTGTTGTGAAAAGGTTTCGATTGCCGCGGCAAGATTTTTCCCCTGGCAGTTTATGACTCTCGGGGCACATGTAAAAGAATCATAAATGGCAATTGTGATCTGCGGATTTAGTTTTTTGCCAAAAATCGGACCCAAGTCGTCGCCCC
>DIPB01000156.1:20963-21541 GCA_002426275.1 Firmicutes bacterium UBA5499
CCCAAGTCGTCGCCCCCCAAAGAGATCTATTTATTTTACCAGGTTATGCACAGTTAAAAAAGTATTAGGTATCAACGGTTACAGCTAATTGATCATCAATTGATCCACAGTTTATCCACAAAAACTGTGGATAAATGCAAATGTTATTATACAGCATTTATCGAGATGAAAAAAGACTTGAACTGTATTTTTCGGTTATCCACAATGTTTTTCTGGAATATTTCAGGAAGCCGTTTAAGTCGGGATTTTGATATTCAAGCTTTATACACAACTTATCCACAGATTTTTGTGGATAAGTTTTTGCCGTCATCATGCGCTTTTGTGTTAACGAAAAATACATTTACCAGCAGATTTAAAGTTATCAACATACTATTTTAAAAAGAAAAACACAGTATAAAAATTCCTGCAGATGAGCTTATGCACAAGTTATCCACAGGCAAAGGATGAAAAAACAAAATTCATAAAATGTTCTTTTCTTTATCATAACAAAAGCGCAGCATTCTGACAACACCATGGGGCTTGGAGATCAAATGTGAAATTTACGGAAATTTACGGGAGGTCGATTGAAAAAGTAAACG
>DIPB01000132.1:0-1481 GCA_002426275.1 Firmicutes bacterium UBA5499
CTACAGTTACTTGACGCGACCATGATTTTACGACAATTTGACATTCCCTGGGGAAAGAGGTAGACTTTAAATTGACTATTTAGTAACGAAGTTGTAACAACAGGCGCGTTTATAAAGTGAGGACTTTTTCTGTGATTGAGGAAAATTCTGCTGGGAAATTGCGGCGTCAGGTGTTCAGACTCACCTGGCCGGCTTTCATTGAGCTATTTATGGCAACCCTTTTCGGAATGGGAGATATGATCATGGTGGGGCGGGTTGGGCCTGCGGCAATAGCCTCCATCGGACTGACCAACCAGCCTTTTATGTTATTGCTGTCCATATTTTCCGCGGTAAACGTGGGCGCTACCACTCTGGTGGCCTGGAGGATCGGAGCTGGACGGATTAAGGAAGCCAAGGAAGTCACAAGGCAAGTCATTGTCGTTAATATGTTTTTGGGCCTGGCAGTCAGCTTCTTGGGATATATCGCGGCTCCCAAGATTATCAGGTTTATGGGCGCGAACGCGGATACATATGCCGACGCCCTGGTTTATTTTCAGATCGTGGCCGGAGGGTTGTTCTTTCAGGCAGTTACCCTGGGCGTCACCGCCTGCCTGCGGGGGGCGGGAGAGACGAAGATCCCCATGCTCTACAATGTGGGCAGCAATATTGTGGATCTTTGCGCCAATTATGTGCTAATCTATGGTAAACTTGGCTTTCCTAGATTGGGCGTGAAAGGCGCCGCCCTTTCCACCACTTGGTGCCGGGCTTTAGCCTGTTTTGTGGCCTTATGTGTGCTGTTCGCCTGGAGCAAGTCCGCCTTGAGCATGAAGTTTAAGCTCAAATTTCGCTTTAACTGGGACGTCTTCCGCCGGGTTTTTAAGATTGGCCTTCCGTCTGCCGGCGAGCAGTTTGTCATTCATAGCGGCTTGATGCTCTTCACCAGGCTGGTGGCTGGTCTGGGAACGAAGATTTATGCCGCGCATCAGATTGGCATCAACATCAGCGGCCTGACTTTTTCGCCTGGCATGGCCTTTGGCGTGGCTGCCACAACGCTGGTTGGACAGAGCTTGGGCGCCGGTGACGAAGCCCGAGCCCAAGCGTACTCCAACGTCGTTCATCATTTGGCCATCTGCGTGGGCTGCTTTGTGGGTTTGATTTTCATCTTGTTTTCACATCAATTGGCTTGGCTTTACACTGCGGACTTGGCTGTCATCTCCATGGCTGGCGCTGTGCTCAAACTTTTGGCTTTAGCCCAGCCCGGGCAAGCCACGCAGTTGTCCCTGGCCGGAGCTTTGCGGGGCGCTGGGGATACGGTCTATCCTCTCTACTCTTCTGTGGTGGGAATCTGGGGAGTGCGGGTGGTGGTGGCGTATCTGTTCGTGCGCGTCTTCCGCTGGGGCCTAATTGGCGCCTGGGTGGCTTTGGCTTTGGATCAGTATGTGCGCTCCGTTGTGGTCTACCTGCGCTTCCGTTCCGGAAAGTGGAAAGAGATAAGTAGGCGG
>DIPB01000132.1:1580-1846 GCA_002426275.1 Firmicutes bacterium UBA5499
AAAGAGATAAGTAGGCGGGAGCGGATGCGGAAGCGGCAGCTGTAATTGACCTCGGGCTCTTTGAATGCCCTGGAGAGGTGTGTTGAGATGTTGCTTAAGGATCTGGTCGCGCGCGAGAAGAAAACCATCGTCTCCTGGCGGAGACAGATTCATCAATATCCGGAATTAGGATTTCAGGAACTCCGCACCAGCCGCTTGGCGGCGCAGCTGCTCGCTGAATTCGGTTATGAAGTGCGGACCGGTTTGGGCGGAACGGGAGTGGTGGG
>DIPB01000132.1:1982-2262 GCA_002426275.1 Firmicutes bacterium UBA5499
ACGGGAGTGGTGGGTCTGCTCACGCCGGAGGGCGCGGCGGGGAAGCCGGCTGTGGCTTTGCGCGCTGATATGGACGCTCTGCCCATAGAAGAAGAGAACCAGGTTGCCTACAGATCCCGGCGGCCGGGGATCATGCACGCCTGCGGTCACGACGGGCATACGGCCTGCCTGCTTGGCGCAGCCAAAGTTTTGGCGCAAAGCAAAGGGCAATTGCACTCTCCGGTGCTGGTGCTCTTTCAGCCGGCGGAAGAGCGCTTGGGCGGCGCCAGAGAAGTTTTGG
>DIPB01000132.1:2384-6836 GCA_002426275.1 Firmicutes bacterium UBA5499
TTTGGCGGCGGGACTTTTGCGGCAATACAAAATCAAGGAAATCTTCGGCCTGCATCTTTGGCCGGGCGTGCCCAAAGGGAAAGTCGGCCTGCGGGCGGGAGCGGTGATGGCGGGAGGCGTTGATTTTAAACTTAGGATTTTGGGACAGAATGCCCATGCCGCGGAGCCGCAGAACGCAGCCGACGCCATTGTGGCCGGAGCCGCAGTGATCCAAGCGTTGCAGGCCATCGCCAGCAGATTCGTGGATCCTCTAAAGCCTGTGGTTGTATCTGTGGGCATTTTTCAGGCCGGGGAGATCGCCAATGTCATCGCAGGCAGCGCCGAGCTGTCCGGCACCGCCAGAACAGCGGACAAAGAGGTTTACCGGCAATTGCCGGCTCTGCTGGAGAGGGTGATCAAAAATACGTTGGCAGTTTACGGCGCAGAGGCAGCTCTGGAGATCAAGTGCGGATATCCGGTGACCGAGTCCGCTCCTGCCAGCGTGCGCAAGGTGGAGCGGGCGGTGGAAATTGCTTTCGGCGCAGACGCCGTTTACCATCTGGATCACGCTTTCATGAGCAGCGAGGATTTTTCTTATTACCTGCAGCAAGTGCCGGGAGCTTATTTCTTTCTGGGAACGGGGCCGGAGAGGAAGCTCCATCAGAGCGCTTATGATTTCGATGAGGAGCTGCTAGCCCGGGGAGCGGAGCTGCTGGCGCAAATAGCCGTAGAGGCCGCAAATCAGCAGGATTCCCAGGGCGATTGTCGAAATAAATAAAGGTTGGTTTCTAAATGCCTTGACTGAAAGTGAGGGCTCGGAATGGTGAAAAAATTCCTGCTGGCGGCCGGCATCTTTTTGCTCGGCTTCTCCGCGCTGGCAGAAGTAAGTCATTACAAACTGGATGTGGAACTGAACGATCGGACTAGACAGATTTCAGGGACCGCCACTGTGGATTACATAAATCGCAGCGCTGAACCACTGGATGCGGTTTACTTCCGCCTGCCTGCAAATTTGGGCCGTCAGAGCAATCCTAAGCTGGCGAAATTATGGAACGATTCGGGTTACCTCCATGGTTTTGAGCCGTCCTGGACTGAGATCGGCAAAGTCACAGACGGGGCTGGCGCAGCCTTGAACTACGCCTATGAGGACGCCCTGCCCATCGCTCAGAGGTATTCTCTGGCCAAAGGTTTTGTGAAAGTGCAGCTTCCCTCTCCTCTGGAGCCGGGAAGCAGACAGGCGCTGGTGCTGCATTTCACCACCCAGGTGCCGGAGCGGTTGGGAGACGAAGGCTATGACGACGGCGTCTACACTTGGCGCTTCGGTTGGTATCCCCTGGAGCGGGAAATAGTCGACGGCAAGTGGGATAACGGTATGAGGGAAGCGGTCGCCACCTATGAGCTGAATTTCACCGTGCCGCCGGGCGTGGAGGTTCTGGCCGGAGGCCTGGAAGGCCAGCTGCGGACGGAAAGGTTACGCGAAGTCTATACTGGCAAAAGCCTCATCCGGCAGCGTTCTTTGCCTATTGTGCTCACCGCACGCCATACCTCTGCCACTTGGCAGGGAACCGGGATTGCCGTAAAGTCGTACTTTTTGCCCGGCCATGAGCGGCTGGGAACGCTTTTGCCCAAGCTGGCGGCCAGAATTCTCCGGGATTATCAGGAGCACTACGGCCCTTATCCCTATAAAGAATTGGATATAGTAGAACATTCCGGGCAAGGCGTGGGCATGTCCGCCGACGGGATAGTGCTTTTGCCCACGGATGTTTATAAATATCCGGATTTAATCATTCCCGGCCTTTACGATCGGATGATGGAGGGGCTTTTGGCCCACGAAATCGCCCATCATTATTGGGGAATCGGGATCGGCATGGACCTTGACGCGGAAAACTGGCTCAGCGAAGGTTTTGCGGAATATCTTTCCATCTCCTATTTCGAGCGCTGCTACGGCGCGGAAGGCAATAACCTCTTCGACGGCAAGGATACCCTTTTGGGGGGGCTAATGAGCTATTGGCTGGGCGAGCAAAACTATCGGAAAAATAGCGAGTGGGGATACCTGTCCGCCTATCGGGCGGATATGGACGAAGCCATTGTGAAGCCTTCCCGAGAGGTTAAATATCAAAACACGGTTAGCAATCGGATTTATCAAAAAGGCTACCTGGTGCTCAGAGCCTTGGAAGACCTGGTGGGGCTGGAGCAGATGGAGGATATTTTGCGGCAGGCCTATCGCGAATACGGGCAGAATCCCGCCATGAGCGTGAACGATTTAAAACAAATCGCGCAAAAGGTAACCGGCCAGTCTTTGGAAAAGTATTTTCAAAGCTGGCTCTATAATGATTATCAGTGGACTGATTACGCTGTTCGTTCCCTGAAAAGCAACTTCAAAGGAGACGCTTGGCAGACGGAGGTCGTGGTGGAACGGAAAGGCGATAACGTCCAGCCGGTGACTGTGCGGGCCAGCTGCCAGGACGGCACTGCGCACCAGGTGCGCTGGTCCGGGGAGCAAACCCGCCAGACGCTCACGTTCCAGACCGCCTCTAAAGTGGAGCGGGTGGAGATCGATCCGGATCAGATGCTTTTGGACGTTGACAGGCTGAACAACAGCCAACCTAAAAAAGTGATCTGGACCATGGATAACGATGTGTCTTTGGACAGTTACGTTATGCGTTACTTTCCCGGCATTGTCCCAGGCGACGTTTTAGGCGGCAGCGTCGATTCTTACGCCATGGGCTTTGGTCTCAGCGGCAGAGTGCGCAATAATTTTCTCGTGGACGCTTTTCAAATCTATCCCCAGGATCCGGAGAATGGAAACAGATATCCGCTGCGCGGCGCGCAGTTCTCTTATGCCCAAGGCCGTTCATTTTCGGCCGGCGGCTCCTATCTGGAAGCTTTGGGGGATAAGAGCGGCCTCTTGTCTGTGGGCTATAGCGTTTGGCGTCCTGTGGATATCGGCCAGAGCGGCACTTATTGGCATCCGGTCCATAATTTCAGCGCGGCCGTGCTTGAGGAGGAGATTTCGGGCTCCAAGGACCGAACCTGGCAGCTGTCCTATACCAGGGATGATTCCTTGAAGTTTGCCATGATCAACGCCTTTACCGTCCTTGGTTACGGCGACGGCAGCAGGGCAGGCGCCTGGGACTGGCTGAAAATCTCCCGTCCAGGCAGGAATACCATTTTAGCTACGGCCGCTAACTACAGCGCCTCTCGCGGACTCTCTTCCGATTATGGATTTGCCTTGGGCTTGAATTCTTTTCCCTTGGAGGTAGGGCATTTTCGCGCCGGAGCCACTGCACAGCTGGTGGCGCCGCTTTTGCAGCAGCAGGAAGGACACTTCATGTATGGGACGCTGTTCGAGGATATCGAGGCCATGCTTTACCTTGAAGCTGGCGGCGTCTGGGATGATCCGGCACAAAGGAGCAATTCTTACCGGGTAGGCGGCGGAGCGGAGATCACCTTTGGCTTCGCGATGGGCGATCTTTCGGGAAGCGCTTCCCCCGTTGGCCTCACCATTGGCATTGCCGCGCCGATCTGGAGCGCCGCTGGGAGGATGCCCAGGGGAGCTAACGTTTACTTCGAAGTGGGTATGAGATATTTCCGCACTTACTTGGGAATTTAAGATGCGCAATCTGAAGCTTGTGATTGAATTTGACGGTTCCCGCTTTCACGGCTCCCAAAGGCAGGCTGAGGCAAAAGAGCCTACAGTTCAGGGAGTGATGGAGAAACGCTTAGCTAAACTTTTGGGCGTGCGGGTTCCCATTGTCTTTTCCGGACGCACGGATGCGGGGGTTCACGCCTTAGGGCAGGTCGTGAATTTTAAACTTGATTCCACTATTACTATTCCCACAGCGCGCTTTCCTTTGGCGTACGGCAGCCTTCTGCCGCCGGAGATCGGCATTCTCTCCTGTGAGGAAGCGCCGCTTGATTTTCACGCCCGCTTTTCCGCCCGGGGGAAGACGTACCGTTATCTCATTCTCCTGGGCAGTTCTGTTTTTTGGCGGCACAGGGCCTGGCAAGTGAAGCGGGAGTTTGACGTTGACTCGATGCGGCAGGCGGCTGCTTTGCTGTCGGGAGAGCATGACTTTTCCAGCTGGCGCGCTCAAGGCTCCGGCCAGGGCCCTGCGGCGAGGGATCTGAAGCTCACTGTCCGGCCGGTTGAGCTTGCCGGCTACAGGCTGCTTGCCATTGAAGCGGCTGCCACAGGGTTTCTGTATAAGATGGTGCGGAACCTCGTGGGCACGCTGGCTGCGGCAGGCGAAGGCAAGCTTACGCTTTCAGACGTAGAGGAGCTTCTGCTCTGCCGCGACAGAACTCTGGCGCCTCCCACGGCGCCCGCCTGCGGTCTTTACCTGGTGAAAGTAGATTATTAAATCTTTCCAAAAGGATAAAATAAGCCGGAAAGCGAATATTATAAGGTATTCAGTTTGGGGGGGAGAGACTAGTGAACAGGTGGACGTGCGCTTTGCTGTTATTGCTGCC
>DIPB01000132.1:6927-8354 GCA_002426275.1 Firmicutes bacterium UBA5499
CTTTGCTGTTATTGCTGCCCTGTCAGGCCTTCGCCGCAGGGTATAGCACCAGCATCGGCGATTCCGATATTATGATTTCCGGGCAGAAAACAATCTCCTATCGCTATGCCTTTGCCCTTGGCAACCAGAAAAGATTTAGCGGCGATAATTATCTGAGCTTGGGCGGCACCATTGATAACCAGAGCACATTTCTCACCATCAATGGCACGGTGCCGGATAAATTTTCCATCGTAGGTACGCTCTCCGACGGCACCTATATGGGAAGTCAGGCTAACATCGAGATTAAAGCCAAAAATCTGGGGCTTTATTTGGGTGATATCTCCGCTAATCTCTCCGGCGGAGAATTCGGAAGCTTCAATAAAAGTCTCAACGGAATCAAGGCGGAAGGGGATTGGGGAAAAACCAAATTCACTCTGATCACTTCCCAACTGCAGAGCCAGTCCAAAACCGAAACTTTCCAGGGCAACGGCACCACCGGCCCTTACAGGCTTGAATATGGTTATGAGATCATAGAGGGCAGCGAGACCGTAAAGGTAGACGGAAAAGTGCAGCTGCGCAATCAGGATTATTATTTCAGCGGCGACTCGCTTTATTTCTATAAGTTTTTATACAACAGCAATACCATTCAGATCAGCTATGAGTACAGCCAGATTTTCAATCTCAATCCCGGCACTCTTTCCGGCTTTCGCGGCACCACTCAGATCGGCGATAAAATCTCCCTGGGCACAACGGTCTTTCGCCAGACCACGAATAAGTATGCAACCGGAGCCGTCTACCGCGGCCTGGATACCTATGACAGGGCGGAATTTGAAGCAGCAGCGAACGGGGAGAACGGGGAAGGCGGCTATACTTTCCAGGTGCAGTATTGGCCGCTGATCGATAACAGCGATTCTCCGGTGACGGTTTATATCTATACCAACGATCCAGCAACTCCCGCAAAGTACTGGTCCAATCAGTATAATCAATATACTCAGGAGCCCGGCGATAACGTGACTGTGGTTTCTGCCAAAGGCTTGGTGACGCTGAAGGATCTGCGGGAAATGGAGGATCATAAGGAAGAGATCAGCCGGGTTGAGGTTGAATACTATTACCAGATCAGTTTTCCCAAGACTTATGCCGAGACGTACAGTGAAGAGCGTTTGCCCAGTGATACGGGAGACGGTTATTTGAGCTTTCCTTTCAGACAGACTCCTCAGCAAGAGGAACGAGTGTACGGCAAAGCTTATCTGGAATACACGCCGGTCGCTGGGACGAAGAAGACCGCCAATTTATATGCCGACGATTTCAAGGAAGAGCAGGGTGCGGTGCTGATCAAAAAAAGCATCTTCGGCGACGTTTCACCTGAACAGATCAAAGAAATCGCGCTGACTTTTTTCTATATCCTGCCCACTGATCCAGAGGCTGAAGCCGACTACCGGGCCAACACC
>DIPB01000132.1:8475-13511 GCA_002426275.1 Firmicutes bacterium UBA5499
GCCCTGCAGGGCGAGGTTGGCTTCAGCAGCGGCAACCGCAGCGCTGACGAGCTTTACTTTGCGAAGACGTTGGATAAAGAGTTCATGTTAGCCAATGGCGCCTTGGAAGAGAACGGCAGCTTTTGGTTTCTCTATTTGAGCCGTTTTCAAGGGACGAATAGATTTCCTTTGCCTGTAGAGCCCATGAGCGAGACCATCTCTTTGCGAAAAACCAGCGGCACAACGACTACGCTGATGCGTGGCGTTGATTACCAGCTGGATTACTCCACGGGAGAGATCGTGCTTGGGGAAAAAGCTTCTGATATTATCAATGATCCCGCCTTCGATTCCATCACCATCCAGTATAAGTATTTGGATGAGGAAGCCATCAAGAACGAGGGCGACGTGGTGACGGGCTTGGGAGCGATCGTGGGTGGAACCGCTAATTTTGATAAGGCTTCTTTCAATGTGAACTGGCGCACTTTGGGCAGAAATTTCAACCCTTTGGGCATGGACCGCAGCGCGGGCTACGGCAGCAAGGAGCTGTCCAGATTGACAGCCGGCGTTACCTTGCGCCCCGCAAGCTACCTGCAGCTCAGCAGCAATGTTAACCGCAGCGAAAACGTGAATGTGGTTAAACAAAGCGAAGACAGCGAAGATCTTTATACGGAAAACAATCAAATCAATAATGAGATGAGGCTAAGCGTGCCGGGCTGGCCGTCGCTGACGCTAGCCAACAGCAGAAGCCTGGCACCAGACTCCGACAGAATAAGCAACTCCATCACCACCAATTATAACTGGAAGATCTTCAACTTCACGGCTAAAGTCGGGGCCTCGGATTATCAGTATGAAGTAGAAAGCGGCGATGTGCGCAAAGCCTACCAACAAAATACCCTGGAGCGGAAATTTACGGTAGCAGCTAGGCCCAGCAGCAAGTTCAGCAGCAGTTACACTTTTCTCAACTCCATTCAGGGGACCCAAAAAGATACCACCACAAATACCACCAGCGATTCGCACGACCTGTCCTTGGAATATAGACCAAGCACAAGGCTCACATTGGGCGGCGGCTATAACGTCCAGGTATTAGGTAGCGGGATGAATATCCAGAGGGGGAACCTGAACTTCACCAACACTGTGTCCGCTAAAACCACCTTGCGTGGAAATATTACCCGCACAATGGATCCCAGCTCCTATTACGGCGGGTCCGTCTCAGATTACGGCAATATTTCCTGGGATTATAATTATACGACGCATTTAGGTTTTGGCACCAGTTTGTATCTGAGCAATAACGTCTATGGCAACGGCTCTTTTTCCAGGTATGGGGAAGTGAAAGGGAGCGTGAAATACAGGCCTCAGCTCTCATCACTGAAGCAGAAAGATGCGCTGCTTACCTGGACAAACTCCTACCGGCCGTCGGCATATTTCACTATCAGCACTACCACACCCCAGGCTACGCCCACGGAGAGTCAGACGGCAAGCAGCTCCTTGACGCTTTCGTTCAGGCCAGTTCCAGGGCTGACGGTTAATGGCGGCTATGAGCTGCAGTATAATAAGTCCACCAGCACCGGCACAAGTGTCAGACCTTTTACCAACGTTCTTACGGCCTATGGCAGCTATCGGTTCAGCAATAAAATTCAGGGCACGGCCAATCTCAGCTTATCTGATAATGCGCGCAGCTACAGTGCAGCTTACGATCCCGATGCTCAAGGCAGTGGCTATGGCAGAAAGCTGGAAGGCACTGTCGGGGTCAATTACACTTTCAGTCCCAGCGTTCAGATGAATTTGGACTGGCGGCTCATCGGCTATCAAGACGATCAGCGGACGGCAGGCGCGGGTTACCTGGGTAATGTAATCACAACGAAATTAGTCGGCACCTTTTAGAGAAGCCCTTCGGGGCTTCTTTGCCGTCTAGTTTTTAAGAGACTTAATTAAAATGATTAAGATAGTGAGGCAGGCAGATGCAAAATATCGCCACTTCGGTGCAGCTCAAAGAGAGAAACATGGCCCGTGTCATGACCATCATTCGCACCCGCGGTCCCATTTCCAGGATCAACGTTGCCAAGGAACTCGATCTGAGCCCCCCGACGGTCTCTAGCGTAGTGGAAGAACTGCTGGCCGATCGTTTGGTTGAAGAAGTGGGAGTGGGCTTATCCGGAGGAGGCAGGAAACCGGTGCTCTTGGCCTTGAAACCGGATGCGGCTTATGCCTTGGGCGCGGATTTTTCCGATCAGTCCGTGAAGGTGGCGGTGGTAGACCTGGCGGGGCGAGTGGCTGAGAAGCGCGAAAAGCATTTTGGCAAGAGTGCGGCATGGTCTGAAATGGTAGCCGCGCTGGGGGATTTTTCCCAGGAACTGGGAGAGCGCTATCCTGTGGCCGGACTGGGAGTGGCTGCGCCTGGAATCGTCAGTCCAGAGGGAATGTTGCATTATGCCAGCCTGCAGGACTGGCATAATTTGCCGCTGCGGGAAGATTGCGAGGCTGTCTTCTCCGGGATAGTGGCGGTGGAAAACAATGTCCGGGCCATGGCCTTGGGAGAATATTGGTTTGGCGCAGGCGAGCAGTTGCAGAATTTGATCATGGTACGCATAGGAGGTGGCGTCGGTTCCGGAATCGTTTTGGACGGGCAGATTTTCCGGGGCGATCTGGGAGCGGCAGGGGAAATCGGCCACATGACAGTGGAGCCTGGCGGGCCTAAATGTAGCTGCGGTAACCTGGGGTGCCTGGAAGCCGTCGCCGCCGTTCCCGTTTTGCTGGAGAAATTCGGCGGTTCGGAGACGGATTTGGCGGCGGCTTTAGCCCGGGCAGATCAGAGAGCCGGCGCGATTGTGGAAGAAGCGGGGGAAGCGCTGGGCATCGCCCTAGCCAACTTGATCAATTTGCTTTCGCCCCGCCTGATCGTGCTGTCCTGTCCCTTGGAGGAGCTTTTGACGAGCTTGCTGCCAATTGTGCGGCGGGTTGTTCAACGGCGATCCATCTCATGGCAGCGGGGCAGAGTGGCCATCGTCGCTTCGGATCATGGACAGAACGCTTCTGTGGTGGGAGCAGCCACTTTGATTTTGTCAAGGCTCTTAAGCCAGCCGCGGACGTTTTTTCTAAAGACTGCAACAAATGCCTATACAGGCACGAGGGCACCGAAAAATCCGTCAGAGGCCGAAAAACCGGGCGGCAGCCGGGGCAATGGCGGAACTCACGGCGGCAGCGTTACGGAAGGCAATGATAATCCTGCAAACGGTATTGAAGGTGAAGTGCTTTATGACGCATCGGCTCCGAATGAAGAAAATATGATCTGAAGGTTAAAACTTTCTTGATAGGTGTTGACCAGGAGACAATGATACCTGCAAAAGGAAAAGACAAAATGACCGATGTCTGGTATGACAGGTCAAGAGAGGTTGAAGCCAAATACAATTGGAAAATTGATTATGTATTTAAAGCAGGCACAAATCATATACATGCGTTTAATACCTCTGCCATGGCCGGGGCTTACTATGCAGACGCCATATATGGAGGTGCGATGCATGCCTTTCAGAACCGGAATAAAAATAATTCAATTGTACCTCTTGATGATTATATTGGTTTTACGAGCGGCCATCTGGAACCGAATGTCAGAATGCAACAGTATTTGGGGGCAAGCATTGGGGCATATCGCCCGCATTAGGCAGCAATTATATTCACTATGATAAAAATTCACTGCAAAGGGAAGGCTTGCCTGATTTATATCAGTTAATGGAAAGCGGGCAATGGACATGGGACCCTTTGCGGATATTGCGTCTCAAACAACAAAAGATTTTAATGGCGACGGAATAACCGATCAATATGGATTTGACTTCAATGGAGGAAATTCGAATTCCGGGTATAATCTGTTTATACAGGACCTGGCATTTTCCAATGATGCCGAGCTTGTCAGGGAAGAAAACGGATACATGGTCCGGAATATTACATCAATGCAGTACATAAGAGCAATAAACGTTTTCAATGATTTGAAAAATTTATACAAAGTACTGCCTCCCTTCGGCGATCAGTCAAAGCCATTCAGAAACGAAAGGGCTGCAATGATTCACGGAAGTGCAATTCTGACTAAAATAGCCAGCGGATTCCGGATAATTGCGGAATTGTACTTTCCCCGGCAGGACCGGGTGCAAACGGATGCAATGCATAGTCTAAAAATGTGCAGATGATGTGCGTACCCACTGCAGTTGATAATGCTAAAGTCAATATCCGCGTTCTTGCAGATTTATATGATGTATGGAATGAAAGCAAGCCTACATATATTACATTCGCTGAACTGATAGAAGACAACCGGAGCTTAGAGGCAAATCCTGATTTAGTACCGTTTTTCAGAAAAGCATACAATCTGGTGCCAATGCCCAGGTCGGCATATATTAGCACTACTGTACTGGGAAGTATAATTACAAGCTTATCTGCGGATATGTAGACAATAATGTACCGGCAGGAACAGCTGCAGAAAAAGTAAGCGCAGTGCTAACGTAAAATAAACAATAAAAATAACCGGCTTATGCGGACATTGTGCATACTTGCGGCACAATATGGAGGCAAATCCGGAAGCAGAAGGAAATGAAGGGGAATGGAATGGAACTGGTAAAGACAGCGAAGAACCCCATTATAAGGCCGGTGGATATAAAGCCGTCAAGGCCTGATTTTGAAGTAATATGCGCATTTAATGCAGGAGTAGCGCAGTATGAAGGGGAAGTACTACTCCTTATAAGAGTTGCGGAACGTCCCGTAAATACCAAGAGCAATTATTATTTATCACCGATCTATGACGAGGAAAGCAAAAATCTGGTCATTAAGGAATTTGATAAAAGAAGGAATGACTTTGATTTTTCGGATCCAAGAGTAATAATTACGCCTGAAGGTACATATCTGACGTCAATATCGCATTTGAGAATAGCAAGAAGCTGTGACCGTATAAATTTTGAGGTTGACGAGCGGCCTGCGCTGTTTGCGGAAAACATGTATGAACAATATGGTATTGAAGATCCGCGTATTACGTTAATTGATGGTGTTTATTATATTAACTAGACAGTCAAAAGTTCTCA
>DIPB01000124.1:0-2450 GCA_002426275.1 Firmicutes bacterium UBA5499
CCCTGCACCGCAATGGTGTTCGTATGGAGCCATCTGACAAAAGGGGACCCGGCGCACACACTTGTGCAAGTTTCGGTCAATGACCTGCTGATCCTCGTGCTGTTCGTGCCGTTGGTGCAGTTCCTGCTTGGTGTCAACGATGTGCATATCCCATGGGATACCCTTGTATTTTCAGTCATCTTATTCGTCGTTGTGCCGCTGTTGGGCGGCGCGCTCACGCGCTTCCTGATGATTAAGAAAAAGGGCGAACCGTTTTTTAATGAAAAGTTCGTTCCTAAGTTCGACGGCATCACAACCCTGGGTCTGCTTCTCACCCTGATCATCATTTTCTCTTTCCAAGGGGACATCATCTTGGAGCAGCCTTTCTATGTTTTACTGATTGCAGTACCGCTAATTTTGCAAAACGTGATCTCTGCCAATTTCACCTATCAGATATGCAGGTGGACGAAGCAGCCGCATAACATCGCCGCTCCTGCTTCTCTGATTGCGGCTTCGGACTTTTTTGAACTATCGGTAGCGGTGGCAATCGCCTTGTTTGGTCCCAGTTCCCCTGTGGTGCTGGCCTGCACGGTAGGCGTATTAACCGAAGTCCCCGTCATGCTTTTGCTGGTACGCTTTATCAACAAAACCCGCCATTGGTTCCCCAAAAACGGCGGCTGATATGAATAAACTGATTTGAAGGAGCTATTTGCTATGAGAAAAATGAAAATCTTGAACCCGCCATGTGCTGCCCCACCGGGCTTTGCGGCGTAGGCGCCGATCCCGAATTGCTCAGTATCACTGCGGCTCTTGACACGCTGAAAAAGCACGGCGTGACTGTTGTTCGTTTCAATCTCAACAGCGCACCAGCCGAATCAGAACATCGACGCCTATATCAACGAGAAAGGGCCGGCCTGCCGTGATGGTCGAAGGTAAAATTGTAATTACAGGCCGGTATCCCACAAATGAGGAATTTGCAAAGTTGCTTGACCTTCCCGAAATATACAGTCCCTTTATGGCACGAACATGGCGGCGAAAGCGGCTGGCGAAGTGGAATGGCTCAACCGAATCGACGAACGCCGGTGGAAAGTTCGCGCTGATTGCGTGGAATTCCGGGGAAATTAAGGGCAAGCGACTGCTGGAGCTTTTAAGGAGGCCAAAATGATAAAAGTCGCATTCATTTGTGTTCACAATTCCTGCCGCAGCCAAATTGCAGAGGCGTTGGGTAAACATCTTGCCGGTGATGTATTCGAGAGCCATTCGGCGGGAACGGAAACGAAGCTGCAAATCAATCAAGACGCCGTAAGGCTAATGAAGCAGCTTTATGGAATCGACATGGAAACGGCGCAATACAGCAAGCTCCTGTCCGACATCCCGCCCGTAGATGTCGTGGCGACGATGGGCTGCAACGTCGAGTGCCCCTACTTGCCCTGCAAACACCGAGAGGATTGGGGACTTGACGATCCGACAGGAAAAAACGACGAAGAATTTATAGCTGTCATCCGGGAGATAGAAAGTAAAATAAGACAGCTTAAAGCAAAGATAAAAGCCAATTCTTTATAGAGGATTGCCGAAACAGCAGTCATACATAATCATTACCGTGTGTACATCCACAGCGGTTCTTGGCCTGCTGGAACCGAAGGAGGCTCATGCAGCTGGCCAATCATACAAATGAGCGGAAGGCGATACTTACCTTCTGTGTTATTACCGACCTTCTCTTTTTACCGGTCACATGGTCGTTTTACACCGCGCTGAAAGAGCTCAAGAAAAGCATTATGTTGGCAGGCATCAGCCTATTGGTATTATTCGTCGTTTTGGATCTTGCTGTAACATGGCCAAATTATGCCGCAGCCGTCAATGAGGCTCAGCAGATAGCTGTCTTTACTGCCGCCAATGATCCACATGAAGTTTCGACCTCAACATCGTTTGGAGTCTATACGATTCTTTTGCCTGCGCTGGTGATTAATGAGAAAAGGCGTTTTCAGCAAAATTACGGCCTATTTGGCTATTGCTACAGGTATTGCCGGGCTCATATCTGTGTTTGGCCCGCTTTTGCTTTCTGTTTTAGGCATGGTCGCCTTATAACGTCCGTCCTTACCGTCGTCTGGATTCTGTTTGCAGGCTGTGATCTGCTGAGGATAAATGCTATGAAAAATGACCATTGACGCACACTTTGATCGTTTATCGAGTCCTCAGACTTCTCTTTTCCTAATCAAAACGCACCAATGTCTTGATGCATAGAATCGCCGTGATACCTAAATCATATGCATCGTTGTCGATTTCACGCTGTTCGACCTGAGTATAACGGCTACGCAAGTATCCAAAATATGGCTGGGGACCTCAAAGTTGTCCTCCATGTACAGGTCGTGTCCAAGCCCACGATGGCCATACCAGCGGGCAACATTTTTAGCTTTGCTTCAGTTAGAGCGCTGTTCCCTTGGCATAGGTCTACCATGTAGCCGTTGCTTTGC
>DIPB01000124.1:2580-10506 GCA_002426275.1 Firmicutes bacterium UBA5499
GTTGCTTTGAAATTGCGGCTTCTGGCAGATGTCGGGCTCTCCGTCATCCCAGCGTTCAATAAAAAAGTCCCACGGCTCGAAAAAACTGCACTCGCGTCCAGTATTCAATTTTTTCGCGGGGCGCTCGCAGCTTTCCGCCGTGGGGCTCTGCGACAGACATCTTGCGCCGCCCCAGGCTCCAATCCCTGTGGACACAGCGCCTTTTAACCAATCTCAGGCGTAAAATTACGGAAACTTAACTCTCCCGTTGTATTTTTCATTAAACCCGTTAAACTGCCTATGCCGGGCGCATAGTAAAATGGGCAGAACGTAAACGTCCTGCCCACTGTGGTGTAAACGCGTGCTTACAATCGCCGGATTTTCACTTGCGGCAAAATGTGCCGGATATCCTCAAGACGCGCTTGTCCAGCTCCAGGCACTAAGGCATTAGCCGCTCCGCAGGCGCTGCCCAAACGTAAAGCCTGCTCCAGGCTTTCGCCTGCCAAAAGGGAGACCGCCATGCCCGCCACCAACGAGTCTCCGCAGCCCACTGTGCTCACAGGCTCCAGCTTAGGCGGCTCGGCCAGATAACGCTCCTTGGCGCTTACGGCCACAGCGCCTCTGGAACCCAAGGAGATCACCACCAACTCGATGCCAAAGCTCAAAAGCTGCTCGCCTGCGGCCAGCACCTCCGGAAGCTCCCGCACGGGTCTGCCGAAGAAGGCGGCCAACTCGTCCTCATTTGGTTTCACCATAAAGGGACGCGCCTTGATACCAGCTTTCAAAGCCTCGCCGCTGGTATCGAGGATCAGCTTTTTATTTGGAAGCTCCTCTAAGAGCCGCGCGTACGCATCAGATGGCAACCCACCAGGGAGGCTGCCGGAGAAGACCACAACTTGGCTTTCCGCTGTGATGGCTCGCAGATGTTCCCGAAAGGCGGCAAAAGCGGCAGCCGAGACAGTCGGCCCCGTCTCCAGCAGCTCCGTCTGCGTATTGGCCGCAGGGTCGATGATGGCAAGACAGCGTCTGGATTCTCCTGCCACTTCCAGAAAGGCATTGGCGATTCCCTCGTCAGTCAGCTTATCTTGGATGAACTTGCCGTTTTGTCCCGCCGCGAAACCCGTGGCTTGCACTGCGGTACCCAAAGTATGGGCGATCCGGGCCACGTTAATCCCTTTGCCGCCGGGAAGCTCCCGTTTGGCAAGGGCCCGGTTGACCTTGTCCAGGGTAAAATTCTCGGCTGTGTAAGTGACGTCCACAGCGGCGTTCAAGGTGACTGTGGTAAGCATCAGATAGCCACTCCTCGCTTCTGAGGCGGGCGGGAATCAATGCTCCCGCCCACTGTTTATTGTCCCATCTTCTGTTTGAACAAATCAATGATCGCCACCGGCGTGGGATCGATGCCGCCTAAAATCGGCAGGTAACAGGTGACGAAATCTCCCAGATAGACCAGGGAGAACAGGCGCGCCAGCCTGCTTTTGCCCTCCGTTTCCACCTGAATGGTCACAGAAGCGCGCTCTGAGAGGATCTGACTTGTGATTTGAATGCGCTTTTGAATCTTTTCATTGTCTTGCCGATCTTTGAGGAAAATCACAGCGAACTGTCCGGTGATGGCGCCTTCTGCGTCCCAGCCCACGATCTCGTCGTGATGCAGGGCGGGAATGGCATTCCAAAAGGCCGGCACTTTGCTGTTCTCACCGAACTGGTTTTTCCAGCGCCAGGCCACCGCGTCTGTGAAAGGCAGCGAACCGTAGACCACAGGCACCCTGCGGTAAAGCTGGGCGGCGATCTGTTTGGCTAAATTCTGAGAGCTGGGAGACTGAGGGCCCCACTTTTGCGCCAAATCCTTGAAAAGCGCAAGAGTCTCGTCAAGCTCCGCCAGAGAGCCTTCCACCAGGCCGTATTGCTCCAAGATGTGGAGAATGGGAATGAAGATGTACCCTAGGGCAGCCCTGGGCATCAAGCCTCCGGGCACCTCGATTACGGGCAGAGACTTTTCTGTCGCTAAGTCTTTCAGCTTGCCGCCGGCCGTGAGCGCCACAAGCTGAGCGCCCTGGGCCGAAGCTTGCCCCGCGGCCGCCAAAATTTCTTCAGTGTTGCCGGAGTGGGAAACCACGATAGCCAGCGTGCCGCCGTCCACCCATTTGGGAACGCTGTAGCCCTGGTTAATCAGCAAGGGAACGGAAAGCCGATCAAACAGGTACGAGCGCAAGAGATTGCCGCTGGCAGCGGATCCCCCGCCCGTGCCTAAAATAATCACGTGGTCAAATGCCTTGGGTGAAGCCTTAAATTGTTCTTTGGCAAGGCGCAGGCCCTCTGCAAACTGCCGGGGGTAATTCAGCGTTAGATCCAGCATTCCCAGACTATCCAGCTTCTTTACCTCTTCCACATTATCCAAATTAATCATTCATGCCACCTCTTTCTATGCTTTCCCCGCGCAGCCGCAAATGCGCATCTTCGTCCGTACAACTTCCGCCATGGCCTCCCTGGTTGGTCCCAAGAGTTTACGGGGATCGATCTCTTGGGGACTATCCTGGGCGATCCGCCTGAGAGTTGCGGCGAAGGGCTGCTTCAGCTCCGTGGAGATGTTCACTTTGCAAATTCCCCGGCTAACCGCCTCTTTTACCGCCTGTTCAGGCACGCCGGAGGCGCCGTGTAAAACCAAGGGGATGGAAACGCGTTTTTTGATCTGGTCTAAGCGTTCGAAATCCAGATGCGGCTCGCCGCGGTATACGCCGTGAGCCGTGCCGATGGCAACAGCCAGGCTGTCAATGCCGGTGGCGGCCACGAATTCCGCGGCCTCGTCCGGGTCTGTGAGGCCGGCTTCTTTTTCGCTCACCGAAATATCATCTTCCGTGCCGCCCACTTTACCAAGTTCTGCTTCCACAGCCACTCCCGCGGCGTGAGCCAGATCCACCACCCGCTTCACCAGAGCGACGTTTTCCCTGTAAGGAAGCTTGGAAGCATCGATCATAATGGAATCAAAACCGTTGCGGACGCAGGCGGCCATCATTTCAAAAGTGGTGCCGTGGTCAAGATGAATCACCAGCGGCACGGAAACCTGTTCCTGGGCCGTTTTGGCGATGGCGGCTATGTACTCAATGCCCGCGTATTTAATCGTACCCTGATTGATTTGCAGAATCACCGGAGAGCGTTCCGACTCTGCCGCGCTCGCGATGGCCTGAGCCACTTCCATAGTGTGGACGTTAAACGCGCCCACGGCATAGCCGCCCTTTTGGGCTTCCCCTAACAGTTGTTGCATCGTTTTGCTTTTCATCTCGCGTTCCCTTCTTCTTTCAAAATAAACTTTTCTATCGCGCCTGCCACTCCGTCTTCGCCGTTGCTTTGCGTGACAAAATCCGCCTCTGCCTTGACGGCTTGAGGCGCATTGGCCATGGCCACACCCAGGCCTGCCGCGCGGATCAACTCCAAATCATTGAAGCTGTCTCCGATGGCCATCACCTCCGCAGCCTCGATCCCCAGCCGCTCTCCCAGAGCGGCCAAGGCTCTGCCTTTGTTGACCCGGGGCGCCAAAAATTCGAGATAACGGCTTTCCGAGACGGTGACGTTCAGCTTGCCGGCAAATTCTTCTCTTAAGCTTCGCCACATGCTCTGCACCCTGTCCGGTTCCATCACAAACAGCAGCTTCGTGGGCGGACCTGGCAAAAAAGCCAACAAATCTCCCACCGCCTCCCCAGGAACCTGAGACTGGGATGTGTAAAATTTAGCCTCTTCTGTCCAGCGCTCAAAATACAACCGGTCCTGGTAATAGAAATTGACGTGGAGCCGTTCGTCTTGTGCAAAACGCAGGAGCTGTTTTGCCAGCTCCAAGGCAAGAGGTTGGTGAAAAAGCGTCTCGCCGCTTGCCAGCTCCTTCGCCAAAGCTCCGTTGTAACAAATAAGCGGACCGGAAAGGTTGAGCTCTCTGGCGAAGCGCTCGGAGGCGCGAAACATGCGCCCCGTACAGAGCACAACTTTGATCCCAAGCTCCAGAGCCTCGGCGATGGCCGCTTTATTCCTGCCGGAAATAAGGCGATCCTCACCCAAAAGGGTGTGATCTAAATCTAGGGCCACCAGCTTAATCACCGTAAACCCCCTACTTTTTCAGAAGCAAATTCACAATGGTGCTGAAAATGCTGAGCAAAATTGTCACCACAATGGCCGCGCCAAAACTGATGGCAAAGCCGCGCACAATTTGCGAAACAATGTAGAGCAGCGCGCCATTGATGACGAATGTAAAAAGGCCTAAAGTCAAAAAATTGATCGGCGCAGCCAATAAATTCAGAAACGGCCGCAAGACGGAATTGATCAGGCCCCAAAGGAAAGCCGCGCCCAGAGCGGAAAGAAATCCCTGAAGCTTCATTCCCTCCACCAGCTGATCGATCAAAAGCAGCGCCAGGGCGTTGGACAGCAGCCGAATCAGAAAATCGTTCATCCTAACCCCTCCCAAGCCAACAAGCTCGCTTTGAGCCGAATGTTTTCGCGGTCGCTGCCACCGTAGCCGCCAAGGCCGCCGCTGGCAGAAATGACTCTGTGGCAGGGGATGACCAACGGAAGAGGGTTGCGGCGAAGCGCTCCCCCCACTGCGCGCGCGGCTTTGGGCTTACCTACGCCTTTGGCAACCCAGCCATAGGATCGCGTCTGTCCGGGAGGAATTTGGCAGGTCTGGCGCCAAACCTGCCGGCAAAATTCCGTCCCCTTGGGAGCAAGCTCCACCTCCAGCTCGCCGCTGGGGCTGTGCGCAAAATAAGCCTCCAGCCACCGCTCTAGGCGCTCTATTTCTCTCTGCGGCGCGCTGCCGCAGGGAAAGTCAGCCACAGCGTCATCCAAATCTGGCTGCGGCAAAGAAAGCCTGGTCAAGCTGGAATCTTCAAAGTGGGCCAAAATCCATCCCAGTGGGGTATTATAGACCACCCGCCGTTGTATTACTTTCCACATCGTCAGCCAAAATCCTCCCTTCAATTGTGAAAATAATCGTAGATCCGCTGCGCCAGCTCTGCGGAAATCCCCTCAACCTGCTGCAGTTCGGCTGGGCTTGCCTGGGAAACCGCACGGGAGGAACCGAACCTGCGGATGAGAGCTTTTCTTCTGGCCGGACCAACGCCCTCGATCTCGTCCAGCACGGAACCGGTATTGCGCTTTTGCCGCAAGCCTCTGTGAAAGGTGACTGCAAACCGATGGGCTTCGTCGCGAATCCGCTGCAGCAGATATAAAACCTGCGAATCGCGCGGCAGGAAAAGCGGCTCGCTTCGGCCTTCCACATACAGCTCTTCTTCCCGCTTGGCCAAGCCCACGGTCGGCAGCTTGACATCTAATTGCCGCATGGCATCTAAGGCCGCATGCAGCTGCCCGGCGCCGCCGTCGATGAGGACCAAATCCGGAAACGCGGCAAATTTGCCGCCTCCTTCTTTTCTTTCCCGCAGACCTCGCCGAAAACGGCGCGCGATCACTTCCGCCATCATGGCAAAATCATTGGGACCGGGCGTTTTCATTTTAAAACGGCGATATTCCTCTTTGGCCGGCACTCCCTCCAGAAACACCACCATGGATGCCACAGAATCCGTACCCTGGATATTGGAGATATCATACGCTTCAATCCGCTCCGGGGGCGATGCCAGATCCAGAATCTCGCTCAATTGCTCCAAGCCCCAGCGAGGACCGTTTTCTTTGCGCTGCCGCTGGAGGATCTCTTCTTGCAGCGCATACTCCGCATTGCGCGCTGCCAGGGACAAAAGCTGCTTTTTCTCGCCGCGCTTGGGCTCGCGCAATTGGACCTTTCTTTCCGCCAGCTTCCCCAGCCACTCTTCCAGCAGCGCTTGTTCCTCAGGCTGGCAGGGCACGATGACCTCTTTGGGGATCGTGCTGGCTTTGCTGTAATATTGTCTGAGAAAGGCGGTGAGGAGCTGGGAGTTTGTATCGTCAAGCTGCCTTTCCAGCGGCACCAGATAGCGCTGCCTGCCGATGAGCTTGCCGCCTCGGAAAATGAAGATCAAAAAGCAGCAAAGCTCTTCCTGACAGACCATACCCACCACATCCCTGTCCACTTCGTCGGCGGCTTCCATTTTCTGCTTTTCGGTGACGGCTTTCAAAGCGGACAGGCGATCCCGCAGCACAGCCGCGCGCTCGAAGTCAAGCTTCGCAGCCGCCTGCTGCATTTGGCTTTCCAGATCCTCCATCACTTCCTCATCTCTGCCCGCCAGCACTTTGCAGGCGGCTTCCACAAGCTTGAGATATTCCTCCTGGGAGACTTTGCCTGCGCAGGGGGCGAGACAGCGTTTGATGTGATAGTTAAGGCAGGGCCTGTCGCGCAGATCGCCGTCCAGCTTTTTGCGGCAGGTGCGCAAAGGAAACAGCTTTTTCAGAAACGAGAGGGTGGAATTCACTGCCCCGGCGTCCGCAAAAGGCCCGTAAAGACGCGAGCCGTCCCTTTGCGGACGGCGCGTGGAAAAAATTCTGGGGAAACGTTCCCCCATTGTGACCTTAATGTAAGGGTAGGATTTGTCATCCCGCAGCTGGATATTATACTGGGGCGCGTATTCTTTGATCAAGTTGTTCTCCAGGATGAAAGCCTCCAGCTCGGAGTCTGTGACGATGTAATCGAAATCAGCGATCCGCTCCACCATGGCGCGTACCTTGACCGGATGATCCTGCTTTTGAAAGTAAGAGCGCACGCGTCTGCGCAGCGAGACGGCCTTGCCGACGTAAATGACCTCTCCCGCCGCGTTTTTCATCAAGTAGACCCCAGGCTGCTCAGGAATTTCTTTCAGCTTTTGCTCATCCAATTCCTTCTGTCCTCCCCAGCAACTCAGCTAAAAACTGGCCCGTGTAGGAACGACTGTTGCGCGCAACCTCCTCCGGCGTCCCTGCGGCCACGATCTCTCCGCCCCGCTCCCCGCCCTCCGGGCCAAGGTCGATGAGATAATCCGCGGATTTGATCACGTCCAGATTGTGCTCGATCACAAGCACTGTGTCACCGGCCGCCACCAGCTTATGGAGAATCTCCAAGAGCTTTGCCACGTCCTCAAAGTGCAGACCCGTTGTGGGCTCATCCAAAATGTAGAGCGTCTTGCCATTGCTGCGCCTGCTCAGCTCCGTAGCCAGCTTCACCCGCTGCGCCTCGCCGCCGGAGAGGGTGGTGGCAGGCTGCCCTAAACGAACGTACCCAAGTCCCACCTCATAAATGGTTCTGAGCTTGCGTTCAATTCTGGGCAGAGCGCTGAAAAAATCCAACGCCTCCTCTACTCGCATCTCCAAGACGTCGCTGATGGTTTTGCCCTTATATTTCACTTCCAATGTTTCCCTGTTATAGCGTTTGCCTTTACAGACTTCGCAGGGGACATAGATGTCGGGCAGAAAGTGCATCTCGATCTTGATGATGCCGTCTCCCTGGCAAGCCTCGCAGCGACCGCCTTTGAGGTTAAAACTGAAGCGTCCTGGCTTGTACCCGCGCATTTTCGCTTCCTGGGTGTCTGCGAAAACCGCTCTGATTTCATCGAATACCCCCACATAAGTGGCCGGATTAGACCTCGGGGTTCTGCCGATGGGAGACTGATCGATGTCGATTACTTTGTCCAAGTACTCCATGCCCTTGATTTTTTCGTGCGCGCCTGCCCTGAGGCTTCTGACGTGATTGAGCTTACGGGCAAGGGCGGGATAGAGAATCTCATTGACCAAAGTGCTCTTGCCGGATCCTGAAACTCCTGTGACGCAAACGAAGAGCCCTAAGGGAATCTCCACGTCAATCCCTTTAAGATTGTGTTCGCTGGCGCCGATGATCTTGATGCTTTTGCCGTTCGGTTTTCTCCTGTGATCCGGCACAGGCACCTGCCGCTTGCCGCTAAGATATTGTCCGGTGAGCGATTCTTGGCAGGACATGACTTTTTGCAGATCTCCTGCCACCACAACCTCGCCGCCGTGAGTTCCGGCGCCGGGTCCGATATCCACCAT
>DIPB01000124.1:10596-11778 GCA_002426275.1 Firmicutes bacterium UBA5499
GCCGGGTCCGATATCCACCAGATAATCAGCCGCCAGCATGGTCTCCTGATCGTGTTCCACCACCAAGACCGTATTGCCGATATCCCGCAGACGCTTTAAGGTGTCCAATAGGCGCTGATTATCGCGCTGGTGCAGGCCGATTGACGGCTCGTCGAGGATATATAAAACTCCCACCAGGCTGGAGCCAATCTGAGTGGCCAGTCGAATGCGCTGGGCTTCGCCGCCGGAGAGAGTATTGGCGCTGCGATCCAGCGTCAGGTAATCTAGGCCTACGTTTACCAGGAAACCCAGGCGCTCTTTGATTTCTTTGATCACACGCTGGGCGATTAGCTTTTCCCTGTCCGTGAGCTGCAACTCCTCAAAGAATTTTAATAAATCCAGCACGCTCATGGCAGTGAGCTCCACTATGGAGCGCTCTCCCACAGTCACGGCCAGGCTTTCCGGCCGCAGTCTCTGCCCATGGCAGGTGGCGCACGGTTTGCTGGACATGAAGCGTTCGATCTCGGAGCGCGCCCAGTCGGAACGCGTCTCTCTGTGCCTGCGTTCCAGGACGCGGATGATGCCCTCAAAGGCAACCTCGTACCAACCTTCTCTGCCGGTCTGCACAGAGCGGTAGGTAAAGCCCACCTTCTTGCCGCCCGTACCGTGCAAAAGCACATCCACGGCTTTCTGGGGCAGTTCGCCCACCGGCGTGTTTAAATCAAAGCCGTATTCTTTCGCCACAGCGCCCAGGATCCCTGAAAACCAATTGCTTTTGCTGTCCTGCCAAGGGATGATCGCCCCTTCTGCCAGAGATAGATTCGCATCCAGCACCAGTTCCGGATCCACAGCCAGTTTCTGTCCCAAACCGTCGCATTCAGGGCAGGCGCCGTAAGGATTGTTGAAGGAGAACATCCTGGGGCTCAGCTCTTCCATGCTGATGCCGCACGTGGGGCAGGCAAACTTCTGGCTGAAAATCAGGTCCTCTCCCCGCTCCACAATGTTCACCAGCGCCATGCCGTCCGTCAGGTTCAAAGCCGTCTCCAGCGAATCCGCCAGGCGCCTTTGAACTTCCGGCCGGACCACCAGCCGATCCACAACCACTTCCAGATCATGTTTTTTCTTTTTATCTATTTCCGGCACTTCTCCCAGCTGGTAAGTTTCGCCGTCCAGACGCACCCGCACATAACCGTCGCGTCTGAT
>DIPB01000124.1:11930-12256 GCA_002426275.1 Firmicutes bacterium UBA5499
ACGTCCAAAAGTTTCTTGAACTCGCCTTTTCTCCCTCGCACCAAGGGAGCTAAGACCACGATCCTGGAGCCCTCGGGCAGAGCCAGGATCTGGTCTGTGATCTGCTCCACTGTCTGCTGGGAAATGGGCCTGCCGCACTTATAGCAGTGGACATGCCCCACTCTGGCGTAGAGCAGCCGGAGATAATCGTAGATCTCTGTGACTGTGCCCACTGTGGATCTGGGATTATGGGAGGTGGTCTTTTGATCTATGGAGATGGCGGGAGAAAGCCCTTCGATGAAATCGACGTCCGGCTTCTGCATTTGCCCTAAAAACTGTCTGGCATA
>DIPB01000124.1:12439-13027 GCA_002426275.1 Firmicutes bacterium UBA5499
GTATCGAAAGCTAATGAAGATTTGCCCGAGCCGCTGAGGCCGGTGAAGACGATGAGTTGATCCCTGGGCAATTCAAGATCGATTCCTTTTAAATTATGCTGTCTTGCGCCTTTAATGATGATTTTGTTCTTCATATTCGTCCTTTCAGACAACCAGTTTCCTTAGTTCAACGATCTGGTCGCGAATCTGGGCTGCCTTTTCAAATTCCAGATCATTTGCCGCTTGCTGCATCTTCTTTTCCAAATCCTTAATCTTGCGTGCCGCCTCTTCCAGCGGCATGAGGGTGATTTTTTGCTTTTCCTGGTGATACTGGTCTGTGATTCCTTTTACTTCTTTTCTGATGGTTTGCGGGGTAATCCCGTGTTCCTGATTATATTGCTTCTGCAGCCTGCGCCTGCGTTCAGTCTCGTCTATGGCTTTTCTCATGGAATCTGTGATGACGTCGCCGTACATGATCACTTTCCCGTCCACATTTCTGGCCGCCCGGCCGATGGTCTGAATTAAGGAAGTCTCCGAGCGCAGGAAGCCCTCTTTGTCCGCATCCAGGATCGCCACCAACGATACCTCCGGCAGATCGAGCCCTTCCCG
>DIPB01000124.1:13126-21043 GCA_002426275.1 Firmicutes bacterium UBA5499
TCCGGCAGATCGAGCCCTTCCCGCAGGAGGTTGATCCCCACCAGCACGTCGAAGACGCCCAAGCGGAGATCGCGGAGAATCTCGACGCGCTCGAAGGTCTCCACTTCGGAATGCAGGTATCTGACCCGCACCCCCATCTCCCGCAAGTAATCTGTGAGATCTTCGGCCATTTTTTTGGTTAGGGTGGTGACCAGCACCCGCTGGCCGGCTCCGACACGACTGTGGATCTCGGAGAGCAGATCGTCCACCTGTCCTTTCACAGGCCGCACTTCCACTTCAGGATCCAAAAGCCCAGTGGGCCTGATGATCTGTTCCACGATTTGCTCCTGATGCCCCAGCTCATATGCTGCAGGAGTTGCCGAGACGTAAATGGCCTGTCCCACTAGTTTTTCAAATTCTTCAAAGACCAAGGGCCTGTTGTCAAAAGCGGACGGCAGGCGAAATCCGTGTTTGACCAGAGTCTCTTTTCTGGCCCTGTCCCCTGCATACATAGCCCTGATTTGCGGGATTGTGACGTGGGATTCGTCAATGAAAAGCAGAAAATCTTTTGGGAAATAACTCAACAGAGTGTCTGGAGGCTCGCCTGGCTTTCTGCCGGCCAGATGCCGGGAATAGTTTTCAATGCCCGTGCAGTAACCAAGCTGCATGAGCATTTCCAGATCTAAATTCGTGCGCTGCTCCAGTCTCTGCGCTTCCAAAAGCAGGCCATTGTCCTTGAAATATTTCAGCCGCTCTTGCAGTTCAGAGGCGATGTTTTCGATTGCCACCTGCAGCTTGTCCCTATTTGTGATATAATGGGTGCCGGGATAGATGGTAACCTTGTCCATCTCTCCTAAAATCTCGCCGGTGAGCGCATCAAGCTGGCAGATGCGTTCTATTTCATCGCCGAACTGTTCGATTCTGACGGCAAGCTCGCTGGAAGCGGGGATGACGTCAATACAGTCTCCCCGAACTCTGAAGGTGCTGCGCTGAAAGCCCACGTCGTTTCGTTTATACTGGATCTCCACCAGTCGTTTTAAAATTCGGTCCTGAGGTTTACTCTCCCCTAGTTTCAGCTCCAGGGTCATGTCCTGATAATCCTCAGGCGAGCCCAAGCCATAGATGCAAGAGACGCTGGCGACGATGATCACGTCCCGCCTTTCAAAAAGCGCGCTTGTGGCCGCGTGCCTGAGCCTGTCTATTTCTTCATTTAAAGAAGCGTCTTTTTCAATGTAAGTATCCGTACGGGGAATATACGCTTCCGGTTGGTAGTAATCGTAATAACTGACGAAATAATGGACCGCGTTTTCCGGAAAGAACTCCTGAAATTCGCTGCACAGCTGGGCTGCCAAAGTCTTGTTATGCGCGATAATCAAAGCCGGCCGCTGCACCTGGGCTATGACATTGGCCATAGTGTAAGTCTTCCCCGAGCCTGTTACCCCCAAGAGGATCTGATGTTTTTTATTTTGCTTCAACCCCGCCACCAGCTGACTGATGGCATTGGGTTGATCACCTGTGGGCCGGTATGGAGCCGTAAGCTTAAATTCACCCATCTATAATCACCCAAGTTTATTGTACATTAATTAATTGACTGATTCAAGATACTTGACTGCAAATCTATTTTGACATACTCCCACGGCTCACCGTTGGCTGCCGGTTTAAACAAAAATCCCCCACCCATCTGTTGTATTTTGACAACTAAAAAACCGCCACAATCAAGTGACGGCTTTCTCCTGAACTTATTAATAGTCTTCGGTATTCCCGCGCCTATATCACACGCTTAGAAACCCAGCTCTTGAGCTGCATTTCCCCCAGACTTCCCACATTCCACTTTTTCGGAGCGTCAATTGACGACTCATCATGTTCGCTCCCCGAAAGCGGCGAGCGATGTCCTCCCGAAGAGCATCTTCCTCTGTCCCGTCCCCTACGATAGCCCCAAAGATACTCGTCATCATCTTCTTCGTCAAAAAAACGATAGATCGTCCTCACCGAAATCCCAAATTTCATATCCGTCACCTTCCATACCCAATGCCGTAGTAAACATGAAAAACAAGATAAATAAAAAGATGCTTCTCCGGAAGTTTTTTCACTCCCTAAATTTGAAAATCGACATAATGGACTTCACCGTCTACCGTCAGACGTGCCACGAACCCGGACAGCCAACTATTGTCAGACTTTCATCTGGCCTTGGCTTTTAATATACTGGGCAGTGAAAACTTCGCCCTTCTAAGAAACTAGCAAATCCTCATCAGAATTGCAATTTAGCTGCTTAGATACGTCCCTTAAACGCTTTTCTCCTGCGGCAGCATTGGGTAAAATTTTTCTTTTGAGGACATTTATGTTAGAATGAAAGAGCAAGTGATTCCAAGCAACAAAATAGCCTAACCTTTGAGATCTGGGCAGCAAGGCAGGATATGACAGGCCCGGGTGGGGAAACATAGGTTACCAACCAGCTGTCGCCAATACGCCGGGAGAGGAGGTCAGTTTGACTGCCACAGGCTCAAAAAATATATAATAATGGAGGGCTTGTGAATGAAAAAACTCAACCTCATATTGACGTTACTGTTGTTATCCCTGTTGACTGGAACCATGGCTTTTGCCCAAGCGCTTACCGTGAGGCTGGGCGCAGACTATGTGGAACTCACAGATGACAGAGACGAAGACTTTAAATACGAAGGGCATCAGCTCACGGGCAAAGTCTGGTTTGCGGATCTGCCGCAGTTGAGCATCACAGGCAGCTGTACAAATCTGGATGCCAAAACCGGAGACACAACCGAGTACAACGAAATAGACTACGCGGTCACAGGCGAGTACAGAATACACAACGAAACTAACTATGGCTTCACGCTGACAGCAGGCTGGCTCAGCGAGGGACGAGCCGTAGGGGATGAAGAAAGAACAACTGATTATAGCTATCTTACATTGGGCGGCAAAGGCAACTATGTCTTAACGGATGGTCTTCAGACCATCGCGGACGTCTCCTATGCCTCCAACGCTCCCTTTAAGGACGAGCATGACGCGGATATGAGCATCCTCAGAGCTAAGGTGGGCGCGGAGTTACAGCCTACTCCGGAGCTCAAGTTCAGCGCCTTTTATCTGTATAACAAATATACCGTGAAAATCGACGAGCTCAACCTCTATGACGACTTCATCACCTCAGGATTCAATGTCGGTGCCAGCTACGCGTTCTCCTTCTAGGAAAGCTAGCGCATTCAAAGCAGCCGCCTTCGGGCGGCTGTTTGCTTTTAAATTTGCCAATGTAGGTAAGCTGCCAATGTCAGTACGGAAATCAATTTTCATTTGTCATTAACAGGGGCAACATTTTATCAGATTCAAGTAAGCAATCAAGCATAATATGTGAAATTGGACGTTTGGAGTTGTTTTTTTCTTTATAGGCCTTAATGCTATTAAGCACAATTTTGCGAATGATGTTAAGCTTTCTCTGGATATTTTCATCCTCAATCCTGCAAAAGTCTTCTTGAAAATGCATATCAAGCAGCCAATGCATCGTTTCTACAGACCATTCCAAACGTGCATGCTTCATTAATTCTGCTGCCGTCAGTTTGCGGGTTGAGATATAATAATGCCATTCATCTGTCGTTCCTTCTTTGCTTGTGACTATGGATAGCCCCGATGCAGGTCAGGCCCGCCCACTCTTGCCTGCCGTAAAGCCAGTGAATGTCACAAGTAGAGAATGCTGTTCTACCTCTGTTTTCTTTGCAGCTTTCGCAAGTATCCATCGTTTCCCTTAAGCTTACATCTTGAACATAATCTTCAATGTCCTTTTTCAATGTTTCCTGGTTGTCTTTGACACCCAGTAGGTAATCTGCTTTCCCTTCGACTATCGCTTTTGCCGTTTCTTTTTGACAGTTCAGGGCGTCAGCGATAACTATGCAGCCTTCAATTTTAATAAGTCTATAAGGGCTCGTACTGCGGGGATTTCGTTACTCTTGCCGTCGACTGTCTGTTGCCCAAATGTGATACCCAATTCACCGATTTGTGCGCTGACTATATGTAATGGGCTGTTATATTTTTTCATTTTTCCTGTGGATCGTATCGTTTTTCCATCGAATGACAGCGTTAATCCCTGTGTTCCTTTAGTCAAAAAAAGACTGTACCCAATGCACAGAACACCGGTTAAACGACTCTGGGTCAATCATTTTGAGTAGACAAAGCAGCCAATACTAACAGGGAACATGGTCTATGCCAAAATAGCTCGACAAAAAAACGCGAACACGCTCACTTACTGCCCATTGATGAATTTGGTCGATGTTTTTCAATCCGCAAAAGGAACCCAAAATTACGATTGTCAGTGCCTCCCCAACATTGCAAAAATAACCGTTATGCTTTTTGGTCGTTGCTATGTCTATAAAATACTCTACGATTTTCATCTTGATTCCATCCTCTCTTGCAATCAGTTGATTAGCGATTCGACCAGAAGTGGCTGGAATCATTTAAAAAATTCTTTAAAATATTATATAGTTTAAAAATTCAATCTCGCAGCTGAATCAGCTAAATTTGAAAATTGATTTCCGTGCAATGTCAGAACAACACCTTGACTTCACGATCCGCCGGTGTTAAGCTTTAAAGATAACTACCATTTTTCTCCAAACTTATTTGAAATGAGGGGACTTGATGCTGGAGAAACTGCTCCCGTTTCTGGGTGAATATAAACGCGACGCCCTGCTTTCGCCGTTGATGGTGATCTGCGAAGTGATTCTGGAGATCTTCATTCCTTTTTTGATCGCTAAAATCATTGATGTGGGAATCGCCAATAAGGACTTACACTATGTAAGCAAAATCGGCGGACTAATGGTGGTTATGGCGCTGTTGGCGCTGTTTTTCGGCGCCCTGGCGGGAAGATTCGCGGCCGTGGCTGGCACAGGTTTTGCCAAGAGGCTGCGGCAAGGGATTTTCCTTAAAATCCAAGATTTTTCCTTTGCCAACATAGATAAATTCAGCACGGCCTCTTTGGTCACCCGTCTGACCACGGACGTAACCAATGCTCAAAATGCTCTGATGCTGTGCGTCCGCGTCCTGGTGCGAGCTCCCATTATGCTGATCAGCGCCAGCATCATGGCAATAGCCATTAATGCCAGGCTTTCGAGCGTCGTGCTGATCGCCATTCCCGTTTTGGGAACAGCCCTGGCCGTGATCTCAGTCAAGGCTTTTCCTCGCTTCCAGAGAATGCTGAAAAAATACGACGCCATGAACTCCTTGATTCAGGAAAATCTGATTGCCATTCGGGTTGTGAAAGCCTTTGTGCGCAGAGATTACGAAAACGAAAAATTCACCGCCGCGGCCGGAGACTTGCAGCGAGCGCAGCTCTATGCGGAAAAGCTGATCATCATCAACATGCCGCTGATGGTGTTCACCATGTATGCCTGCATTGTGGCCATCGTCTGGTTTGGAGGCCACATGATCGTCCGCGGCCAAATGCAGACCGGCGAGCTCATCGGCTTCATCAGCTATCTCTCCCAGATTCTCATGTCGCTGATGATTCTCTCCATGGTTTTCGTGGGAGTGGTGATGTCTAAAGCTTCCCTGAGCAGAATCGTGGAGGTGCTGGATGAAGAGCCGGAGCTCACAGATCTCGGCACAAATCCTCAGCTCGAGGTGAAAGATGGCTCCATCAACTTCGAGAACGTCTCTTTCAGCTACGCCAAGGATAATTCCAACTTGACTCTGACTGAGGTCAATTTCCAGATCAAGTCTGGGGAAACAGTGGGGATCATTGGCGGCACAGGCTCTGCGAAAACAACTTTGGTACAGCTCATCCCCCGTTTATATGACGTTCTTGCAGGCAGAATCCTGGTGGGAGGCAGAGATGTGAGAGAGTATTCACTCCGGACGCTGCGCGAGGCGGTGGCCATGGTGCTGCAGAAAAACGTCTTATTCTCAGGTACCATCAAGGAAAACCTTATGTGGGGCAATGCCGCCGCTTCGGATGAGGAAATCCAAGCTGTCTGCAAGATAGCGCAGGCTCACGATTTCATCCTCTCCTTCCCCAACGGTTATGAGACGCAACTGGGCCAAGGAGGAGTTAATCTCTCAGGCGGACAAAAACAGCGGCTGTGCATCGCCCGGGCGCTCTTGAAAAAGCCGAAAATCATCATTTTTGATGACAGCACCAGCGCTGTGGATACCGCCACAGACAGGCTCATCCGGCAAGGCTTGCGACAGAATCTGGCGGAGACAACAACCATCATCATCGCCCAGCGAATTGCCTCTGTTAGCTCAGCGGATAAGATCATCGTCCTGGATGACGGCAGGATCAATGCCATCGGCACTCACAGTGAGCTTTTGATCAGCAATGAAATCTATCGCGAAG
Organism: Firmicutes bacterium UBA5499; assembly: GCA_002426275.1. Lineage (GTDB taxonomy): Bacteria > Bacillota > DTU084 > DTU084 > DTU084 > UBA5499. Next base: position 19,437 of record DIPB01000124.1, read on the forward strand.
TATACGAATCTCAGCAAAGAGGAGTGGCTTGAATGCCAGGAGGACATGGACCGCAGCGCCACAAGGGCTTGGAAAAGCCTAAAAATATCAAAAAGACGCTGCAGAGAATTTTTTCCTATCTGCTTGACTATAAAATGCAGCTGATCTTTGTGTTCATCGGCATCATAATAAGCTCCAGCGCTGGGGTGGCCGGAACATATCTGTTGAAGCCTCTGATCAATAGCCTGGTTGCGGTACGTAAGATGCCAAATCCGGATCTGTCCGGCTTTTTCTCAACGCTCCTTTTACTTGTCATTATCTATTTGGGCGGCGTGATCGCCACCTACTCCTATAACAGGCTGATGATCAATATCTCCACCGGCGCCTTGCGGAAAATCCGCATTGACCTGTTCACCCATATGCAGGAGCTGCCGTTGAAATATTTTGACACCCATACCCACGGCGAACTGATGAGCCGCTATACCAACGACACCGATACCCTGCGGGAGATGATTACCATGGGCGTTCCCAATCTCATCTCCTCCGCAATTACTGTGCTGGGCGTCTTTGTGATGATGTTGGTCCTGAGCCCCGCGCTGACCATCTTGGTCTTGGGCATGCTGGCGGTAATTCTCTTTGCCATCGGCAAAATCGGCAGCCAGAGCGCCAATTATTTCATCAAACAGCAGCGGGCCTTAGGCGCGATCAACGGTTTCATTGAGGAGATGACTGAAGGCCAAAAAGTGATCAAAGTTTTCTCACATGAAGAGGCTGCCAAACGAGACTTTGACAGGCTCAACGAGAATCTCTTTTCCGCCGCGAGCAGCGCCAATACTTTTGCCAATATCCTCATGCCCATTATGGGCAACTTGTCTTATATTCACTATGCCATCACCGCGGCAGTGGGCGCGGCGCTGACCATCCACGGCCGCTTGGACATCGGCACAGTGGGTTCTTTTTTACAGTACACCCGCAACTTTTCGCAGCCCATTACCCAAATCTCCCAGCAATTCAACATCATCCTCAACGCCCTGGCCGGTGCGGAACGAATTTTTGCGCTGACCGACGAACCTGTGGAGGCCGATGCCGGCCAAGTGACCTTAGTGAACGCCTATCTCTCAGACGAACAGCTCGCAGAGGCGCCGGCCCATACAGGTATCTGGGCTTGGAAGCGGCCAGGAGATGGCACGCTGACTCGGCTCAGAGGCGATGTGCGCTTCGTCAACGTTCACTTCGGTTATGAGAACGATAAACCTGTGCTGAAAGAAATCAACCTTTATGCCAAGCCTGGCCAAAAGATCGCTTTCGTCGGCTCCACCGGAGCCGGCAAGACCACCATCACCAATCTCATCAACCGCTTTTACGATGTGGAGGACGGAAAAATTCTCTTCGACGGAATCGATGTGAAGGAGATCAAGAAGGCGGATCTACGGCGCTCTTTGGGCATGGTGCTGCAGGATACTCATCTGTTCACAGGCACAGTGATGGATAACATCCGCTACGGAAACCTCGCCGCCACGGACGAAGAGGTGAGGACAGCCGCCAAGCTTGCTAACGCTCATTTCTTCATCAGCCACCTGCCAAACGGTTATCAAACCGTGCTTACAGCGGACGGAGCCAATCTCAGC
>DIPB01000058.1:0-279 GCA_002426275.1 Firmicutes bacterium UBA5499
TTGGTCGGTTCGTCCAGCAGCAACACATCGGGCTCCGCCAAGATTAGCTTCGCCATGGCCAGCCGCATTTTCTCTCCCCCGGAGAGAGACTGCACATTCACGTTCAGCTTCTCTTCGCTGAAGCCCATACCGAAAAGCGCGCTGCGTACCCTGGCCAGACTCGTATAGCCGCCTTGGGCCTCGTATTGGGCGGTGAGACGGGCATATTTATTCAGCAGCGTCTCGAGTTCGTTCGCTTCTTTTGTGCCGCCCATCTCTCGTTCCAGCTGCCTCAAGTCT
>DIPB01000058.1:413-727 GCA_002426275.1 Firmicutes bacterium UBA5499
TCCTGCTCCCAGCGTTCCAGCTCTGAAAAAACGGACTTTGCTTCCTCCAAAAGGGTCCGGTTTTGACACAGTTCCGGGCTATCCTGGCGCAGATAGCCAATTGAGACATTGGAGGCGACGGCGACTTGCCCGCTGTCGTACTCCTCCTGGCCTGAGACGATGTTGAGCAGCGTGGTTTTCCCCGTCCCATTGCGCCCGATCAAGGCCATTTTTTCTCCCTTTTGCAGAGAAAATGTGAGATCCGCAAACAAAAGATCCGCGCCCCAGTATTTGTTGAGTCCGCTTACCGCCAACATGGCCATTTTAATATCCAC
>DIPB01000058.1:804-7986 GCA_002426275.1 Firmicutes bacterium UBA5499
AGCTCAGTGCCCCGGTGGGAAGATCGCCCATTTGCCGCAGTCGACTTTCTTGTTGCCGCACATCGCAGCCTTCTCTAAGGAGCGTGAAATCAACTGCTTACGCTTCCGTTATTATACCAGATTTTGAATTTTAGCACCACCTTCTTTTGTTACGTGCATACTCTGACCAAAAATATCTTAATTTTATGCCAAAGGAACTCATGCTTTTGGCAAGCATAATATAAAAGGTAAGCTTTTCCGGGGGTGATTGATATGTGCGGAATTGTTGGTTGGCTGGATTATGAGCAGGATTTAAGCGGACAAAAAACGATAATTCAGAAAATGGCCCAAACTCTGGCGCCTCGAGGTCCGGATCAAGAAGGCGCATTCATTTCTCGGCATGCGCTTTTGGCCCACCGCAGGCTGATCGTGGTGGATCCCCAAGGGGGACTGCAGCCTATGAGCCGCAGCCGTGGGGGGAACGATTATCATCTGATCTATAATGGCGAGCTATATAATACGCCACAGCTGCGCCGGGAGTTGACGGCCTTGGGGCATAGCTTCTTGGGCCATAGCGATACCGAGGTGCTGCTGGCCGCCTACATGCAGTGGGGAGCGGACTGCATGCGCCGCTTGGACGGGATTTTCGCTTTCGCCATCTGGCAGGAACCAGCCGGGATCTTATTTCTGGGTAGAGATCGCTTGGGCGTCAAGCCGTTGTTCTTTACGCGGCGGGGAAGCTCTCTTTTCTTCGCCTCCGAGATAAAGGCGCTATTGGCTCACCCGCAAATCCCGGCGGAAGTGGACCGGGAGGGCCTGGCGGAACTCTTCGCTTTGGGACCTGGCCGCACGCCGGGCTGCGGCGTCTTTCGCGGCATTGAGGAATTGGAACCAGGCCACTGGCTTACGATGAGCCACAGCGGGATGCGCAAAGAGCGATACTGGCAGCTGCGCAGCCTCCCCCACCAGGACGATCTGCCCTCCACAGTTGAGAAAGTGCGTTATCTTTTGACTGACGCGGTGCAAAGGCAACTGGTCTCGGATATGCCCCTGTGCACCTTGCTGTCCGGCGGTCTGGACTCCAGCGTCTTGAGCTTCATCGCCGCGGAAGCGCTGCGGGAAAAAGGACAGGTATTGAATACTTATTCCATTGATTACAAGGAAAACCAGCGCTTTTTTCAAGCTAATAGCTATCAGCCGCAAATGGACGCCGCCTTTGTGCCGCTGATGGTAAGTCAGTTGGGAACCAAGCATCATTCCGTCTTGATTGGCAACCGGGAATTGGTCGCCGCGCTGGAGCAGGCTGTGCGGGCCCGGGACCTGCCGGGCATGGCCGATATTGACGCTTCTTTATATCTGTTCAGCTGCCAGATCAAAAAAGAATCCACGGTTGCCCTCTCCGGCGAGTGCGCGGACGAACTTTTCGGCGGTTATCCGTGGTTTTACCGAGGGGCAAGCGATACTTTCCCGTGGTATCAAAAGACGGAAATCCGCCAAAAGCTGCTGTCAGCCGAGCTCAAAGACAAACTGAACGTGAAGGAATATATCGCTTTTCGCTACCGGCAGGCGCTCTCCCAGGTGCCGCGCCTGGAGGGTGAAGCGGCGCCGGAAGCGCGCATGCGGGAGCTTTTCTACCTGAACCTCACCCGCTGGATGCCCGTGCTGTTGGATCGCAAAGACCGGATGAGCATGGCCACAGGCCTGGAAATCAGGGTGCCGTTTTGCGATCACCACCTTGCGGAATACGTTTGGAATATCCCCTGGGAATACAAGTACCATCGCCGCCAGCCAAAGGGCGTTTTGCGGGAGGCTTTCGCCCAAATGCTTCCTTCTCAGATCGTCTGGCGGAAAAATAGCCCTTATCCTAAAACGCATCATCCGGTATACTGCCAACTGGTGCAGCGGAAAATGCTCTCCATCTTGAAGGATAAAACATCGCCGCTTCTTCCCCTGGTGGATGTGAATTTCGTAGCGGAACTGGCAGCCGGCGACCTTTCGAGTTTCAACCAGCCTTGGTTCGGGCAGCTGATGAGCGGGCCGCAGCTTTTGGCCTATCTGGTGCAGACGGAACAATGGCTGCGGGAATACAAAGTCAGCATCCTCTAACCGCGGCCGGCCTCAGCTGGGGCCGGGGCCAGAGAGCCGGATACGTAGGCGCCAAAAAGGCGGCCAGCATCCTTCGTCCCTCCTGGGTGAGGATAGATTCGGGATGAAACTGCACGCCTTCCACGGGAAAACGAAGGTGCCGCAAGCCCATCAGTTCACCGTCCGGACTCCAAGCGCTGGCCTGTATGCAGGCAGGCAGTTTAGTCACCAGCAAAGAATGATAGCGCATGCCTGTAAAAGGATTGGGCAGAGAGTCGAAGATCGTCTGTCCGTCATGGGTGACGGGCGACGTTTTGCCATGCATCAGCTGAGCAGCGCGTTCCACCTTGCCGCCGAAAACCTCGGCGATGCACTGATGGCCCAGGCACACGCCCAGAATGGGAATTTTACCCGCGAAAGCGCGGATCAGCTCCGGACAGATGCCGCTGTCTTCAGGCCTGCCTGGTCCGGGAGAGAGCAGCAGCCGGTCCGGAGCGCACGCAGCGATCTGGGCAAGCGAGATTTGGTCATTGCGAAAGGCGACGACCTCCGCGCCCAAATCTCCCACAAGCTGCACCAGGTTGTACGTGAAGGAATCATAATTGTCTATCACCAGCACTTTCATGCTTCAGCTCTCCTCTCCCTCAAGTACGGCCTGCAGCAGGGCGCGGGCTTTGTTCATGGTTTCCTGATATTCCCGCTCCGGCGCCGAATCCGCCACAATGCCCGCTCCGGCCTGCACCCAACCTTTTTCGCCTTTGTAGGTCACAGTCCGAATGGTGATGCAGAAATCCATATTCCCGTTAAAGCCGAAGTAACCCACAGCGCCCCCATAAGGCCCGCGGGCATCTGGCTCCAACTGGGCGATGATCTCCATGGCTCGGACCTTGGGCGCACCTGTAAGGGTTCCGGCGGGAAAGGCGGCTTTGAAGAGATCAAATTGATCTTTATCCGCCGCCAAAGTACCTTCCACCTGGGATACCAAGTGCATCACGTGAGAGTAACGCTCAAGGGCGAAAAGCTCCGTAGCCTCTACAGTGCCATACTTGCAGACTCTCCCTAAATCGTTGCGTCCCAAATCCACCAACATCACGTGCTCGGCCCGCTCCTTCTCGTCCCGGCTCAGCTCCTGGGCCAGGGCAGCGTCTTGGAGAGCGTTTTCCCCCCTGGGGCGCGTCCCGGCGATGGGGCGGAGCATGGCGCGGCCGTTTTCCAGCCGCACCAATACTTCCGGCGAGGACCCCACAAGTCCAAAACAGCCGAACTGCAGGTAAAACATATAGGGCGAGGGATTGATAGCCCGCAACGAACAATATAGTTCCAGGGGGGATCTTCTCAGCCGCACTTCAAAGCGCTGAGAAGGCACAACCTGAAAAATATCTCCCGCGGCAATGTATTCTGTAGCCCGGGCAACCGCCGAGAGAAATTCTTCCTTGCTGAAATTGCTCGTATACTGTTCCGGACGCAACTGCCCGCGGCTCAGCGCCGGCAAAGCGCAGTTTGAGTCCCGCCCTCGTCGCAGCCTTCCGATCAGCTCCCGGTTTGTGTTCAGCGCCTCTTGGTAGGCGGCGAAATCTTGGTTCCCCTCCAAGAAAACATTGGTGATTATGCACATTGTGCCTTGAGCATGATCAAAGGCCAAGAGCGTTTCGGGAAGGAAAAAGATCCCGTCTGGCAGGCCTAAGCCGCTCTTGCGCGGCGGCAATTTCTCCAGCAAATGCACCAGCTCATAGCCTGCGTAGCCGACAAAGCCGATGGGAACGCGCGGCAGCTGCGCCAATGGCGCCAGGCGATACTCTGCCGTCCGCCGGCGCAGATACTCCAAAGGGTCGGCGCAGGCAAACTCCCTTTGCTCCTCTCCCAGCCCGTCCCGCAGACAAAGCTTGCCCGGCCAGATCTCAACGGCTTGTTTCATTTTTATTCCCACAAAGGAATAGCGTCCCAGACGGCTGCCGCCCTCCACGCTTTCCAAAAGGAAAGCGTAAGGCTGTTTTTCAAGCCCCAGCCTGCGCAGAGCGCTCACCGGGGTAAGCTGATCCGCAATGTATTCCTGCATGACGGGAATCACGTTATAGCCGGCCTGGACCAAGTCCTGAAAAGCGGCCGCGGATGGATAAATCTGCAAAATGCTCACCTCTCTCATTTGCCGGCGCCAAAAGCTGTCAACCTCGGCTGGCAAATGCCTTTTCTTTCTCAACTCAGCTCCTGCGGGTCAATTCTCTATCCTGCTTAGGGCTGCCTTTATTTCTTTTACAAACTCCACGGCCCGGTCCAAGCCCTCCCGGTTTAGAAGCTCCACCAGGGCGCTGCCCACGATCACGCCTTCGGCCATTTTGCCCACCCGGGCAGCCTGCGCGGGATTGGAAATGCCAAAGCCCACTACCCTGGGAACAGGGCAGATTGGCTTCAAATCCGCCAGTACGCTCTCCAGCTCCGGCGCCAGTTCCCCCCGGGGGCCGGTAACGCCGGTATTGGCGACGCAGTAAAGAAAGCCTTTGGCCGCAGCGGCGATTCGCCGGCGTCTGGCCGGCTCCGTGGTGAGAGCCACAAAGCTAATGAGGTCCAGTTCCCGGTTGCCTTTGGCAAACCAATCCTGTTCCTCAGGCGGCAGATCCGGAATTACCAACCCCTGGACGCCGGCCTCTCGGGCGGCGCTAAGGAAATCAGCTCCCCAAGCCAGCAGCGGATTGAGATAGGAAAGCAACAGAATGGGAATCTGAAGGCCCCGGGCTCTGAGCTTCGCAACCAGTTCAAGGATCCCGTGCAAATTAGCGCCGCCAGCCAGCGCCCGGCCGGCGGCCGCCTGATTGATGGGACCGTCCGCCAAGGGGTCTGTAAAAGGCACGCCAAGCTCTATTAGATTCGCTCCAGCTTGGGCTAAAGAGAGCACGATCTCTTCCGTGGCAGCCAAGGACGGATCGCCTGCCATGAGAAACGGGATCAAGGCCGGCTTTGTTGTAAACGCTTCGGAAATTCTCATTTCGCTCCTCCTTCCAGCGCAGCCACGCTCTCCACATCTTTGTCTCCCCGGCCGGAAAGATTGATCACGATGATTTTTTCCGGCTCCAAGGTGGCGGCCAGCTTCTTTGCATAGGCGACTGCGTGGCTGCTTTCCAGAGCGGGAATGATGCCTTCGCTGGTGCTCAAAAGGTGGAAAGCGGCTAACGCCTCCCGGTCCGTCACCGCCTCATAGCGGACCCTGCCCAGCTCCCGGAGGGCGCTGTGTTCCGGCCCTACTCCCGGATAATCAAGCCCCGCGGAAATGGAATGGGTGGGCGTGATTTGCCCTTCCCTATCCTGCAGCAGATAAGAATAGGCGCCGTGCAACACTCCCGGCCTGCCCTTGCCCAGGGTGGAGGCGTGCTGGCCCAATCGCTCTCCTCTGCCTCCGGCTTCCACGCCGATCATCGCCACTTGCCGTTCTGCAAGAAACGGGTGGAAAAGGCCGATGGCATTGCTGCCCCCTCCCACGGCGGCGATGAGGTAATCGGGGAGCCGGCCTGCAGCAGATAAGATCTGCCTTTTGGTTTCCTTACCGATTGGAGACTGCAGATCGCGCACCAGCATGGGATAGGGATGAGGGCCAACAACCGAGCCGATCACGTAGTGAGTGTCCCGGACGTTTGTAACCCAACTGCGGATGGCCTGACCTGTGGCTTCCTTCAATGTGCCGCTGCCTATGGTCACAGGCTCAACCTTTGCCCCCAAAAGACGCATTCTGTAGACATTAAGGCTTTGCCGCCGCATATCTTCTTGGCCCATAAAGACCGTGCACTCCAGGCCGTACTTCGCAGCCACGGTGGCCACGGCTACTCCGTGCTGGCCGGCTCCAGTCTCGGCCAACAGTTTTTTCTTGCCCATTCTTTTAGCCAGCAAGGCCTGGCCTAAAGCGTTATTGATCTTATGCGCGCCCGTGTGATTCAGATCTTCGCGTTTCAGATAAATGCGCGCTCCCCCCAAAAGCCGAGTGAGATTGGCCGCAAAGTAAAGGGGCGTTTCCCTGCCTACATAATTACGCAGCTCCAGCTGCAATTCGTTTTGAAAAGCCGGATCCTCCTTGGCTTGCCTATAAGCTGTCTCCAACTCCAAGAGCGCGCATTGCACGGTCTCCGGGACGAACTTGCCGCCCCAGGAACCGAAAAAGCCGCGCTCATCTGGCCATTTTCGTTCCATTCAATTCCCTCCCTGCTTTTTTTGCTCGTGCCACAAAGGCCGCCAGACGCGCCGGATCCTTGAGCCCGGCTCTGGACTCCAGCCCGCTGGAAGCGTCCACTCCCCAAGGGGAGACTTCCGCAATGGCCTGGGCCACGTTTTCCGGATTCAGGCCGCCCGCTAAAATCAATCTGCCGTCCCAGGGAACTTTCCTGGCCTCCCGCCAAGGGAAAGTCTTGCCGCTGCCCGCGCTGCTGTCTAGGAGCAGCGCGGACACCAAACCTTTATAGTCCGCAGCCCGCTGCCAATCGTCTTCCGCCATGCGCCAAGCTTTGAGCAATCCCCAAGGCAGGCGGGCGAAATACCGGCAGTACTCGGGTGATTCGGTGCCGTGGAGCTGCAGCAAATCCAGGCCCACTTCCCTGGCAATCCTCTCCACATCTTCCGGCCTCTGATTGACGAACACCCCGACTCGCAGCAACTTCTTCGGCAAGCTGCCGGCCAGCTGTTTGGCCTCTTTCAGCGTTAATCTTCTGGAGCTGGGCGCGAACACCAGGCCCACGGCCTGCGCCCCGGCGCTGGCCGCGGCCTGGGCGTCCTCCAGATGGCAAATGCCGCATACTTTCACCCACATTAGCTCTCCCCCCTCAGCTGCCTGAGCTTCGCCTCGGGATCCGGCGCAGTGATGAGCGTCTCTCCGATCAAAAAGGCAGTGCAGCCCAAGGCGCTCAGGCGCTGAATTTGTGCGGCGGTTTTGATCCCGCTTTCGCTGACCAAGCACACTGGTTTCAGCTCTCTGGCAAGCGGGGCCAGGGAGACGGTGGCATTGAGATCCACTTTTAAGGAGCCCAGATTGCGATTGTTAATCCCCAAGGCGAAGCTGCCGGCAATCCCTTTGAGCTTGCTCAGCTCCGACTTGCTGTGCACTTCCACCAGCGGCAGGAGCCCCAACTTACCGGCTAAAGC
>DIPB01000058.1:8162-9627 GCA_002426275.1 Firmicutes bacterium UBA5499
GGCTCCTCTGGCTTTAGCCTCAAAGATTTGGCTGGGCGAGATGACGAAATCCTTCCAGAGAATGGGAAGCCGGGTTAAGGAGCGAACCCAGCTCACAAGCTCCCCGCCCCCCCAGAAATAGTTTGGCTCCGCCAGAACGGAAATGGCCGCCGCTCCTCCGCGCTCATAAGCGCGAACCAGGCGCGGGATCTCTTCCCGCCGCAGCAGCCTTCCCCGGCTGGGTGAGGCGGGCTTCACCTCGCAGATCACCTTCTTGCCCGGCAAGAAGAGAGCGGCGCTGAAATCAGGACCTGCTTGCGCTAAACGCGCCCGCCTGGTCCAGGTTTTCCTATCTTCCCGCGCCAATTGCCTTCTCCTGGCCGCAACCATCTGAAACAGCACCGCATCTCACCTCCCTTGCCGCGATGCGCAATGCTTCTAGGCGCTGGGCAGCTTTACCGCTGTCTATGGCCCGTCCAGCCATGGCCACCGCTTCTTTCCAGTCGTCGCAAACGCCGGCAGCCTTAAGCAGGGCAGCGGCGTTGAACAGCACCACATCCCGCCGGGGTCCTTTTTGCCCCGCTAAAATTTCCAGCGTAATGGCGGCGTTTTCCTCTGGTAACCCGCCCTGGATCGCCGACAGCGGAGCGGGCTCAAGGCCCGCGTCCTGCGGCAGCAAGGCGTATTCCTTTATGCTTCCGTCTCTCAATTCCGCCACAAAGTTTTCGCCCGAAAGGGAGAGCTCATCTAAGCCCCCTGCGCCATGGAAAACCATGACTCCTTTTGCTCCCAGCTCCCGCAAGACCTCGGCCGCCACCGGCACCAGACGCCGCTCCCAGATGCCCAAAGACTGATATGCGGGGGCCGCGGGATTGGTAAGCGGACCCAAAAGGTTGAACACCGTTCTGATCCCCAATTCCCGCCTGGGGCCTGCGGCATGACGCATGGCCTGATGAAAGGTGGGAGCGAACAGAAAGCCTATCCCGGTTTTAGCGATGCAGCCGGCCACTTCCTGCGGCGTCAAGTCTATTTTCACGCCCAAGGCGGAGAGCAGATCCGCGCTGCCGCTTTTGCTGGTGATCGCGCGGTTCCCATGTTTGGCTATGGACACGCCGCAAGCCGCCGCCACAAAGGCAACCGTGGTGGAGATATTGAAAGTTCCCGCCCCATCGCCGCCCGTACCGCAGGTATCCGCCACTTCTCCCTGGCAGGCGATGGGCTGCGCACAATCTCTCATGGCCTGGGCAAAGCCTGTGATTTCAGAGATCGTCTCTCCTTTTAAGCGCAATGCCAAAAGCAGGCCGCCTATTTGCGCTGGCGTGGCTTCGCCGTTCATGATGGCTTTCATGGTCTCGTAGGCTTCCTGTTGGGTCAGATCATCTTTGCGCGCCAAACTGCTAAGTGCGCTTTTAAGCATTTCTTTCACTCCTCTCAAGTTTCCCGGGGCAGACTCCAAACAGCGGCCACAGCCTGGGGACAATAGCCC
>DIPB01000058.1:9709-10806 GCA_002426275.1 Firmicutes bacterium UBA5499
GGGGACAATAGCCCGCTGGGTTAGCTGACGAATTTGCTTTCTCATCTTCTCTTCACCTCCAAAATAATAAAGGCAGCAGAGCATAAAACGCCCTGCTGCCTCAATCGACAGAAGGATTACTGCTCAGCTCAACTCTGCTCTTAGCGATGCTCCACTGCGCCGGACGCCAGCCGATTCTCTGCTCCGCCACATCAAGGCGGAATCCTTTGAGAAATGAAAAAAGGCAGCCGGAGCAGAAACGCCCCGACTGCCCCCAATCAGGCAGTAGGAATATCGCTCGGCTCATCTCAACTAAACTCTGCTCGTCTCAAACTCAATTTGGCTAATCTAAATCTCGCTTATCTATCACTCGTTTGGTTTTCTTCTCGGACCTGGGAAGCTCTCCAGGCCGCAAGAGCGTAACTTGCGGCAACATGCCGGTGCGGTCTCGCACAGCAGCTGCAAAACGCGCTGCCAGCCCGTTCTCCCGCGCCCGGGCTTCCAGCTCCAAGAGCATTTGGTCCCGGCCTTCAATTCGTTCCAGGGTAATGCGATATTCGCCGGCCAGCTCCGGAAATTTCGCGATTTCCTGTTCGATTTGAGCCGGGAAAATATTACAGCCCTTGATCTTGATCATATCGTCGCTGCGGCCCCGAATGCGCTGAATGCGCGGATAAGGCGAACCGCAGGGACAGGACTCGGGAATGATCCGCGTCAAATCCCGGGTGCGATAGCGAATCAGAGGCAACCCCTCTTTGACCAGGGTGGTGATCACCAATTCCCCCTCTTCGCCTGGAGGCAAAACAACGCCGGTGGCAGGATCGATGATCTCAAAGATTAGGTAATCGGACCAGTAATGGATGCCGGAATGGAGCTGGCAGTCAATGCCGATGCCCGGCCCGTATACTTCGGTGAGGCCGTAGATATCGAAGGTCTCGATTCCCAGCAGCTCTTCAATCCGCTCTCGCATGCGATCTCCCCAGCGCTCTGAGCCTAAAATGGCGCATTTGAGTTGCAGCTGATCCAGGATCCGGGCTTCGGAGGCGGCCTCGGCCAACAATAGCCCGTAAGAGGAGGTGCCGATCAGCACCGTGGTCCCGAGATCCCGCATCATGGTC
>DIPB01000058.1:10901-22860 GCA_002426275.1 Firmicutes bacterium UBA5499
AAGCTGCCGCTGGGTATTGCCGGGGCCCGTGGGGATGGCCATGGCGCCTAAAGCTTCCACCCCAGCCTGAAAGCCGATCCCAGCTGTCCACAGCCCATACCCGGGAGTGATTTGCACCCTGTCTTGTCTGGTGACGCCCGCCATTTGGTAGCAGCGCATCATCATCTCCGCCCAAATTTCCACATCCCGTTTGGTATACGGAATCAACACCGGCTGGCCTGTGGTGCCGGAAGAGGAATGTATTCTCACGAGCTCTTCTTCCGGAGGAATCTTGACTTTTAAGGGATAACACTCTCTCAGCTCATCTTTGGTGGTGAAGGGAAGAGCCTGCAGATCCTCAGGCTCTCTGATCTGACCGGGCGCCAGGCCCGCGCGGCGAAACTTCTCTCTGTAAAACTCGCTCTGGCACGCATATTCCATTGCCCTTTGAAGCGGAGAACTAGCTTGCTCTAAAGCTAAACTACCCTTTACTCTGCTCATCTGACTCACCTCATTGTTTTTTAGGCGCTTTGCGCTTTCCTGCCGCTGACGGCAGCAGCTCCAAGCTCAAATGCCTTTTGGTTAACGTCCCGGGTCTTGACCGGCACGTTCCGCAACGTTTCCGCCAGCAAAACCTCAGAAGGAACGGGAAAATTTTCCAAACTGCCGGCCGCTCCCAGCAGCACGCTGTTTGTGGTTCGCCAGTTCCCGGCCTCCGTGGCCAATTTCGTGGCTTCCAGATAATACAGCTCTGAAATCTGCTGCTCCAGATACGCGAAGATAGCTTTTTGATCGTAAGCGGACTGGCCTGTGGTCACAGTCACGGGCACAATGGGTTCTTTGTTGATGATCGCCACACCGCCGGGAACCAATTTGCTCAAAGATCTTGCCGCTTCCGCAGGCTCAAAACCCAAAAGCAAATCCGCCGAACTCTCGGGCACAAGCGGTCCTTCCACAGTCTCGCCCAGACGGGTGAAGCTCACCACAGCTCCTTCCCGTTGAGCCATACCGATGTTTTCCGCGGTCCTCACAGCATAGCCTACGCTGAGGGCGGCTTTGGCGATGATGCGGGAGGCAAGAACAACGCCTTGTCCGCCGACGCCGGCAATGACGATATCATATTTTCCGGACACGTTAGATCGCCTCCCTGATGGCGTGTTGTGGGCAGATCTGCGCGCAGAGATTGCAGCCGTTGCAATTCTGTGCGATCTTGATCCCCTGGTCTATATATATGGCCGGACAGCCCAATTGCTTCACACATGCCTGGCAGTTGATGCACAAAGCAGGATCTACAATCAGAGGAGGGTTCTTTTGGGCGATGACAACGCACTGGCGCTTCATCACCACTACGGCCGGCCCTTGGAAGGCCAGAGCCTCTTTTGCCACCTCTAGCGAAGCTTTGAAATCATATGGATCGACTTCCCGCACGAATTTAACGCCCGCCGCTTTGGCCAAGGCAATGATATCGATCTCGGGGCCTTGGCTGCCGTCGGCCCGCAGGCCAAGTCCGGGATGGGGCTGATGCCCTGTCATGGCGGTAGTCCGGTTATCCAAAACGACGATGGTGATGTTGGCATTATTATAAACCGCGTTCAGCAGCCCGCAGATGCCGGTGTGGAAGAAAGTCGAGTCTCCGATGAAGGCCACGTGGGGCCTTTCCGGCTCTGCCGCCGCCAAGCCTGAACCGATGGTGATGCTGCCGCCCATACAAAGGCAGGTATCCATGGCGGAAAGCGGTTTGGCCGCGCCTAAAGTATAGCAGCCGATGTCCCCGGAGAATACCGCGTCCTTTCCCCTGGCTGCGCGCTTGAAAGCGTAAAAAGAACCGCGGTGGGGACAGCCGGCGCAGAGCACCGGCGGACGCGCAGGCAACTGCGGAGGCGCCTGGCGCTTGCCGCCGAAATCAGACGCGACGCCCGCAAATTGAGCGATGATCCTGCCCACCAAATCCACGTTGAATTCGCCGGCCACGGGAACGGTGCCTGTGCGCTTGCCCAAAAGTTCAAACTTCAGCTGCTTATCCCAAGCTATTTCAATGAGTTGCTCTTCCAGAGACGGAGCGCCTTCCTCGATCACAAGTACCTTCTGCAGCCCCCGGCAGAAGCCGGCAATAAACTCAGGCGGCAGCGGGTAGGCGGTGCCGACCTTGCACAGCTTAATTCTATCCGCGATCCCCAAACGCTCTATGGCTTCCTTAGCGTATGCGTAGCCTACGCCGCTGGCCGCAATCCCCAGCGTGCCGCTGCCAGTGATTTGATTGAAGCGGGAAGCGGCAAAGCGCTGGCGCATTTCAGCCTGGAGTTGCAACAGCCGCTGGTGTTTGCCCACGGCCACCGCCGGCAGAATAACCCAGGACGGATCTTTCTCAAAACGAGGTTTCGAAGCCTCCTCTAGTGGCTCCTGAATTTCCACGCCGCCGCACGCGTGGCAAACCCGAGTGGTTGGACGCAGGATCACCGGCAAGCCCAATTCTTCCGAAAGCGCAAAGGCTTCTTTGGTCATCTCCTTTGCTTCTTCCACAGTGGCAGGATCCAAAACCGGCAGCTGGGCAAAGCGCCCGAATGCTCTGGTGTCTTGTTCGTTCTGCGAGCTATGGGGACCGGGGTCGTCGGCCACCACGATCACCATGCCGCCTTTGACGCCCATATAGGCTAAGCTCATTAGAGGATCTGCCGCCACGTTGAGTCCCACTTGCTTCATGGCCACAATGGACCGGGCGCCGGCATAAGCGGCGCCGGCCGCAACTTCCAGAGCGACTTTCTCATTGGCGGACCATTCCGCATAGAGCAAGCCCTCTTGCGCCCACTTGGATAACGTATATAGGATCTCGGAGCTGGGAGTCCCAGGATAGGCTGTGGCTACCCGCACTCCAGCCTCTAAAGCTCCCCTGGCAATGGCCTCATTGCCCATTAATAATTCCTTAGCCACTTTTGGTCCTCCCCCGCGCATAATGAAAAAGAAGGCCTGCAGATATAGCAAGCCCTTGTTTCGAATCGTAGACTAGCTCAGCTCTGCTCTTCTCTTTGGGAAACTGTCTTTCCAAGCTTGGTGAAAACCTCCGCGCACCCTCGTACCTTGATGGCCGAAGTATGTCCTGTGAACTGGGCGATCATGACCTCGCCCTGATCCAGCTTCTCGCTGTGGTGGAATTTCGTATCTTTGCCCCTGGTCAGCCCGATGATGGTAACGCCGTCTTCCAGGGCTTTAACCATGATATAATCCCCGGTGATTGGTTCCAATTCCTCCAAGCTCCTCACCTCTTTTTCTTATTTTACCTTTCGGAGCTGTAGTTTGTCAAGGACCAAAAATCAAGGCAAGGGCTCCAGCGGCTGGAAATTGCCGAATGTCGGCGCGGGACCGCCGCTTGGCGCCGCCCACTTTACAGCGTTGGCGATCACCTTCTGGATCACAGGATGACGGTAAGTGGGAAATTCTTCGTGTCCGGGAGCGAAATAAAAGATCTTTCCCAGACCCCTGGTGAAGGTGCAGCCGCTGCGAAAAACCTCGCCGCCGGGAAACCAGCTTAAAAACACCAACGTATCCGGCTGCGGGATGTCAAAGCGCTCGCCGTACATCTCCTCGTGGGGCAATTCGAAATGCTCCGGAACGCCCTCCGCGATGGGATGAGAAGGTTCCACCACCCAGAGTCGCTCTTTCTCTGCCACACATCTCCATTTCAAATTGCAGCTGGTGCCCATTAATTTCTTAAACGGCTTGGAAAAATGTCCGGAGTGCAAGACCACAAGCCCCATGCCCTGCAAAACCCTCTGGCAGACCCGCTCTGCAATCTGATCCTGCACCTCGTGGTGGGCGGCATGTCCCCACCAGAGCAGGACGTCAGTTTGGGCCAAAACCTCCTCTGTCAGTCCATGTTCCGGCTGGTCCAGCGTTGCGGTCCGCACATTGTGGCCCGCGCTCTGCAATGCCTCTGCCAAAACCGCATGCATCCCTGCAGGATAGACTTTAGCCACATCCGGATTATTCCGCTCATGTCGATATTCATTCCAGATCGTCACGTTTGCCATCGCGCATTACTCCCTCTGTTATTTCTCATCACTACGAATAATACTTCTACAGGCAAAGTGAGATTCCTGTTTAAGTTGTCTGGCAGATCTTTTTTAATGCAATTGTGAATAAAATCACCAATTATAAAAACAGAGGATTTTAGCTCTCGCTGTCGAAGTAATATTTATCGGCGAGCAGACCGAATTTGCTAAAGAAAGGAGGATTACAGAAAGGTCTGCTCTGAAAGAATTCCGTTGGACGATGGCTTGAAAAATCCGTAACGACTAAAATAACATCGAAAGCAGCTCTCTTGACTGCAATGAGTATCTGAATTGGCGAGGCTTGCCCACAGAACGAAGGACTCTGCTGTAAGCTGACACTGGATTGTTTTCACGCCCAATCGCCACCGATTAACGAAGGAGGGTTGAAGTTGGACCCTGAAGTGAAAGCGCGCTTGGATTCCATTGATGCGTCCATCTCTAAACTCACGAACCTCTGCACGGCAAAATTTGCTTCCCTGGAAAAGCGCATGGACTCTCTCGAAGCTCGTATGGACTCTCTCGAAGCTCGTATGGACTCTCTCGAAGCTCGTATGGACTCTCTCGAAGCTCGCATGGATTTCATGGAAAGAAAACAGGATACCTTGCAAGCCTCCATTGAGGCTTTAGAGAACACCTGCAAATCCATGGACCAAAGATTAACGTCTGTAGAAAGAGAATTGGCAGAGTTCAAAGAAGAGACTCGGATCAATTTCATCACCGTTAACGAGAAATTAGACTGCTTGGATACGAAAGCGAACCTCATCAACTCAAGCCAGAAAGGAACAGATCTCAAACTGGAACCCATCGCCGATAGAATCAACATGATCGGAGAAAAGATGAGTCATTTAGTTCCTGCTAGCCAAGAACACAAGACGCGGCTCGCGAAAGTTGAAACGGCAGTGGCGCAAATCAACGCTACTTTGAACCCTTTCATCTGCAAGACAAACACCACGCTTGAGCACCTGCAAAATCAAATTGACTTCATCGCGGAAAAAACGATGATCTCACAGCCGAAAAGCGCCTCGCTTTAAGCAAAAACACAGCTCTTCATGGGACAACCCTTCTTCCTTAACTCACAGCCTAAACGCAGAGAGCCTGCCACAAAAAGTCCGGTCCGCAAGTGCTGTTCAAACCGCGAGGCCAATATTCCAGGTCCAAAATACCTCTGACCCTGGGCAATTAACTATGCGCCTCTTTGCCAGTAGCCTGCAACTGAAATCCAAAGACGGTATTTCTCCCCGAAATTGGCTACTCACCCGACTTCTCTCCAGTCGCCGTTCTTGAGCCATTCACACTCAAAAACGCCCTGAGCATACCGCGAAAAGAAACTGCTCAATGCCTAGAGCAAAGCTGGCGCGACCTGAATACAAAAAAGGAGGTCCCAGAGTGGATCCTGAACTAAGAATGAGATTTGATTACATTGACACGGGCATTGAAAAGCTTACAAACCTCTGCGGGGAAAAATTTGCCAACCTTGAACAGAGCATGGACTCCACGGGAAGGAAGCAATCGCCCCAGCATACCATGGCCCCGGGGAACAACTACAAATCCATAAAGCTAAGGGTGCCCTCCCTTGGGAAAGAACCGAGCCGGTTCAGGGAAGAAACCCAAGGCAATTTCAAGGCTGTTAACGAAAAACTGGACCGTTTGGACGACTGCGCTCAAGAGACTCAGAATAACTCAGCTTACGCCCTACATCAGCTAGCTCGCATGGACGACAACGTCGATGAAATGGAAAAGAACCTGGATTTTTTAGTGGCTGCCAGCAAGGACAATACGCAGCGTCTATCGCGGATTGAGACAATCCTGGCCGAAATCAAGACCTCCTTGGAAGCTTTCATCAGCGATACAGACCGCTCTCTTGAACGCCTAAAAAATAAAGTAGACTACCTCGCTAAAAATTGTTGAAAAGCAAATGTCCTAAGCGCGCAGCGTTTTGATCGGCAAAGAGGCTGCCCCAAAAGATGGAAGGGGCAGCCTCTTGTCTTAATCCAAAGCCTGAGCGCAGAGAGCTTGCGGCAGCGGTTACGGAAAAACCTTTTACGCGCAGCCTGAAGCTAAATTTCTCCGGCAGGAGCTCGCGCTGATTATCCAGGTTCCGGAACATCTGCCGGCCTGGGCAAGTCAGCATTGGCTTGCTTCAGATTGCCCGCGAGTAGTTGTGGACGCTTTGAGCAAAAAGAAGTGTCGTTAGCAGCCTCTTTGTAACCTAAACTTTAAAGGCGCCCTGCCTTCCGCAATCCAGTTTTTGCAGAACGCCTATCGCGTCATGCAAAATCTCCGCAAGGCTTCGGCGTGCTTTCGGCGCCATCTCCGAATTCATAGGTTAATTCCGTCCTCCCCATTTTTCTCTTCCCGCTGCTTCTCCAGCACCCGCTGATAATTTTCGCCCAATCTATGCCATAGTTTTAACGCATCCGGAGCAGCCAAGGAGGTTCCGTAACCGCCACGATACGTCCAGGCTGCAAGCCGATCTACTCCCGCCTCCTGATATAAATCCACCGTCCTATCCAGCAAGGCAAAGTCATCCGGCTGCTTGTAATAACTCATGAGCCAACGCTCTGACAGTTTATTGTGCCGTTTTGCGACCTCTACGGTCCTTGCGGCAATGGACTTGAAGAAGGCAAAGGGAAGCTCCCAACTGATGATGGTAGTGGAGAAAACATCAAAATACGGTGATGCCGCCACCAGGTCCCAATTGTCATAACCCCTCTGTTCCGTTACGTAATAGGTATTCAGCGTGGCGTGGACGCACATGGTGATCTCGTAGTGGGGATTCACTTCCTTGATCTGACGCGAAGTATCTTCTAAAATAAACAGCGCCTCACGCCAGCGAAACTGTTTGACATCGTCATTCATGAGTTTGGGCATCTCATATCCATAGTAATCGTAAAACTTCTTTTTACACACAGGACATCTGCAGGTCCAATCTTCTCCACCGGAGCCTGTGATGGACGCATAGGACTTCGGCAGCGCGTAATGGGGCTCATCCCAAAAAAATCCGTCCCCTTCCGTCTGCCTGGCAAGCTTCAGACATAGGCGCTGAAAGTAATCGCGAAAAGCTTGCGTGTTAAAGCAGGCAGCTGGCAACGCCTCCCCTGTAAACGCGGAGACTTGACGATTATGCGTATTATTCTGCAAAAACAGGCTTACCTGTTCCCCGCCGAAGAACTTCCCTATGCCCCATGGATCAAGCAAAACCTTCAAGCCCATCTCTTTTGCCTTCAAAATGATTTTCTTGAGATTGGGAAACCAAAAGTCCAGATCAAACTCTGTGACAGCCAAGATCACGGTGTTACATCCGTGATCCAGCATTTCCCGGAAATCCTTTTCCGCATGTTCCACATAGCTGAGTCCGTAGTAACTTACAGCCGTTTGTGTAATAGCCATGATCGTCCTCCTCAGAAGGTCAGTTGCGTTGTGAGCATGCATAATCAACCTCTTTGCTGCGCCACCCTGCCGCCGGATAAGCGCCAGCTGCCGGCGCCAGCTTGCGCTGCAGATCAGCTGTGAGCGTTGCAATATTCCCCCAACTGGAGGTGAAAACTTTCCGTTCTTTTGCACTGGTCCAAGCCGCCTCTGCAGCGCAGGGGATAAGGGTAATGTGTTCTGGCAGCGTATCCCAAGTAGTGGCAAGTAAACCGAACGCTCCCATGCGTTGCGCTTCCGCACCCAGCGTCCTAATATTTTCATTATCATGCCAAGGACATAAGAGGGTAGTAAAGCCTTGACGCAGAAAATATTCACTGGTTGACGCCTGGCCTTGGGTGATGCCATATTGCCAGTCGGCGATGATGATTCTTTTGTCAAGCAAATCCAGAGCTTCGTGAGTGCGTTGATCCGGCCTACTGGTAGCTATATTGGGGCGCTCCCATTTGGTCTGATCCAGCAGCGCGTCTCCCCAGATAATTGGGCGACGGCCAAGCCGCGCTAACTCTTCTGTCACCTCATTTAAGTACTCTGCAAACATCTTAGGTCTATCCTTAGGCCGGCACAGATCGCAGGTAGCGTAAGAATAAGCCTCATCAAACCCTAAATGAAAATACTTGCCTTCCCCGCAGACTTCTATTTTCTCCTGACGGGCAGCCCTGAGCAACGTGCGCGTTTCAGGATTGCTCAGGCACCAGGTCCAGCCGTCGGGCTCAAAGAGCAATGCCTTCCCGGGATTTTGATCAAGCACCACATGCTTGCCATAGCTGCAGCGAGAACCAGAGGCGTGCCCCAGGCAATTGAGCATGGGGATTACCTCCATTCCCATTCCCTGCGCGATCTCGATCAGAGATTGAACCGCTTTCTTAGTATAGGAATGATTAGGCCAGGCTAATTCGGCCAGGACGTCGGATTGTAGTGTCCCCCAAAATTCTAAGACGATGTGGGTATACTTCATCAATCCGGCCAGGCGGATGGCTTTCTCCAAAAAGACCAGGGTCGTTTCAGGAAATACGCACAGGTGCAAGCCCCGAAACTGCAGCGCCGGCTCATCGGCAATGTCCACCCAGGGAATGACAAATCTCTCCCCGCCGGGCTCCAGACTCCGCGGCTTTACGAGCTGAACCAGAGTATACCAGGCAGACAATAATCCTCGGGCGCTGGAGACACTGATGGCAATTCCCCTGCCGTCCACAGATAATCTGTAGCCTTCTGCCGCCAAATCTGCAGCCTTTCGCACGCTAAGGGGCAAGGCAGCGTCTTTTGAATGCGGAATGAATTCTAGCTTGCAGACCCCCAATGTAAACTTACGCCACAGATCTTGTAACGTTGCTTCCCCCACTGCCACAGAAGGCTCCAGCGCGCATTTGAGCTCTGTGCCAAACACATATGCACCGTCTTTCCAGCTCACATGCGCGGGTTTGGGACAGAGAGCGCGCGACACTGACTGCCAAAGTTTTTTCACAGCATAGCCCTCCCTTTAAAGATAGACAGGTTTTCCCCGGGAAATAGACTCGTAACACGCATTCATCGCCTCTATAGTCTTTTTATGCCACTCCAGATTAATCTTCGGTTCCCTGTGACGGCTGACGCAGTCATAGAACTCATCCATCATCCCAATCCACTCGTCAAAATATGTATACTGCACTGTATACCTGTTGTTCGGCCCGCCGTTATAATAGACATTCGGCCCAAAGGCGTCTGCCTGGATAATGCCGGCCGTTCCCACGATGGTGAAATTGACTTCCATCCGTTTGGGGTAGACTTCCCAACCCACAGCCGGAACTGTTAAGCGCTCCTCCCTTCTGGACCAGGAAGGATCCAAAACAAACTTCAGACCATTTTTCATCTCTCCAGTGACAAACAACAGATCTTCCTCGCAGAGATCCGGCCTAATATTCTTCCCCACCTCCGCGTACACATAAGCGAATTCGGAATGAGACAGCCACCGGATCAAATCGAAGATATGGGGATGATCCGCCAGTGCGCCGCCGCGAAAACGCTGATCGCCTGCTTTCAGGGGAATTCGCTTACCGTAAGATTGCTCGGGGATTCCCTGCCAGGGAAACGCCCACACAGGGGACAAGGTGATATTCGTCGCGTTAAACGAGAGCAAATCGCCTATTTTCTTTTCCGCTGTCAGCTCCATCACTCTCTTGACCGTGGGGTTGTAGTGCAGCTCCAATTCCACCTGACAGATGACGTTGCTGTCCCTTGCCAAGCTGATCATCTCGTCGTATTCGTCCATGTCAAAGGTGGGAATCTTCATGGAGAGCATATGTTTCTTGTACTGGCAACAGGTTTTAAACTCCGGGAAATGCTTGCTGTTTTCAGACGCGAGGATCACAGCGTCGATCTCCGGCTGGCTTTCCAGCATTTCTGTTAAGGTGGCATATACGGCCACCGGATAGCCCAAAGCTGCAAAATGGCCCGCGATTTTCTCATCTTCGCATGACACAGCCACCCAGTTAAGTTTGGGATTTTCCAGCAAGGTATTATAATACTTTCTCACATGCGCGTGCGTTAACGACGATATGGCCACATTAATCTGTCTCATCGCGGTTTTCCTCCATAAAGCGCAAGCGGTGCAACCAGGGAGTTAGATTCATCGATTGCCTGCCTGAGCTTCAGATAATGGGCATGCTGTCTCTGCAAAATCCCGATTTGCGAGCTGTCTGCAAGCACGGCTAAAATATAACGGATCCGCTCTCCATCGTCAATTTCTATGCCATAGAGTTCATAGTCCAGATCCTGATACACTTCCCTTTTGTCCTTGCCAAAGACGTATATGGGATAATGCTCCACCTGCGTATCCACAACCTGATCAGAGACTACGCCGGTTTCGCAAATGATCTCGTGCAGTTCAATAGATTCCGCTACGTTGGGGAGAACGCCCAGCTCCACGCTGGCCTTGACGCCGTTTGCAGTGGACAATAACATGTTGCCATACTGATTTTTCAGATCCAGCGAACTAAAGACCGTTGTGATTTCATCCTGCAGGATAAATTCCAGGAGATCCATCTGTCTCACGCATAAAGCAGCCAGAGAACCGCCGGCGCAAAAATGTTTGATCCTCATGCCCGCCGGCCGCTTCACAATGCCTTTGTGCAAGACACTTCTCAGCTCCAGATAGCGTCTTTTGCTTCGCCAGTAAAATAAAGGCACGTCCAGATAACGCTCTGCTTCAACTGGTTTTCCCCGCGCTTCCGCTTGGAAAAACCGATACAACCCCTTCTCGCAGCCCACAATTACGCTGTCATGCTTGAAATCGATGCTTTTTATCTGAGCAATTTTGTACTTTGCCGCAAGCTCCAGCAGTTTTTCCGCAATCTCTTTCACTCTAAATCCCTCTCTTACAACATTTTTACCCGGGAACGATATTTCGCGATCTTTTTCGCGTTAAATTCATCTCCGCCCGGTACGTTAGCGCTCCTCCACAGCGGCGCCACCGTGCCGGCTTCAGCGCATAGTCTTACGGTTTCAATCTCCAGGCGATGGAGAAGATAAAAATCAACAATATTGGAAATGGGCGCTATGGGGGTATCGCATCCGGGCACGTTCACCACAGCATCCCCCACCGGGTTATAGTCGTCAATGCAGACCTCTGCAAAATCGAAGAGATTCTTCTTGGAAGAATGCCGGATGGGGGAATCCGGCGGTATGCCCTCTTGCCACTTGCTGCTTGAAATCGCAATGATCTTTACTCCGTTTGCTTTCGCTTCCAAAGCGGCGTCAATGGTGGCCGCATTGATGCCGATATTGTGAACGATAATCAAGACATCATCCCTGTGGAGATCATAATATCTTATGATGGCTCTGCCATAGTTTTCACAGCGCTCCAGCTCAAGGTACTTCAGCGCCTGATTGAAGACGGAAAGACCTGTTTCCATAATAGGGTTGATATTGCAAAGCCCGCCTGCGCGAAAGAAGATTTCTCCCACAGGCAGTGTGGTATGTCCGCCGCCGCCATAGATACTGATCAGTTTGTCAGCTTCGATTGCCTCCGCCATCAGTTGCGCAGCCCTGCAAAGGTTATCATACTGCTCTGACTCAATTTCTTGCAGGATTTTGCAAATCATCGGTAGATAGCCAAAACTCCGATCTTTTCTCTCGCCCATTTGGACGTCACCTCTGATGATAAATTTGCCGGAGAACTCTCAGCGCTCCGCAGTTACCGCTGAGCGCCGGCTTCACAGCCCCGCGATCATTTAAGAGGCTGCCGCCTGCGAGAGAGAGTCCAGAGCCGGGGTTATTCCGATACTTTATATAAAAGGTCAGGTATATGAACATGCGGCTGTTTAGAGACAGCCCTTTGGGACGAGCTCTCCCGAATGATCAAGGAAGGCTCCAAATAATAGTTGGCTCCCTCCTTCTCATTGCCTGTTTCCACCTGATCGATCAGCAGGCGCACAGCAGTCTCCGCCATATCTTCCACGCGATAGCTCACCGTTGTGAGAGCGGGTATCACGACAGCTGATATGTCTAGGTTGTCGAAACCAGCTACA
>DIPB01000058.1:22962-23603 GCA_002426275.1 Firmicutes bacterium UBA5499
TACAGCCACCATCTGTGGGCAAAGGAGCCCTAAACTCTGGCATGCTTGTAAGACTTTTATCCCGATCATGTCATGAAAACAAAAAATCGCCGCAGGTTTAGGCAATTCAGCCAGGAAATCGGCAATCTCATCTGACATTTTTCCATCCTTATCTATATCTATCCCCAGCATGTGCCTGGCGGGCAACGCATACCCCCTTCTCATAAGCCCTTCCCGAAAGCCCGCCAGGCGAGGGTCTTGCCCTTCTCTCAGGGCAGATAATCCTATGTAAGCAAAAGACTCATAACCTTCATTGATAAAATGCTCGGCAACGCGACGGGCAGCAGGGGAATTGTTCACCAGGACAGCTTCCGCTTTGGTTCCCTCAGGCTTCCGCCCTAAAAAAACATGAGGCAAGACATACGTTTGATACAGGGAGGCAGTCTTTTGGTCTACGCCGGGGCATGAGAGCACACCCATTGCGCCAAGATTGCGGAAGGTCTCCAAGCTAGACTTCTCCTGCGCAAGCTGATAGGAACTGCCGGCTATGATCAATTTATAGCCTGCAGCAACCGCGCTTTTCTCCACCGCTTTCGCCAAGGAGGAAAAAAATGGATTGCCTATATTGGTCACATGAAAACCCAAAAGCTTAGTGTTTTCAG
>DIPB01000058.1:23688-29917 GCA_002426275.1 Firmicutes bacterium UBA5499
GAGTATCTTTGGCAATCCTGCCATGAGTCAGATAATATTTTTTCCCATGCAGTTCTATGAGCTGCTCGTCTTTCAGCCCCACCAGAACGCGCTGCG
Source organism: Firmicutes bacterium UBA5499 (assembly GCA_002426275.1). Taxonomy (GTDB): domain Bacteria; phylum Bacillota; class DTU084; order DTU084; family DTU084; genus UBA5499. The sequence goes on from DIPB01000058.1 coordinate 23,785, forward strand.
CAGTTACCAGTGATATTCCTCGCGTCTGAGCCAATGCTCTAGTAGTCAGAAAATGGCTGCCTGGCGCGCCGAAATCGCCATCTATGATCTTTTGCTTTAAAACGCGCTGCACTTGAAGATAGACTGGCAGTCGCTTCGCATCGTTAGCTTCATTCATGATTTTTGCTCCTTAACGCCTTTTAACTGCCATTAGTATATAACATCTGCCATCTAATGTCAATATCAATTTAACATTTTTATCTATAACATTATGAATAATGTTATAAAAACTTGTGCCCATCTCAATTACTGCCTGTAAGGATGTAATATGCTTATTTATATCTAAATATTCTATTAATTTATAGGATTACGCTCGCCTCTCACGCATCAATGCTCATTGTGCGCCAGGGCGAGCGGGAAAATGCAAGACTCAGATTATTGACCAGCTCCTGAGTCAAATCATTATATTATTACGGACAGCTTTTCTCAGTCCACAGCCAGACCGCAGAGAGCCTGCGGCGAAAGCGCGGCTGCGGAAAAGCCTTTTAAGCGCAACTTGAAACTGAATTTCTCCGGCAAGAGCTCGTACTGCGGCAAAGGTCCGGGGCCGCAGCTATTGCTGCCCAAACCGTGATGCTGATCATCCAAATTCAGGAATACCTGCCTGCGCCTGGACAAGTCAACCGTATGCTTGGCTTGCTCCAAGTCCGCCTGCGAGTAATTGTGCGCGCTGAAATTCAGGGACGGCGTCCCCTCCACGAAAAGCCCCAGGCCCCGAAGATCGTTCAGCGCTACCCAGCTGACGTCCGTCCGGTTGCCGTTCTCCTGGGGATAAGCATAGGGGGTGTGCAGTTGGGCCACAGAGCTACTATAGAGGCCAAAGCGGTTAGCCAGTTTGCTGTCACGGTAAGATTCTCCCGGTCCTCTGCCAAACCAGCTCACCTGGTCCAGCGCTTCAGGCAGGACCAAGGCCAGGCCGATCCGCGGCAAGGACGGCGGCAGTTCGCCTTCAGGCTCTCCTTTGACCTCCAGCAGCACATCCCCGCTGCCGTGGACTGTATAGGTGAGCTCACACACGTAACCCCAAGAAAGAATGGGAGGCGCCAACCGCACTCTGGCGCAGACTTCGACTTTCTCCCCCGCTTGCCGCCAGCTGAAAGCCAGCAAGCGCTCCTGCAGCCTGTGGAGCCCAAACTCGCGCCACTTCTCTGCGAGATGCATATCGTTATCAATGGGCGCGCGCCAGAAATTGAGCCTCGGCCCTTGTTCCAGCAAAGCCAGACCCTGATAATGCCAGGCTTCCAGCCTGCCGTGGCTCTTATCGAAGCGCAGAGAAAAGTCGTGACCGGAGATTCGCAGCTCCGCGGCGTCTTCGTCGCAGACCAGAGGCCAGGACGCGGGCTTTATCGTCCGGCCCTCTGTGGCCGGCAGTTTGAACTGCGCCCAGGCAACCTCGTGTCCTGCCGCCGCCCAAATGGTGGAGGCCGCAAGCCTAAAGCTGAGATTAAGGAACACTTCCGCGCCTGCGGGAACCGTGGGCAGCGCGTACGGAACGGTCAGCTGCCGGCTCTCGCCGGGCTGAATCTGAGGCAGCTCTAGAGAGCCTGACTGCACAACCTCGCCGTTCACTTCCACATTCCAACTCAAGGCCAAATGGGATAAGGACAGAAAATCATAACGGTTCGTGACCGTGACTGCGCCGGAGGCCAAATCCTGCGCCGCAACCAAGACCGGCTCCAGCACCTTCTTATACTCCTCAAGCGCGGGCGTGGGCGTGCGATCCGAGAAGACCAAGCCGTTGAGGATGAAATTGCCGTCGTGGGGATCTTCGCCGAAATCTCCCCCGTAAGCGAAATACGGCCTCCCATCTTCGGTATATTGCCTGATTCCCTGATCCACCCAGTCCCAAACGAATCCGCCTTGCAGACGCTTGTTGGCATAGAAAGTCTCCCAGTACTCTTTCAGTCCCCCGGGCCCGTTGCCCATGGCGTGAGCGTACTCGCAGAGGATGTGGGGCTTAGGGCTTGGCTCTTGGGCAAGCTTAATCAGATCGGCCACAGAGGAATACATTGTGCTGCCCACGTCCGCCACTTTCACTTCCCGGTCGCCTTCATAATGAATCAGGCGCGTGGGATCCATGGCCCGGGCGCGCTGGGCCATGGCTTCGTGATTACGGCCGAAGCCGGATTCATTGCCCAAAGACCACAGGATCACGCAGGGGTGATTTCTGTCCCGCGCCACCATCCGCTCCATCCGGTCTACGTAAGCAGCTTGCCACTGGGGATCGTCGCTGAGCTGCTCCCAATTTTTCGTCAGGACAAAGCCATGACACTCCAGGTCTGTCTCGTCGATCACGTAAAAGCCGTACTGATCGCACAGATCGTAAAACCGGGGATCATTGGGATAGTGAGAGGTGCGGATGGCGTTTATGTTATGCTGTTTCATCAATTTCAAATCTTCAATGGCAGTCTGGAGCGGAACCGCCTTGCCTAAAACGCAGTGATGCTCATGCCGGTTTACGCCTTTGAGCATGATAGGCACTCCGTTGACCAGCATGTTTCCGTCCTTGAGCTCGACTTTGCGGAACCCTACTTTCGCGGGAATCACTTCCAAAACCTCGCCCGCGCCGTCCTTCAGGGTTAACAGCAGATCGTACAGCTTGGGATTTTCCGCGGACCATTTCTCAGGTTCGGCTACGGGAATGGCAAACTGCAGTTTGGCCTCCGCTGCCGCGTCCAGGGCGACTTCTTGGCTGGCTTTGCTAAGCTCTTCGCCGAAAAACTCCAGCTCCAGCCGGCAGCCCTTGGCCTCTTGCAGCTTGCTGCTCACCCAGGCGTCCACTTTTAAGGTTGCGTCCCGGTAAGAGGCGTCCAGCTCGGTCCGGACGAAGAAATCCCTTACTTCCACCTGCGGTCTGCACAAAAGGTAGACGTCGCGAAAGAGTCCGCTCAACCACCACATGTCCTGGTCTTCCAAGTAGCTGCCGTCAGACCATTGCCAGACGCGGACGGCCAGCAAATTCTTACCCGGCTGAACAAAAGGCGTGATCTCAAACTCCGCCGGCAGCCTGCTGCCTTTGCTGCATCCCACCTCTTGGCCGTTAACCCAGACTTGAAAAGCGCTGTCTGCTCCCTCGAATCTAAGGACAATTCTCTGTCCGCTCCAAGCGGCAGGAATGGCGAACTCCCTGCGGTAGGAGCCGGTCGGATTATCCGTGGGCACAAAAGGCGGATCCACTGGAAACGGATAGGCCACGTTGGTATAATGCGGCCTGCCGTACCCTTCCAGCTGCCAGCTGGAGGGGACTTCCAGGTCTTGCCAATCGCCGGCCTCATAATCCGGCGCTTGAAAGCCCGCCGGCGCTTGGGCGGGATTGGCGGCATAATGGAATTTCCAGACTCCATCCAAAAGCTGAAATCTGGAAGAAAGCCCCCTGCTATAGCTTAAAGCAGTTTGAGCATTATCATAAGGGAAAAAATACGCTCTCCCCTGGAGACGATTCTGCGCCAGATTTCCGTGCGATTCCCAAAATTCCTCCATGCAAAACCCTCCTCAACAGTTATCTTTGCTATAATTCGCCGCTCAAGGGAAAACTCCTACCTGAAACATATCTTTTCCTGAAAGGATTAACCTCCTTGTTTGTCGAACAATTACTCAAACAAAATTATTACTGTGAGATGAGATTTCATGGCGAAAACAAAAATCTTAGTGGTGGATGATGAACCTAACGTCTGTGAGCTTATCCGCATCTACCTGGAGCGGGAAGGGTTTACTGCGCTCATCTCACATGACGGTCTGGCTGCTCTGAACATTATCCAGCAAGAGCGACCGGATCTTGTGGTCTTAGACCTGATGCTGCCGGAACTGGATGGCTGGAAAGTATGTGAGAAACTGCGCGCGGCCGGCAATCGTGTGCCTATGATCATGCTCTCTGCCAAAGGGCAAGAGATGGACAGGATCTTAGGCCTGGAACTGGGCGCGGACGACTACGTCACCAAACCTTTCAGCCCCATGGAGCTCGTGGCTAGAATAAAAGCGCTCCTGCGCCGCTCGGGGACACAAGAGGAAGGAACGCTGCGTTTCGAGCATTTGCTCATAGACAAAATCCGCCGGGAGGTATTGCTGCTCACCTCCCAGGGCCAGGAAGCCGTACAGCTTACGCCTAAAGAGTTTGATCTGCTCTGGTTTTTGGCCAACAATTGCGGTATGGCCTTTTCCAGAGAACAAATTTTGGATAAGGTCTGGGGTTACGATTATTTCGGCGACACCAGAACTGTTGATGCCCATATCAAACGACTGCGGCAAAAGCTTCAGCAAACCGAAACTTCTCCCCAGTACATTCACACCCTCTGGGGCGTAGGTTATAAATTTGAGGAAAAAATCGCCAATGTTTAAGACGATCTTCAGCAAGCTCCTGACCAGCTATCTGATCACCATCCTCTTGACATTGTTCACTTTAGGCTTTACTTTAGACCGCTTTCTCTTCAATTTTTTCATTCAAAGCCGCCGCAACGAATTTATCCGCGATGGTCTGCAAATCAGCGAGCTTTTGTCTAAATCTCAATATATGTTTAATCCGGCGCAATTGATGGATATTCTCTCAACAATCGATCGCTTCAGCAAAGGGCAGATTTGGATCGTGGACCGCACCGGACTGGTTTTGGGCAGCACTTTTGGCGAAGGCGGTTTCCGGCTCAGCCCCCAAGAGGTACAGCAAGTTCTCTCCGGCAGGATTGTAGAGAAAGTTGGCAAGGTGCCGCGGATTGCCGAGCCGGTGCTCTCCGTGGCTGTACCGATAACAAAAAGAAACAATGTCATGGGAGCCGTGCTCCTTTTCTCCCCTTTGGCCGAAGTCACAACCACAGTCTCTCAGATGCGCCTGCTGATTTGGCGGGCAGCCTTGGTGGCAATCGCCATCGCAACGGTTCTCACCCTCGCCATCTCCCGTTCTCTGGCCAAACCGATGCGGAAAATGAGCAAAGCCGCCCTCTCCTTGGCTAAGGGAAACTTCCAAGAAAGAGTGCAGCTTGAAGGCGACGGTGAACTTGTGGAACTGGCCAAAAGCTTCAATTACCTGGCAGAACAGCTAGAACGCTCCCTGCGCACGATTTATCAGGAAAAAGAGCAGACGGAATCCATCCTGGCTAACATGGCGGAGGCAGTTCTCACCATAGATCAAAGCGGCCAGATCCTCTCGGCTAATCCCGCCGCCAGATTGATCTTCAGCCTGCCCGGACTAAACGTGAATTATCAGCGGCATTTGCAGCCGCCCGAGTTGCTTTCCCTGATCAGCCAGGCTTTATCCGAACGTAAAAATCTCACCGGAGAAGTGCAACTGCCTGAGGTAGGCTATTATCTAGTCCACATTACCTCAATGATGGACGACGATGCCGACGTTTTATTGGTTGTGCTGCAGGATATCAGCGCCAGATGGCAACTGGAGGTCATGCGCAGACAATTTGTGGCCAATGTCTCTCACGAGCTGCGCACTCCCCTCACTTCGATTCAAGGCTTTGTGGAGGCAATCTTAGACGGCGTGGTATCTGACAATCAGGCAACTAAACATTACCTGCAAATCGTGTTAACTGAGACAAAACGGCTGAACAGACTGGTGACAGATCTGCTCGACCTTTCAAGGCTGGAATCGGGCGAGATGCCGCTAAAGCTAGAGCCTTTAGACTTAAATCTCCTCTTGGAAGATTTAGTTAAAACCATCGGACCTCTTGCCAGGAACGATGAAGTCCAGCTGCGGTTATCGCTGGATCCATCCTTGAAGACTGCTTCTGCAGACCGGGATCGCATCTCCGAGGTGATCTTAAATCTGGTTCATAACGCCTTGCGTTTCACCCCTGCGGGAGGCACTGTGACAATCGCCACCCGTAACGCAGGGGATACGGTGGAAGTCTCGGTTACGGATACAGGACCGGGAATAAACGCTGAAGATTTGGAGCGGGTCTGGGAGCGTTTTTATAAATCGGATCGGTCCCGAAACCGCGGCAGCGGCGGCACAGGCCTTGGTCTGGCCATCGTGAAACAAATAGTGGAAGCCCACGGCGGCAAAGTTAAAGCTCAGTCAACCCCGGGAAAGGGCGCAACCTTTAGTTTCACTTTACCAACAATTTCCTCTTTTTCATAATTACGTTCACTTTCTATC
>DIPB01000058.1:30080-30489 GCA_002426275.1 Firmicutes bacterium UBA5499
ACAAATTCGTCATAAAATCCCCCTATAATGAAACTAACATCATTAAAGGGGGATTTTCCATGAACTGTCCGGTTTGCAAACAAAGCCAGAACCTGGGCATCATCGCCTCCTATAAATTCCGCAAAGGGCAAACCACAACTTACTATTGCAACAACTGCTGCCTTGAATTCCAAGTGCGAGGCGAGAGAATCGTCGCCATTTACTGTATCACCCAAGACGGAGACCTAAAAAAGGTTCAAGCGCGCTGAGACAGGTAAGTATAGCCGGAAAGCAAAAGCAATGGCAAATGGAGCAGCCCCAAAGTTATGTTGACATTTAACCAAAACCAGGTCAGCATATTCACCAAGCCATATAGTATGCCCAGGAAACCGGTGACCTTCACAGCGGCCTTACTGACTTTTTTCTCTCC
>DIPB01000058.1:30617-31258 GCA_002426275.1 Firmicutes bacterium UBA5499
TACCGTAGCGAGGATAACAGGAGTGAAAAAACAAAATGCCAGCATGGCGTCGCTGAAGGCCAGCGCTTTGACGCTCAAGCTCAGCTGCCCTTGGGCATCCACAGGTAGCCAAAAGGCTAAGAGCGCCAACAGAAAAAGCGGGCACTTTCCCCGTTTGGGAAGAGAGGTTTCCCGACCCGGCGACAGCAGCCAAAAAATGGCAACGATGGCCATTAAAATAACGTTCCCCGTTAAAATCGTCAGTCCCCTTCCAGGGAGCTGCGCTGAGTTCTGAAAGAAAGCGATGGCAAGGTAACTGAGTCCAACGTAAAGTTCAAACAGGCGCTGCCCAGCCCAAAACAAGATCAGAATAAAGATTATTTTGCCCAGAGGATAAAGCCAGGGAAACTTTCCAGTCAAAGGCGCAGAGAGCACTTCTCCCACAATGAGCGGGGTATCCTGCCCTTGATATGGGCTTTCCGTGATGATGGGAAGAAAAAACAAGAGTCCAAGCAGCCAGTAAAACCATCTCGTCTCGGTTAACTTCTCCAGCATGATCTTTTTTCATCCTTTCGAAATATTATGCCAATTTATACTAAAAAAGAACGGCAACCGCCGCTCTTCTGCTAATAATCGCTCAAAATGGTCGGGGCGACTGGATT
>DIPB01000161.1:0-2309 GCA_002426275.1 Firmicutes bacterium UBA5499
ACGATAACTTTACACCAACCTGATGAAAATAAATACTGGCGTGGAAAGAAAAGCAAAGCTGTCAGGGACGGCAAAATATTGCGGTAAGGCAGGAAAAACAGTTTTCAGCGCGAAGATAAAATGTAGAGTGAGACTGGAGCCTCACCATTTTTATGGAGGCGGATGCATTGGCAATGCATCACGAATAATGGAGGTGTTTTAGTTGTCATCTGTCATTGGAGCACAGCTTTACACGCTGCGAGATTATCTGAAGACCCCGGCTGATATTGCGAAAAGCATGAAGAAAGTTCGGGAGATCGGTTATGAAGCGGTCCAGCTTTCCGGACTTGGACCCATTGATCCGGCTGAATTAAAAAAGATTTTGGATGGCGAAGGGCTTACAGCATGCGCAACCCACGTCGGATTTTTCAAACTGCAAAACGAACTTGAGCAAGTGATCGCGGAGCATAAAACTTTAGCTTGCGATTTTGTGGCCGTAAGCAGCATGCCGGGAGAGTATCATAACAGGGAAGGATATAGCAAGTTCGCCAAGGAAGCCACAGAGATTGGAAGAAAGCTGCAGAAAGAGGGCATTGCTTTAGGTTATCACAATCATAGCTTTGAGTTCCAAAAATACGGCGACAGACTGGGCATAGAGATTCTCTATGAAGAGAGCGATCCCAAGGTGCTTTCCGCGGAGCTGGATACATATTGGATCCAGCATGGCGGCTCTGATCCTATCGCTTGGATCAAGAAGCTGGCAGGCAGGATGTCTGTAATCCACCTGAAAGATATGACCATTATTGATGGGCAGCAGGCCATGGCAGAAGTTGGAGAAGGTAATCTTAACTGGCCGGGGCTCCTAAAGGCATGTAAAGAGAGCGGCGTAAAATGGTACGTGGTTGAGCAGGATACTTGCCAGCGCGATCCTTTTGAAAGCTTAGCCATCAGTTTTAGGAATCTGAAAGCCATGGGACTGAATTAAAGACAGAGAAGCGGTCAATAGACTCATATTAACAGCAGTAAAGGGACATTATCATCATGATAGTGTCCCTTTTGCATAAGATGAGAAAAGGCGGGGGTGTGCGTTTAAGTCAGCATTTCTTTAAGGAACTCTATCGCCTGCCGAATATCACCTTCCGGATTCTCACCAACCTCGCGTTCAATGGTAAGAAAGCCTGAAAAGCCTTCTTTTTGGAGAGCATTAAGGTATTGAGGCCAATTTACCTGTCCTTCGCCCAAAGGTACCTCCCGGAAATAGTCTGGGAGCTGCACTTCCGGTGAAGCGCTGAGCTTTTCCGGATCGTAGACCAACTCCGGATCGATTGGTTTGTATTGGATGCCGTCTTTGGCATGGGTATGAACGATGTAAGGACCCAAGTTTGCCACTGCTTCTGCGGCGTCTTCTCCAATTACCATGGCCAGGTTTGCGGGATCGAAGTTTACGCCTACGCCCGTTGTCTCCAGAGTATCCAAAAAGCTGCGCAAGGTAGAGCTCCTTTCAGGACCGGTCTCAATGGCGAAGTGGCAGCCCATTTTTTCAGCGTAGCCGCCGATTTCGTTGCAAGCGGCTTGGAAGATTTTGAACCGTTTCGAGGATTGATTCTGCGGTACCACGCCAATGTGAGTGGTGATCACGCTAGTCTCAAGCTCACAGGCCAGATCTACGATCCGCTTGGATTTTTCGATTCGCGCTGGATTTAATTCGGCATTGGCAAATCCGGGAGAACCTAAGTCTCCGCAGAGAGCCGAGACAACGAGTCCCTGATCTTTTATGTATTGGAACAGGTCATGACGCGATTGTTTGTTCAAATTGTCCGGATCCATTTCACCGCGAACTGCATAAATCTGAACTCCATCCGCGCCGACTTCCTTTGCTTTTTTTAAGCCCTCACGAATGCCCAAGCGAAAGGAATCGACCATTACGCCTATTTTAAATTTCATGTCTATTCTCCTCTCATAAATGCTCAATAATTATATTCAATTTCCGTTGCGGATATCCTCCTTCGCTCATAGGAGGATTTGCCGCTACCGATAAAGAATTATTGAGGAGAGCGAAAGAGAAAGCACCACTGATTTTCGTTTTTTTGAACTTTCTAAAGCGCGAGGGGGACAGAGCATGAGACTGATTGTCGTTATCCTTTTGACCTTGATGCTGGGTACAGCTATTTTTGCCCAAGAAGCGAAAAACGTGATTTTTTTAGTGGGAACCGGTTTAGGCTCAGTACAGCTGGATTTAGCGCGCAGCTTTGCCGGCGGTGCGCTAAGCATGGATGAGTTTAAAGAGCAAGGTAAAGTGAAGACTGGTTCGGCTAATTCGCCTGTACCCG
>DIPB01000161.1:2394-3208 GCA_002426275.1 Firmicutes bacterium UBA5499
GCTGCTGCTGCAACAGCTCTTGCCACAGGCAGGAAAACAAACAACGGTCTCGTGTCTGTGCTCCCATCTGGGGAAAAACTTCAATCCTTGGCTCAAGTTATGAAAAATAAAGGTGGTAAAGTGGGAATAGTTACTAACGGTCGCGTGACCGAACCTGTTCCCGCAGCTTTTTATGCCAGCTCGCTTCATGCGACTGAAGAAGCTGAGCTGGCGGAACAAGCTTTAAGGTTCAAGCCCGATCTCCTGCTGGGCGGCGGCCGCAGTTCTTTCAGACCAACTCTGTTCGGCGGCAGAAGGAAGGATAGCCTGGATTTGATGCTGGCAGCTCAGATTGACGGCTACGCTGTGGCTCAGACCTGGGAAGCGTTGGAAAACGCGCAGGGTTCAAGGCTGTTAGGGCTATTTGCAAATCAGCAGCTTCCCTACGAAATCGATCGAAAAGAAAAAGGTCAGCCGTCGTTGGCGGACATGACTGCGGCGGCACTCGGCCGCTTCAACTCAGAGCGGTTCTTTTTGCTGGTAAACGGCAGCCGGATTGGGGATGCCAGCTTACAAAATGATCCAGCCGCGTTGATTTTGGAAATATTAGCATTTGATCGAGCGGTGGGAGTTGCATTAGAATATGCTAGGAAGCACGCTGACACTCTGGTTGTGGTCACCTCAACTTATGAGGCGGGGGGGCTCCTTGACGGCAATGCCGACATAGAATATTTAAAGAAGGTCAATAAGTCCGTAGAGCAGATGAATGATGAGTTGGAGTGGGATTTTTCCAATCTCTGGGATCTTTTGAGCTTAAATGCCGGCTTCGGGGAAT
>DIPB01000161.1:3311-7043 GCA_002426275.1 Firmicutes bacterium UBA5499
GCAGCTGCTTTCTAATATAGACGAAGCCACTGCCCCATACATACTTTCTACCCTGCTGAATAACCGGGCAGGCCTCATTTGGACTAATCAGGGGCCCACTGGAAGCTCGGTTCCGGTTTTCGCTTTTGGTCCGGCTGCACAGACAATTGTCCGGCAGCAAGATCAGGCGGGCCTGGGGATGACGCTTAAGCAGGCAATACAATAGGCAAATACCTCGCAGGGTGAAAGTATAGTTTAAGAAGTGAGGGGCAAAGAAATGCGACTTGCGAGGTTAACAGAGAAACCAATTTTGGCGCCGGTTGCGGATCACCCTTGGGAGCAGGCAGCGGTCTTCAATTGTGCAGTGGTGGAGCGTGATGGAGTAATTCACCTGTTATATCGGGCAATGGATCGCCCTTACGGCGTTCGTAATGAACGATTTGTCTCAAGTATTGGTTACGCTGCTAGCATCGACGGGTTGAATTTCTTGCGCTTTGATAAGCCTGTTTTCCAGGGCGAAGGTCCCCAAGAACATTGGGGAGTCGAGGATCCCAGGATAGTGTGGATGGACGGGTGTTACTGGATGACCTATACCGCCTTTGGCGGCAGAAAAGAAGGAGATTTCAAAATCTCCCTGGCAAGCACGGTGGATTTTCTGCATTGGCAGCGACACGGCGTCCTGCTTGATGAATCCAACAAAAACGGGGTTCTCTTTCCACGAAGAATAGAGGGGAAATATCTTTTAATCCACCGGCGGTCACCCAATATTTGGGTTGCAACCAGCGTTGATTTTAAAAACTGGGAGGGTCATAAACCGCTTTTGACTACTATTCCCGACAGTTGGCAGGAAACACGCGTTGGTTCTGCAGGACCTCCACTGGAGACGGAGAAAGGTTGGTTGCTTTTCTATCATGCGGCCGATCGCAACAATGTCTATCGCTTGGGGCTGGCCGTCCTGGATCGTGAAGATCCAACCAAGGTTCTTTTCCGGACTAAAGAACCTATTCTGGAGCCTGAGCTTTCTTGGGAAAAAGAGGGCTTGGTGCCAAACGTCGTCTTCAGCTGCGGAGCAATCAAATGGAATGAAGGATATTTAGTTTACTATTCCGGCGCGGATAAAGCCATTGGAGTTGCCAAACTGGAGGGCTTGAATATTTAGCATGTGCGCCGTCTTTGGTCACAGAGAGGGGGCTGCTACGTTATAGTCGCGTAAGCAGCCCCTTTTTTGTGACTAGGCTAGCGAGACTTTATGGGGTAACCCTTTGCAGCTTAGGAAACGCCACATAAAAGAATCGTGAGCTTTCTTGCTTGGTAAATCTTTATAAGCCGATCGCATTTCTCTTTGAGGGTTTCGTAAGCATAAGCCAAATGGACATTATTTGCTTGTAACCTATTTTCCCGAATCGTGTAACAATGTTTCCGGAGGAAGCCCGAACGCAGCCATAATTTCCCGCTGTAACAAACCAGCCTCAGTTATCAGACTGCCGTATCTGCCGGAATACTTAATTTCCGTGATTGTCTCCATCGCCTCCATTACCTCCCGGACAGTCAGATTCTCCAATTCTTTACTCCGTTTGATTATCAGCCTAACTTTGAGCGGAACTGGTGGCTTTGCTGCAAGCTGCGGACATAAGTTTCGTTGATAACCGCGCCCAATCAGGAATCATTTGGGTGCCATTTTCTGCCGCTAAAAAAGAAACAATAGAAAAAATAAGCCGCATATATGAAGTGCGCTGCATTCTTGAGCGGCGCGGCTCAAAGGCAACAGACAATCAGCCGGCATGGAGAATCATGGCGAATTAAGGAGGATAAAGCTATGGCTGCTGAGAAAAATGATTTTAAATTTGAGATCATTAACGAGCTTGGCGTAATCTCCGAAAGCGACAAAGGCTGGCGCAAAGAGGTCAACCGTATCAGCTGGAACGGCGCGGAGCCCAAATACGACATCCGCATCTGGGCTCCGGGCCACGCAAAAATGGGCAAAGGCATCACCCGCACGAAACAGGAACTGCGCAAGCTGAAAGAGCTAATCGACGCTGAAATCGCTTTTCTTGGCCGCGAGGCATAATCGCCCGCGTCGGCGCCCATCGCACATTTCAAATACTTTGAACCCTGGCTTTGCCTCCGGCTTCATTGACCTCTCTTCAGCTAACGCCAACCAAACCGGGCTTCAGTTGAGCTGCGCATAAATTACGATAAATTCCTCCTTGCTGCAGCAGCTGCCTGTGCGTCCCCTGTTCGGCGATCCTGCCGTGATCTATCACCACGATCCGATCCGCATTTTGGATGGTGGAAAGCCGGTGCGCGATCACAAAGGAAGTCCTGCCGGCAAGCAGTCTGGCTAACGCTTGCTGGATCAAAAGCTCGGTTTCCGTATCTATGCTTGAAGTCGCCTCATCTAAGATCAAAATCGCTGGATCTAAAAGCAACGCTCTGGCGAAGGATAGCAGCTGCCTTTGTCCCACCGAGAGCTTGGAACCTCTCTCCTCAACTTCGGTATCGTAGCCTGCAGGAAAATTCATGATGAATTCATGGGCATTGGCAATTTTCGCTGCCCTGATGATCTCCTGCATCGTAGCATCCAGCTTGCCGTAACGAAGATTTTCTTTGATGGGACCAGAGAAGATGAACGTATCTTGAAGCACGATCCCGATCTGGCTGCGCAGAGACTCCAGGGTTACTTTCTTTATATCCACGCCGTCGATGGCGATCCTGCCGCCCTGCGGATCATAAAAACGCGTCAGCAGATTGATGATGGAAGTCTTACCAGCGCCTGTGGGGCCAACCAAAGCTATGGTCTGTCCCGGCTTCACCTTCAAAGTGAAATCGTGCAGGACCGCCTGGCCTGGATCGTAACCGAAGTCCACATGCTCAAAGGAGACCTGCCCCTTGATGGGAGGCAAAGCCATGGCGCAAGGCGCATTTTTAATCTCCGGCTTGGTATCCAGGATCTCAAAGACCCGCTGAGCCGACGCCATGGCAGTCTGGATCTGAGTATAGAATTCCGCCAGCATGTTAATGGGAACCCAAAACCGCCAGAGGTAATTGAGAAAAGCCACCAAGATCCCGACGGTTAAGCCGCCTGTCCGAATCATGCCCGTACCGTACCAGAGCACAAGTCCCGTTCCCACGGCCGCCACTATCTCAAAGGTAGGCATGAAAAGAGCATTAAGTTTGATCGCCCGGATGCTGGAAGACAGCAAACTGCCATTGAGCTCCTGGAAATACTCCTGATTCCGCTCCTGCCTGGTGAAAGCCTGGGTGATGCGCATGCCCATAATGCTCTCATTGAGATACGCATTGATAGTGGAAAGCTTAAGTCTCACGTTATACCAGCGGCGCTGGATTTCCGGCCTAAGCTTCAGCGCAAAGACGGCCAGAGCCGGCAGAATGGAGAAAGAAAGCAGCGCCAGCTTAGTATGCATGGAGAGCATCAAAAGCACGATCACCAACAGATTGAAAACTTCCGCGACCATGTTCACAACCCCGTTTGTGAGCAGCTGATTGAGGGTATTCACATCCGAAGTGATGCGAACCATGATCTTCCCCGCGGGCCTGCTGTCATAAAAGCGAAAAGAAAGGCTTTGCAGGTGATCAAAGAGCTGTTTGCGCATATCGTAAAGCACGCTCTGCCCCGCCCGGGACATAATCAGCGTCCGCCCGTAAGCGCAAAGCCAGTTGACGAAAGCCAAGCTCAGATAACCTAAGCCCAAAAGATCAATCAGCTTCAGATCTACCCTGAAAATAAAACAT